>PCVX01000006.1:0-4377 GCA_002796105.1 Candidatus Omnitrophica bacterium CG11_big_fil_rev_8_21_14_0_20_63_9 | reverse complement strand
GCCAGCGTCGCGCGGGGGATCTCGATCAATCCGGCGATCAACGACCCAAGCGCCCGGCCCAGTGCGGCGTGCGCGGTTTGAGGAACGGCGAGCAGCAAGCCGCATGTTAACGCGGCTCTGAAGAAACGTGCGATCGTTTCGCCCCCCACGGGTCGAACGCGGCGGACATTTCGACGAACCCTGCGGCCGTCGTCTGAAGGGCGTTGACGACACCGGCGAAGATTCCGACCATTGTGCCGACCACGGGGGCCTCGCTTGAAGCCTGCAGGACCGTGCGCGGAAATTCAAACACCAGCCCACCGAACACCTTGCCGAGGCCGCGCATGAAGCTCGGCGGTTCGTTGGACTCGGCGGCAACTGCCGGACCGGCGGCCATCACCACCGCCAGCGATATGGCGGCGGCGACGCGACTCAGCCGCCGTAATGCCATCCGGTATCCATGAGCGTGAGCGCCGGCTCATCCCGGTGCACGCCGGCCTCGACCACTTCGCCGATCACCAGCGCGTGATCGCCGCCGTCATTGGCGACTTCGCGGACCTCGCACTCGACGTACGCGAGCGCCTGCTCGAGGATCGGCGCGCCGGTCTTGCCGAGCCGGTGCGGCACGCCGCTGAGCTTCTCGCCGACGACGGAGGCCGGCTTGACGAAATGCTCCGCGACCGATTTTTGGTCTTTGCCCAGCAAGTTCACCGTAAACACGCGCCCGGCCTTGATCATCTCAAGCGAATGCGAGTCCTTCTTGACGCCCATGGCGACGAGCGGCGGCGTGAAGGACACCTGGGTGAGCCACGTGGCGGTGAAGGCGTTGAGTTGATCGCCTTGCTTGAGACCGACGACGTAGATGCCGTGCGGGATCTTGCGCAGCGCGACTTTCTTGGCCTGCAGGTCCATGTCACCTCAAATGCGTTCGGAGAAACTCCAATGTGCGGCGCCAGGCATCCTCGGCCGCTTCCCGGTGGTATTCCGGCTGGCTCTCGTTGAAGAACCCATGATCGCAGTTTGCGTAGCTGACGATGTCCGCTGGCTTGCCGTTCTTCGCCAGCCCTTCGCGGAACTGATCGACCTCGAGCTTGTTCACCCAGGCATCCTTCCCGGCATGGATGAACAGCACCGGCCGCAGGAGCCGCGGCAATGATTCCACCGGCGGCGTCTTGCCGTAGAAGGCCACGACCGCTTTCAGGTCGGAGTTGTGGATCGCCTGCGTGAGGGCGAAAGTGGCCCCCATCGAAAATCCAATACTGCCTAGCCTCAGCGGATCGACCTGCGGTTGTTGCTTGAGCCATTGGATGGCGGCGTTGAGGTCCCGCAGCGTGGCCTGGGAGGACACCTTGCTCATGAGCGCCGAGGCTTCCTGGGCGGTGGCGGCGGTTTTCCCGCCGAGCCTCGCATACAAGTTCGGGGCCAGCGTCACAAAACCCTCGTTTGCCAGCCGCTTGGCCAGGCTCTTCACGCGCTCCGTCAATCCCCACCACTCATGGAGCAGCAGGATCGCCGAGGACGGCCCGGTGGCATACGCCGGTTCGGTAAAGAATGCCTCGATCATTGCGCCGTCGCTGGTATAGCGGACGGTGTCTGAGGCGACGCGCGCGAGCATCGCTCAGGCTCCGAGGTCTTTCATGACGTCAGGCATGGAGCGCGCCACGCAGGTGAAGATCGGCGTATCGCGCTGCGTGTAGCGGCTGGTCTTGGTCTCGCGCAGCTCTTGCACAAGATCGAGGAAATCTTTCGGCTGATCGGTCTCAAACGCGACCACAAACTCCTGATCGTCGAGGCCGAAGGAGTATGTCGTGTGGAGACGGACCGAAGGGTACTTATTGCCGACCTGGATATGCTCATCCATCAGGCTTTGCCGCTGGTCGAAGGGCATCTGGTACCACTCCCGCGTCTTCACAAAAGGGTACACGAAAAAGTATTTCGCCTTCGCCGGGGTGATAAACAGCCGCCGGTCCTGATGGTCCGGGTCGAGCTTGTCCACGTACGTCGAGCGCTTCGTCATGGACAGGTACGAATACGGCACGGTGAGGTACGCCCCCAGCGCGGTCTGCTGGGCGGCCGCCGACATCTCCTGGAGCTCTTCGAGAGTCTTGCCCACGCGCCAAACGAGAAAATCGACGTCGCTCTTTAAGCCTGTCAGCGAGTAGGTGAGCACCATGAGCCGTTTGCCGTACGAACGGATGATGTCGCAAAACTCATCCGCGTGCTTGCGCCGCGTGGCCTTCGGCAGCCGGCGCCATGCCGGATCCACCCGGTAAAAACTGAAGCTGACCAGTTGCCGCGCCGCCGAGACACTGGCTGCTTGTCGCTGCGCATCCGGTCGTGTTATTGCCGTCGTCATTTCACCTTCGCTCCATTTTCCACCGTACCGTTGCTGTGGCTATGGTTGCCAATTCTCTGGGATCCGGTATTCCTGGATGCCCTCGCGGGGAACTTCGAAGACCGAATCTGGGATATCTCCAAATACGTACTCGTAGGCATCAGTCGCGACCTGACGTGGTGCGTCGCGCCATTGAGGAAACTCGCTCACCCCTTTGAGAATGAGCCCATGCTCGTTTGAGAACCAGCTCGTGGAAATTGTTGGGGGTTTCTTAGGCTCTCGGCTCAAATACGGTTTGGGCTTTGTAATCAAATCCGGCAGGCCAGGAAGATAGGCATCGAGTGCTTCCTTGTCCACAATGACCATAGTAGCTTTCTGGCCATCCACGATCTCCGTTCCAAGAACGCGCGCGGCAGGATGATTGAGGAGTCTGACCAACTGCGCCTCCGGTGGTGGTATTGGGCGTATAGAATCCAGCGGCACTTCCACTCCCCACACACGCAGCGGAAGGCTGACGCGCTGGCAACCGTCCGCGCCTGCATCGCACGCATAGATCGCATCCGGATGCATGATGACTGATCCTCGCTGATCGTCCTTCCGGGAAAACTTCCCCTCAACCCACCTCGTACCAGTTATCGTCTCCGTGGAGACCGATTCTGAAGGATTTATGGGGTAGGTGACGATCGTTACACGCCACGTGCATTGATACGGGCCAACGGCCTGAGCTTTTTTAATGAGTGCTGGGAGTGCCTCGCGTTTACTCACACTACCGCTCCCCGACCTTGTCTCAGGGTTCCAAGGCTTCGTTTCGGCCAAGCATGGGTGCGCCCAGAGCAAATCGACACAGAGAATTACTAGTAACTGGCGGTACATTTAAATAAGCCGTTGGTATTTTTCCACTTCGAGTTTCCAGACGGGCACGCCGCAGAAGCGGTCGCCTTCCGGGCAGTAGGGCGTCACCTCGCCCTGCGCGCGCACCCAGCACGGCGCTCTCAGGTACTGGCCGATCACCGGAAATTGCGCTTCGACTTGTTCGACTTCATCGCGCGAGGCCCGCCAGATCTCTTCCTGCGCGGTGTAGCATAGCCGCTGCACCCACTTGTGATGGAAATGCAGCAGATCGCCTGACTCCTCGAAACGGATCGGGAACGCGTTGGGCAGCAGGTACAGCGCATGCTCGCGCTCCACACCGAGGTGGAGGAGCTGATCGATCGCTTCCCACGTGCGCGCCATGATGGCGCGGTACGCCTCCTCGGCTTCCGGACACGCGCTGATGAGCGGCGGCGTGATGTAGTCGGGACGGCCGCTGATGACGTGCGCCGCCAGGATCGGCCGGGACGCCGGCACCATCCGGTGGCGCTGGTCTTGCGAGTCGGCGGTGTGTGAGAGCTTCTTTTTGAACGTGAAGTGCGGATGCACCATCGCGCGCGAGAGCTTGCTCATCGTCGTCAGCGTCAGCGACTCGGCCAGGTAGCGGTTCTGCGACGGATCCATCACCATCGCGACCGCCTGCTCTTCTGAGAGCTGCTCCGCATTCAGCCCCAGCATCGAGCGCACGCTTTGCGCCATGGATGCTTGCGCATGCACCTTGTAATCGATGAGCTTGGACGTGCGCCCCTCAAGCTGTCGGTCGAACTCGTCCAGAAAGCGTTGGGTCGCGCCGTTGCGGGAGGCGCCATGGAAACGCTCATACGCCTGGTACTCGATCGTTTCCTCCAGCGGGATCGGGTCCTGTGCGAGTGCCATGAAGTCAGGGTCGATCTTCGTGACCTCGTCCACCATGCGCTGCACGACGAGGCGCTGCTCCAGTGGCGCATCGAACTGTTGGCACAACCGCCAGTAGCGGTGCAGCGTCAGCCCGCTGATCGTGTGGTACAGGTGCGCGTGGGTAGCGACCGGCAGCACGTAGCGCGCGATTTCCTGGCAGCGCTTCTTAATCGCGCTGGCCCAGCGCTTTTCTTCAACGCTGCGCGAGGGAAAGATGCGCCGGTACTCGCGCACCACCGTCGGCTCGACCAGCTCGATCAATTGGTGGTACGCGTCCATCTGCGCATGCACCGTAT
>PCVX01000017.1 GCA_002796105.1 Candidatus Omnitrophica bacterium CG11_big_fil_rev_8_21_14_0_20_63_9 | reverse complement strand
CCAGAAGCCGTGCAAGATTGTTTTGATCGAATCTACTTCACGCAAATGCTGCGGGAGTTGATACGGCAACGACCCGAACTTGGGCAGTTCGACGGCGTGATCCATAACAATCATGTGGCGGAGTTCAGAGAGCTCGATAAGAATCGGCTCTTGTTAGCGAAGTATCAGGTCTTGACCGCCCACTACACGAAGATGCCGGCTCATGCAGGCGCCGGCCCGGCCGGGATTGTGAGAGCGGAGATCGAGCGGAAGCGGGGCCATCGCACCGTACGGCGTCTTCTCAAAGACGCAGGATCCGTTGTCCAAGCCATCAAACCGGTCTTCATGATGAGCCCGCTCTCCGTGGCCCAGTTCTTGGAGCCGGGCGCCGTGGAATTCGATCTCTTGGTGATCGACGAGGCGAGTCAGGTACAGCCTGTCGATGCGCTCGGCGCGATCACCCGCTGCAAGCAGATCGTTGTCGTGGGTGACAGCAAACAGCTTCCCCCGACGCGGTTCTTCATGCAACTGACCAATGCGGCTGAAGCGGAAGAGGAGGAGAATGCAGCGGCGCAGGCGAAAGATATCGAGAGCATTCTCGGACTCTGTTGCGCTCGGGGTGTCCCACAGGCCATGCTGCAATGGCACTACCGCAGCCGTCATCACTCGCTGATCGCTGTGTCCAATCACGAGTTCTATGAGGACCGACTCTTTATTATCCCAAGCCCCTATTCGGCGGCAGCGGGCTTAGGACTTCGCTTTCACCACATCCAAAACGGCGTGTTTGACTCCGGCGGCTCGGGAACTAATCGTGTGGAAGCACGAGCGGTGTGTCAGACAGTGGTAGACCACATTCGTAAGACACCTCACTTGAGCCTTGGCGTGGCTGCCTTTTCAATCAAACAGCGGCAAGCCATTCTTGATGAGCTGGAACTGATTCGCCGGGAGCACCCCGACATCGAGTCGTTTTTCACCAGCCATCCCGATGAGCCCTTCTTTGTGAAAAACTTGGAAAGCGTGCAGGGTGACGAGCGAGACGTGATCTTCATTTCAATCGGCTACGGCCGCAATGCGTCAGGGTACATGGCGATGCGCTTCGGTCCCCTGAGCAATGAGGGCGGAGAACGGCGTCTCAATGTGCTGATCTCGCGGGCGAAAAAACGGTGCGAGGTGTTCTCGTCCATCTTGGCGGAGGATATCGACCTGGAGCGGGCATCGGGACGCGGTGTGGCCACCCTGAAGACTTTCCTTGAATTCGCACGGACGGGGCGCCTGGGCATCTCAAGGCGCTCTGGACTCGAAGAGCAGTCGCCATTTGAGGAAGCCGTTCGCCGTGCCCTCGAGTCGCTGGGCTATGAAGTGCACCCTCAGGTTGGAATCGCCGGGTTTTTTATCGATCTGGCGGTTGTGGATCGTGAGCGACATGGCCGGTATGTGCTGGGAATTGAATGCGATGGAGCGGCCTATCACTCCTCGCGCTCAGCTCGTGATCGTGATCGACTGCGGCAGGCCGTGCTGGAGGACCACGGCTGGGTGATCCATCGGATCTGGAGCACCGACTGGTTTCAGCGCCCCCAAGAACAACTTCGGAAGATCGCAGAAGCGATCGAGCAAGCCAAAGTCGCGGTGGATGAAATTGCACATCATGAGGCGCCAGCGGTCAGCGTTACTGTGACCACGAGCGGAGAGGATGAGATTGAACGGGACACCGTTCTTAAACTGGGTAACAACGCACTCGACGGTCTTAGTAAGCCGTACGTTGAAGCCCGATTTCCTGTTCCGAGGCATCAAGAACCACACGAAATCCCACCGAAGAAAATGGCCGAGATTGTCTTTCGGATCATCCAGGAAGAAGGTCCAATCCATGAGGACGAAGTGGTCATTCGCGTCCGCTCCTTGTGGAATCTAGGACGCGCGGGTAGTCGCATTCAGGACGCCGTATCGACAGCCGTCCGATCCCTCGTGAAGGAGAAACAATGCGTGCGGGAGGATGGCTTTGTAACAGTTCCTGGGGCATCGGTTACCGTTCGAGATAGGGAAAGTGTCTCCTCTTTGAGTCTCCGCAAGCCCGAGATGTTGCCTCCTGCCGAGATTCGTGCGGCCATTCTCGCGCTTGTCGATGCGCACCACGGGGCAACGAAAGAGGAGATTCCGGTGGCAGTTGCGCGTATGTTGGGGTTCGGAAGCACCAGTAGCCAGTTACGCGAGATGATCCAGGCTCAAACTGCGCGGTTGAACCGAGAAGGGTTAGTTGTTGAGGTGGACGGGATGTTTAAACGCCGTCAAGAAACCAATGAATCGTAGGACGCTGTCCTGACCATCATGGCATCTGTGACATTTGTACGCAGTATGGTGAGATGGGCTGGTACCTGAGAAAGAGCTTCTCCTCGGGCCCCGTCCGCTTCAACCTCTCGAAGTCTGGGGTGGGGATGTCGTTTGGCGTCAAGGGTGCCCGATTAGGGATTGGCCCCCGTGGGGCCTATACGCACCTGGGGCGAGGTGGGCTGTACTATCGAAGCAGTTATTCGGGCTCGGGACGCCAGCGAATATCGTCCGCCTCTTCATCTCTTCAGCAGCGGTCCGCTACCGATGGTTCACCGATGGAACGCTCAACCGCGCTCTTCGACAGTCAACAGCTCTACACTAAGGACTTGCAGATGGAGCTTGACCTCAAGCGGTCAACGGGACGCGATCTCGCCTACCTCATCATAGCTGTCATCGCGCTCTCGGCGGCGGGCTATTTCGGGAGCGATCCGGCTCGCCAGGTTGCGCTCGCTTGGATATGCGCAGCTGTTGGCGTCGGTCTTCTCTGTGTGCTCACATGGCGTGCGGCGTCCTTCTCGTTCAATAAGTGGAAGTCAACGCAGCTCTACAAAGCTATGCTGAAGGCGCTGGACGGCATCCGCCAGCGGGCCAGCGATCTGTCACCACTGAAGGCGCTCATCGACGGGTCAACAGTACAGCACAAGTATCGAGATTTTGCTTTCTACCGCTTCTACCGGGATTACATGGAGGGTTTGTTGGCCGATGCGAAGTTGACGGGTCAAGAGTCGATGGAACTGAAGGCCGTCGAGGGTCTGTTGCAGCTGGATGAGCCATCCGCAAAAACGATCAAGCGGTGGGCTTTCAATAAAACCTACCTCGCCATTATCGCTGATCGGCGCCTCTCACAGGAAGAGGATGAGAATATCACACGCGCCAAGGAGATTTTGGGGCTATCGAATGACGACGTGCAGGAGGAATTGGAGACGCTGCGTACTCTGCGCGAAGTACGGAGAGCGCAAGAGGAACCGCTGACGCCGATCCAGGCTAATGCCCAACTTGCCAAGAACGAAGTCTGCTTCCACCAGACGCGAGGACGCATTGTGAAAGAGCGTACACTGCGGTCGTACCAGTCGGGCGGGCAGCGCTACACCGTTAAGGACATGGCGATTGAGAAGGAAGGCGATTTTTACCTGACCTCTGCACGAATCCTGCTCGTCGGCGCGGGGGTGACCACGATCAAGCTGGAGAAGGTGCTGAATATGGAGACCGACATTGACCAGAATACCATCAGTCTCGATATCGACAATCGAAAGACTCCACTTGTGCTCAGCGTTCCAGACTCCTATGTGGTAAGCGCCAAGTTGAATAACCTGTTGCGTCGATCTGAAAGCTCGGTGATGCCTGATTGATCTGATCACGATATCATGTGCGGCCGCTACGCTCTCACGAACCCCGAACTGCTCAAGGCCGATAACCGGTTCCAGTTGGACCTGTTTCCTGCGAACCTGGCGCCGCGCTACAACATTGCGCCGTCTCAACAGGTTCCCGCGATCCTCAACCAGGCGCCACGGGAGCTGCAGTTGGTGCGCTGGGGCCTCATTCCCTCATGGGCCAAGGATCCGACGATCGGGTACCGGATGATCAACGCGCGTGCGGAGACAATTGCTGAAAAGCCTGCATTTCGCCGGCTGTTGCAACGACAGCGTTGTCTGATTCCGGCAGATGGGTTCTATGAGTGGCAGCGGCTGGCCACCCGAAAAACGCCCCACTGGATCACGTTGACCTCGGGGGAGGTGTTTGCGTTTGCGGGCCTCTGGGATCGCTGGATGGATCCCAAAACGAATATGGCTGTGGCATCGTGTACGATCATTACCACCACACCCAATGAGCTGCTCGCGTCTATCCATGACCGAATGCCGGTGATTCTCTCTCGCGAGAGCGAAGCGATGTGGCTCAGCGAGGCACTCAGTCCCGAGCAGGCCTGCGCCCTGCTCAAACCGTATTCGGCGACACAGATGAACGCTTCGCCAGCTTCGGTGTTGGTTAATTCGCCAAGGAATGACACGCCCGAAGTACTCACCCCGTGAAAAGAGCAACACTGCGCGGGAGAATGCTTTGAGAGAACCACCTCGTCGAGGGGCGTGGCTGGTCGATGCGCTCCCGCCGCCTGTTCGTTGCTTGACACCCGGGTACTGAAGTATCGTGTACTTCGGGCGGTGAAAGCCGCCCGACTTCTTTTGTGCTTGACTCTCCAGTTGACTGGATAGTTTATACTACCATCGAGATGACATCCAGCTTCATCGGGACCATTGCGAAACAGGCCAGCGTGCCGATTAAGACCATCCGATATTACGAAGACGTCGGCTTGCTCCCCAAGCCTGCGCGGACGGTCACCCGGTACCGACTCTACTCCCCGGAGGTCGTGGATCGCCTGCAGTTCATCAAGAAAGCGCAAAGCCTGGGACTGCGGCTGGATGACATCAAGGAGATCCTCGACCTGGCGGATCGGGGCCGCTGCCCTTGCGGGCACGTCCAGCGCGTGCTCCAGGCGCGACGGCAGGAGCTCCGGCGAAAGATCGAAGATCTGCGCCTCGTCGAACGGCGGATTGCCAAGGCTGTACAGACCGGCTGTCCGCGCAACTTCAAGCCACGCGGGAAGGCTCTCTGTCCGACCATCGACCGACAACGGATTGCCATGAGGAGCCGATGAAGGCGTGGATGCTCGGCCTGCTCTCTGCGCTGACGGCCTCGGCGTGCTGCCTCGGCCCAGCGGTGTTCGCGCTGCTGGGACTGGGTAGCCTCGGGCTGGGAACCGCCGTAGGCCGCTATCACCGGTGGTTCCTCGTGGGCGCGCTCGTCCTGCTGACCGTGGCGTGGCAGCGTTTCTTCCGAGAGGTCATCCGGTGCCGCACCACCGGGTGCGGAATGGTTCACGGCAAGGCGACGGGCTTGATACTCCTCATCGCGTCACTGGTCGTCCTCTTCTTTGCACGAGGCTAACCATGCAAACAGCATCCTGCTGCGAGTTCCATCCGCCGACCGTCTGTGGTCCGGCGCAGTGCCCTGCCTGTGGAACGCTTGGCAAACCGGTCAAGCGGATCACGCTGGGGGCATTGCTCAAGCCAGAGGCTCGTTCACGGATTCCGCTGCAGGAGGAATTCTGTTTCTGTCGCATGGCCACCTGTGAGATTGTGTACTTTCGCGAAGGCGAGGCGCCGTTTCGGAAGGACGATCTGGGTGTTCGCGTGGGTCTCAAGGAACCACAGGATCCCACGGTACCGGTTTGCTACTGCTTCGGCTGGACGCCCCAGAAAATCCGAGCTGAGATCGAAGCCACTGGCCAGAGCACCGCCATCGAACAGATCAAAGCGCAGGTGAAAGCGAGCAATTGTTACTGTGAAGTGACCAACCCGCAGGGATCGTGTTGTCTGGGGAATGTGGCCAAAGCGGTTCAGGAAGCCCTTGCAGCAACTCGTGTGAAAGGAGGTGAACGGCGATGAAGGAGCCGATTCAGGTATCGTTGTGCCCAGCGTGTGGGGCGTGTCCCGAGGTGGTCGTTGATGTCGCCAAGGACGAGGTGCGCATCGGGGAGGACGGCAACCTCGTGCGGCTCAACAAAGAGGCGTGGAACGCGCTGGTGGAGAAGATTAAGGCTGGAGAGCTGATCCCCTTGCAGTAACCATCACATTGCGGTGGCTGACGGGCAGTCTGGCGAAGCCGCCTGCTGCCCGTTGTTGCCATGCGTGTAATAAATACAGCCGATCACGACATTATTATATTGATGATGAAGCATGCCGACATACGAGCTGCTAGGTGGCTGGTTATCATGCCCGTGGCCGTCGTGAGTGTTTGGCTGGCGGCCGACCGAGGACACACGGCGGCCATCATGGGACCCGGCGATGCCGGTCCGCGGGAGGTGCTGTTCACGTACGTGGCGCGCCTGCCACAGATCCCCTCGGGGGCTCAAGACATCCGCGTCTGGATCCCCCTGGCCAAGACGGGCCGCGAGCAACGGATCATGCGCCGCGAGGTGCGCTCCCCCGTTCCGTACACCATCACCGAGGATCCCGAGCATGGCAATGAGATGCTGCACCTGAGCCTCCACGCCCCCGCTCCGCCGCAGTTGGAGGTCGTGGTGGACTATGGCGCGCGGCTCTGGGGAGGCGACCCCGGGGTGGCGGATCACGCGCCGACCCCGGAGGAGCTGTCGCGTGATGTGCAGGCGCGCGGACTCGTGATCATCGACGAGGAAGTCCGCGCCAGGGCCCGGCAAGCCACTGCGGGACGCTCGACGCTCACCGATCGGGCGCGGGGGATCTACGAGGCCGTCCTCCGGCAGGTAGCGTATGATAAGAGCGTGCCGGGCTGGGGCCATGGGGACACGCGCCGGGTCTGCCTGCTGGGAAAAGGCAACTGCACCGACTTCCATTCGCTCTTTATTTCGATGGCACGCGCCTCCCAGGTTCCAGCACGGTTCAAGATCGGGGTTGTGATCCCGCAAGAAGCATCCGGCACGATTCCCGGCTATCACTGCTGGGCGGAGTTCTATGAGCCGGGACAGGGGTGGGTCCCGGTGGACGCCTCAGAAGCCTGGAAACACCCGGAGTTGGCGGACTACTACTTCGGGGCGCGCGATGGCAACCGCCTGCTCCTCAGCGTGGGCCGAGACATTCAGCTCATGCCACGACAGCACGGCGAGCCCATCAACATCTTCTTCTATCCGTATGTCGAGGTCGATGGCCGGGAGTTTCCCGGCGTCGAGACGAAGTTTCGGTTTCATGACTTGCAACCAGGGAGGACGGGATGAGCAACCAGCAACGTGGGATCGCGCTTGTCGTAGCCATGGGAGTGTGGGGCATCCTGCTCGGCGGGCCGGCGTTTGCGGCGGAGCATGGCGGTACCGCCACACAGGAGCACGGCGGCACGACGCAAGAACATGGCGGTCAGGCGGTCAAGGCCGAGCCGCCGGCTGCGCAGATCCGGCAGACGATCGAGGCGCATGTGAAAGGGCTTGAAGCGAAGGACGGCGCATTCAACATCAAGGACGACGTCACCGGCACCACCCGGAACCTGACATTTGTCCGGGTCCATGATCGGGTGGGCAAGACCGGCAACCTCTTCTACTCCTGCACGGATATGCGGGATACCACCACCGGGGAGTTGCTGGATCTGGACTTTGATGTGGACGCCGCGGGCGGGCCGCTCAAAGTCGTCGATGCGCGCATCCATAAGGTCAACAATCAGGCGCGGTACACCTACGACGATAAGGATAATCGGATTCCGCTGACTCCGGCTGGACGCTAGAGGGCGCACTGACATCCCTTCATGGATCGCCGCGCGCGTGACCGATTCACGGAACTGCTGAAGCCCGTCGCCAGGGCGGCGCAGGCCTATGCCCGACATCTGGCCTGGCACCGCAATGACGTGGAGGACATCCTCCAGACGGCGCTGCTGAACGCCTCCCGGAAGTTCGGGGACTACGCGGAGGGGACGTCGTTCAAAGCCTGGCTGCTCCAGTTCGTGACCTACGCGGCGTTCAACGCGAATCGGCGGCATGAACAGATCGATGCGCACGAGCTGATGGCTGATACGGAGGCGCTGGACCGGCTGACGGCCGTCGAAGTCCTGACGCACGAGGTCGCGTATGCGGAGCTCCTCCAGGCGCCGGAGCGCGTCGTCGGCCAACTCGGCCAAGAAGTCCAGGAAGCCGTCCGAGCCCTGCCGGCCAAACGGCGCAGCATCTTCCTGCTGCGCGCCATCGGCGAGTTGAGCTACCGGGAGATCGCCGACGTGTTGACGGTTCCGGTCGGCACCGTGATGGGAGAACTCTGGCGCGCGAGGAAGGAGCTCCGCGAAGCGCTGTGCGAATACGCGCAGCAACGCGGCCGCCTGCGGGAAGGTGGTGGGACGCATGTCGTGTGACGAGATCCGCCGATGGGTCAGCCCCTATCTCGACTCGGAGCTGGATCCCCACACCAACTTCGAGATCGCCCAGCACCTGGAGGCCTGTGCCGCATGCCGGCAGGTCTTCGAGGCCGAACGGCGGCTTGAGGCGTCCATGGCCGCGTCGCTGGTCACCGACCCACAGACGCAGACCGCCTGGGACCGGGCGGTGCATCGTGTGCTGGCGGGCGGTGTCGTGAGGCCTCGCCGCTGGCACGTGGCGGTGGCCGCCGTTGCCCTGTTCCTCGGGCTCGTTGGTGGTTGGCGAGGCTGGATCATGGCCCGCCAGGACCTCGTTCGCTCGGCGCTCCGAAATCACCAGGAATACCTGGCCAACCGGATGACCCTGGACGTGCAGAGCAGTTCACCGGAGGCTGCAGAGGCTTTCTTTGTCAACAAGCTGCCGTTTCCCGTGCGGTGTCCGCGGCATCTGGGCGATCAGGGCATCCGGCTCATCGGCGCGAGGTTGTGCCATCTGAAGCAGGTGCCGGTCGCGTATCTGCTCTACCACGTCGACAGCCGGCCGATCTCGGTGTTCCTGCTCGACACGGACGACCTCGGACAGTTTTGGCAGGCGGCGGCATTAGGCCCGCCAGACTCGCCCCAAGGCTACCGCTTTGGGCGATCAGGAGTCGTGACGGTGCGCTCCGCGCATGGAGTCGTCTGCGCCGTCGGCGAGGTCCCGCAGGCTGCCTTGGAACGGATTGTCGCCTCGTATGCGTTCGAGAGGACGTAATGCCCATGTCGCGTCTCGGGTTCCACCACCCACTGAAGAGATGGGCGGTGCTTGGGGGCCTCGTGATGGCGGTCGGGGGCACCGGCCTTGCAGCAGCCACCGTCCAAGAAGGCGAGGAGCTCATTGGGACCGTCGCTCCAGGGTGGGAGCCTGTCGAGTGGGTCAACAGCCAGCCGCTGACGCTGGACCAACTGCGGGGCAAGGTCGTCCTGGTGCGGTGGTGGACCGGCCCGGAGTGCGCGTACTGCGCGGCCTCCGCGCCGAATCTCAACGCGCTCCATGAGCGATACCAGGCGAAGGGGCTGGTCGTGGTCGGGTTCTACCACCACAAGTCGCCGACGCCGCTGACGCGCCGGCACGTGGAGCAGCTGATGAACGGGTATCGTTTCAAGTTCCCGGTGGCCATTGATCCTGAATGGCGCACCCTCAAGCGCTGGTGGCTCGACGGTCGTGAGCGGGCGTGGACCTCGGTGAGCTTCCTCATCGACCAAGAGGGCGTGATTCGCCATATTCATCCGGGCGGATCCTACACCGATGACGATATGACGACGCTGACCTCGCTGATTGAGGAGTTTCTGGCCAAACGATGAGACGGGTAGGACTTGTGCTTGGAGGGATCGCCATGTTGGTGGTGGTCGCCGGAATCGTCGATTCCCAGAGAGGTAAGCGGATGCCAGACCGTTGGCTGCGTTCGGATCGTCAGCCTGCGCCG
>PCVX01000042.1:15860-38412 GCA_002796105.1 Candidatus Omnitrophica bacterium CG11_big_fil_rev_8_21_14_0_20_63_9 | reverse complement strand
TCCCGTGTTTTCCCGGGACGTTCGAGGACGATCCGGTGCGGATCGTGCGCGCGTTTCGCTTTGCGGCGCAGCTCGAGTTCCAGCTGGACCGGTCGGCCTCCCCGCTGATGGCCGCGGCGGTGGCCAAGCTCTCGCAGGTGGCGGTGGAGCGCATCGTCGAAGAGCTCCTGGCGATCTTCCACACCGATCGCGCGGCTCCGGCGGTCCATGGCCTGAACGCGCTTGGCGCGCTGGACCTCATCATCCCCGAGCTAAGCCTTGGCCGGGGGGTCGAGCAGGGCGGGTTCCACCATCTGGACGTCCTCGGGCACCAACTGGAGGCGGTCGTGCAGAGCGACCGCATCCTGCTGGACTGCGCGGAGTTCTCCGAGCCGCTGCGCGCGCCGGTCATGCGCTACTGCGCGCAAGAGCTGAGCGAGCGGCACAGCCGCAAGGCGCTCATCAAGCTCTCGGCATTGATCCATGACGTCGGCAAGCCGGCGCGGCGCACCGTCGAGCCGGATGGAGAGGTATGGTTCCTCGGCCATGAGGAAACAGGCGCTGAGCTGGCCGCGGGCATCGTCCAGCGCCTGCGCCTTTCCAACCGGGAAGGCGACATGGTGTGCAAGATGGTGCGCCATCACCTGCGGCCTGGGTTTTTGAGCCGCGAGCCGCAGATCACGCGCCGCGCCATGTACCGGTTTTTCAAGGACCTGGGTGATGACGGCCCGGCGTGCCTGCTGACATGGTGGGCGGACCGCATGGCGACCCGCGGGCCCAAGTCGCGGTTGGACCAGGTCGACCAGCAGCGCGCCAAGCTGGAAGAGCTACTCTCGGCCTATTTCTTCAGGGCGCAGGAAGTGGTCAAGCCGCCGCGCCTGCTGGGCGGGAATCAATTGATGGCGGCGCTGGGCTTGCGTCCCGGGCCGCAGGTAGGCGAGCTCCTCGCGCTGATCGAAGAGGCCCAGGCCGAGGGGCGCATCACCAGCGCCGAGGAGGCGCTGGCACTTGCGCGCCAGCACGTGAAAGCCGCATCCTGATCCGATGGCGCCATCGCGATGGCTGCTGCGGCTCTTCAGCGTTTGGCTCGCGTGCCTGCCGCTGCCGCTTCACGCCGCTGATCGCGTGGTCGTGGGAGCGGGGAGCACGAACTTCGAACTTCCCCCAGGCACGCCGTTGGCGGGATACAGCCGCCGCAAAGGACGCGCCGCACACGGGGTCCATGATCCGGTGGGTGCGCGCGCCTTGGTGCTTGAGGATGCGGGCACCACCATGGTGCTGGTGAGTTGCGACTTGTTGATTATCGATGAGCATTTGTTCAACGCGGTGCACGCCCGCCTGCCGGCGCTGGGGCTGCCGCCGCGCGCGGCGCTGATCTTGGCGGCGACGCACACCCATTCCGGCCCCGGCGCGTACGGCAGGAAGTTTTTTGAGAAACTGTCCATGGGCCATTACGATCCGTCGGTGTCCACACGGTTGGAGGATGCCATCGTCGAGGCGATCCGCGTGGCGTATGCGGGGCGCGATGAGGCGCTCATCGCCTACGCATCCTCGCGCGCGCCAGGGCTGGTCCACAACCGCATCGATCCGCAGGGGCCCGTGGATGACGAGCTCATCGTGCAGGCGTTCTTCCGCCCTGCGGCCCGCACCCCCTTTGCGGTGCTTGTGAATTTTTCCGCCCACCCCACGACGCTCGGGGCGTGGAGCATGCAGTTCTCGGCCGACTATCCTGGGGTGCTCCGGCGGGAGCTTGAGCAGCGGTTTCCCGACAGCACGTGCTTGTTCTTCGCCGGCGCGGTGGCCGACCAAGGGCCGGAGAAAACGGGCCCCGGGTACGAACCCTCCGAACACTTGGGAAGACAGTTGGCATCCGGCGTGGTTGAAGCGCTGAAGAACGCCACGCCTGACGACATGGGCGCCGTGGATGCTAAGCAGGAAATCATCCCGCTGCCTTCGGCGCGCGTGCGCCTGGGCCGCCGGGTGCGGCTGCCTCGGTGGCTGGGGCAGCAATTCGTGGATGACGATGCGGCGCTGTCGGTATTGCGCCTCGGGTCCACCGCGATATTTGGCGTGCCGTGCGATATGGAGTCCGAGCTGGGCGCCCGGCTGAAATCCGCCGCCCAAGCACGGGGACTTCGCCCGCTCATCATCGGGTTCGCCAACGACTACATCGGCTACTGCGTCTCTGAAGCGCGGTATCACTCCGATGAATACGAAGCGGTCATGGCGTTCAACGGACCCCGCGCCGGCTCCATGCTCGTCGAGCGGCTCATTGGGATGCTGGAGCGCTGATGAAACATCTCCTGGCGGCGCTGTGGATCGTTGGCGCATTATCGGTGCCCGCCGAAGCGGCCCGGGTGGAAGACGTGAACGGCCTTCGCGTCGTGCATCTGTCCGGCACGCCGCGCGAGATCGGCCGACAGCATGGGGAGCTGCTGCGCGAGGAAGTGCGCTTGTGCGTCGGCCAGGTGCTGCGCTATTTTCGCAGCTATCTCAAGGTGCCGTGGGTGCGCTCGTGGCTGGTGAACTGGTGGCTGGACTCGGCGTGGCGGCGCGCCGCCCCGTTCGTGCCGGACCGGTATTTGGAGGAGCTGCGCGGGGTGGCTGAAGGCTCCGGCATGCCGCTGCGCGAGCTGCTGCGCCTGCATGCGGTGCCGGACCGCACGTACTCCTGCACCAACTTCGCCGCCTGGGGGCGCGCCACGAAAGACGGCCGCCTGATCCACATGCGCAACCTGGACTGGAATATCGAAGCCGGCGTGCAGCGCTTCCCGGTGACGTTCGTCATCAAGCCGGAAGGGAAACGCGCGTTCGTGAGCATGGCCTGGGCCGGGTTCGTCGGCGTCTTGACCGGTGTGAACGAGGCGCAGCTGTCGATCGGGCAGGTGGGGGCTGAAACGGCGGATCTGTCCTTCCGCGGGGAGCCGATGGTCTTCCTGATGCGCCGCGTGCTGGAGGAGGCCGCGGACGTCGATGCCGCAGCCCAGATCATCCGCGACGCCCATCGCACGGTCGGGGTGAACTATCTCATCGCCGACGCTGATGCGCGCCGCGCGCTGGCCATCGAAACGACGCATCGCCACGTCCGGGTGTTTGCCGCCGATGATCCGGCCGAGCAGGAGATCACGTACGCCCGTCCGCTGGCTGATGTCGTGTTTCGCGCGGATACCGCCATGGATCCGGCCATTCGCGAGCGGCAGATCGCCTCAGGAGGAGACCCGAAGCGTCCCGGTGTTGAGGCGCCGACAGGCTCTGCCTACAACACTAGGTATCTGGGGCAGGCCGCAGGGCTTTCCTCGCACTTCGGGCAGCTTGACGCCGACGCCGCGCAAGCGATTGCCAAGGCGGTGGCGCCTGATTCGAACGTCCAAAGCGTGGTGTTCGCATGGCCGGACGTGTGGATCGCCAACGCCGACGGGTTGACCCCGGCCGCCCAGACGGCGTACCGCCGGTTGGATGCGGCGCAGTTGTTGCAACTCGTTGAGTAGCCGCCGTATCCCCCGCTTCTACACCTTGTCTTTCCGCCTCCCCGTCAGGTAAACTTTCAATTGCTCGGAGTTTGTCTCCCGAACGGGCACACCCGGGGTAACCTGGGGTCCCATGAACCACAGCGGGTTCATGGCGGTGTACCCAACGTGGTACACCGGCAAAGCCACAAGTCCCTCGCAGGCGCCTGGCTCTTCGCGCAGCGAAGTGCCTGGCACCTGAAGGATAGTTGGGCTGCCGAAGGAGCGCAATGCAGCAATTCAGAAACTCCCAACAACTGTCCAGCGATAGGTCATGGCGAGGTCGCAGTAGCCGGCGCGCCGGCGCTGTCTTCTTGTTATGCGTCTATTTCCTCTCCATCACGCTGCTCATCCTGGGCGGTGTTTCGCTCCAGCGCACGAGCATGGAAGTGCGCGCCGCCCAGATTTCCCGTGACGTCCATCAGGCGTTTTGGCTGGCGGAAGCCGGGCTCGACGACGCGCTCCGGGATTTTCAGCAGGACCTGCAGGTGGTGAACGAAGGCACTTTCGGACCTTTCACGCAGTCGCTGGAGAACGGGCGGACAAGCAGCTACAGCTATACCGTCGCGCGTGACGTCGATGACCCAACCCTCATCCGTGTGACCGGCAGCGGCGCCATAGGCCAGACGGTCCAGTGGCTGAACGCCACGGTGCGCCTGGGCGATGCGTTCCGCGAGGGGCTCTACAGCGCTGAGAACGTCAATCTCTGGTACGAATCGAATAATGCGCCCAATAACTACATGCCGATCACCGGGCCGGTGCACATCGCTCGTGGAAGCGTCGGGTCATTGGTGCTCGGCAACACCACGATCGACGGGTCTGTGTCCATCGGTCAGCCGGCTTCAACCACCAGGCCATGGGCGGCCCATGGGTCGTACCACACGAGCACTCGGCCGTTCCCGTCGTATGACGATCCGGCGGCTATGGGTTTTCAGGCTTCCTATTCTCAAGGGGGGTGTTGCGATCCCCAATATGGATCGGGCATCCAAACCTATATGCGGATCCCCGGCCCTCCCCATGAACGGACGTCGTACGACGGCAACCCGTTCACGACAGCTCCCACCGCGAGCGCGCTGCGTTTTCCACAGCGCCGCGACCTGGCGCCCTACGACGCCATGATTACCCCGCAGACCATCGACCAGCGCTGCCGGGGGTACTCCACCGCGGCCAACGTGACCAACGGCGTGCTCCGCGTGGAGGACGATGACGAGGTCACCATTACCGATGGCCATTCGCTGGACCTGACCGGGCCGGGTGACGGGCGGATCCTCCTGTGCCAGCGTTCCATCTCGCTGACGGATGAGAGCCGGTTGACGTTTACCGCGCCGACCACCATTTATTTGATCGATAACCAGGGACGGACAGATGGCTACGTTACCGGCATCGTCTATTACCAGTCGGAACGCGCCCAGATGCGGGCGGTGGCAGGCGACCGGGAACTGAAAAACGGCGTCGAGTTGATCATCCCGGACTGGGCCAGCCGCGTTGAAAAAGACCCCGACCGCAACGCTGCCCGCGACCGCTCCCCGGCCGCGATCTATATCAGCGGCGTGTCCTCGTTTCCCGGCTCGATCTGGGCGCCGACCAGCAAAGTCCAGATGACCATCTCCCAGAAGCCGCGCCGCGGGGAAACCCGCACCACCCCGACCCGCATCGTCGCCGGGTGGATCGTCGTGCTGAGCGACCTTCGGCCGGCTCCAGCGCTCACGTTCAGAGCCGAGGATGGCGACGGCGCGCCCTACGTGTTGCCTGACGCGGTCTCCATTCTCAGCTGGACCCGTTGACGCACACGACGTGTTGCCTCTTCTCTGTGCTAATCCCGCACCAGCATGCTATTATGCTATAGGGAGTTATAAGTATTATTGAAGGTTTATAATTAAAGTGGGTATACTTGCGGCGATGCCACAACGCCAGATCATCAGCCTAGCGACATTTGTGTTGGTTGCCGGAGTTCTCGCAGGCGCCAACACCGTCAATGCATCAGACCTGCAGCCGGATTCGGCCAGCCAGCGCAAGGCCTTCGCGCGCGGCAGGCTCCTGGTGAAGTTCAAACCCTCGCTCACCGAGTGCGCCCACTGCCTGCTGGTCCAGGGCCGGCAGTTCCAGCCGTCGCTCAGCGACCGCTCAAGCTCGCTGGACCTCCTCAACCGCCGCGCGAACGTCCTGGGTGCGCGCAGCGTCCTGGGCGGCCGGCACCAGCGGAGCGTCCTCGAAGCCCGCCAGCAGCGGCAGCAGCGCAATCAAGAGGTAGCGGCGAAATTTGCCCGCCGAAGCCAGCGGCGATCCAGCGCCGAGCCTCCTCCCGACCTGAGCAACCTCTATTTCCTTGAGGTGCCTGACGATACAGACCTCGAAGCCCTCGCCGAGCGGTATCGGCAGGATCCGCACGTCGCGTACGCCCAGCCGGACTATCAAGTGACCATTCAGTTCACGCCGAACGATCCGTACTACCACTCCGCCGACTCCTGGAACCAAACGTACGACGATCTCTGGGGCCTGAAGCGGATGCAGCTCGGGCCAGCGTGGGATGTCGCGCAGGGCGAAGGCGTGGTGGTGGCGGTCGTGGATACCGGGGTGGACGGCACGCATCCCGACATGGCGATGAATATGTGGGCCAATCCCGGCGAGCTGCCAGGCAACCAGGTTGACGACGACAGCAACGGGTTCATTGATGACGTGAATGGCTGGGACTTCGCGTATGACGATGCGGACCCGACGGATGACTTCGGGCACGGCACGCACGTGGCCGGCACGATCGCCGCGGTCGGCAACAACGGCGTGGGCATCATCGGCGTGGCGCCCCGGGCGCGCCTCATGGCCGTCAAAGGGCTGGACCAGGAGGGCAGCGGCTATATCAGCGATTTGGCTGCAGCCATCGTGTACGCCGCTGATAATGGGGCCGACGTGATCAACAACAGTTGGGGGTGCGTGGGCCCGTGCCCGGATGACGAGGCGGTCAAGGATGCCGTTCGGTATGCGCATAGCCAGGGCGTCGTGGTGGTCTTTGCGGCCGGCAACGATCATCTGGATGTGAGCCTGTACAGCCCCCAGAACATGACCGACCACAAACCGATTGTTGTCGGGGCCAGTAGACCGGATGATGCCCTGACCTCCTTCAGCAATTTCGGCCTCCTGACCGATGTCATCGCTCCGGGCGGCGGGTACGACGTGGGCCCGCCCGGCTTCGAGCCCTCCCGGAACATCTTGTCGCTCAAGTCCTCCCAAATCCATTCCGCGATGACCGGGGGCGGGAAACTAGTCGTCGGGCAGCGGTATGTCCGGCAGGCCGGCACGTCCATGTCCGCGCCGCATGTGGCCGGTTTAGCCGCCCTGGTGATTTCCCATCACCCGTCGTTCACCAACGATCAGGTGCGGCAGGCGATTCGGGCCTCGGCCGATGATGTGGGTGCCCAGGGATTTGACCCGATAACCGGGGCGGGCCGGGTGAACGCCGCCGCCGCACTGGCCATCGATTCCGTGCTCGATACGCAGATCCTCGAGCCAGAGCTTGGAGCGGAAGCGAGCCAATCGGATGGGCCGGTCACGATTCGCGGGACGGCCGCCGGTCCGGAGTTTGCGCGCTACGAGCTCCTGTATCAGCGGGATGGCTCAGGGATGGGTTCGGTGACCATCCAGCCATCGGTGTCGACGCCGGTCATCGGCGGCGTGCTGGGCACATGGGACATCGGGAGCCTGCTCGATGGGCTCTACACCCTACGGCTCCTCGCCACCGATACCGCAGGCCACATCTTCGAGGAAGCGACGCAAGTGCTGTTAGAAGCGGTCCCGGCGCGGCGCCTGACGACCGCGGCGGCCCACGCGCAAACGCCGAATGTTTCCGGCGACCGGGTGGTGTGGACGGACTTCCGCTCAGGCGACCCACAGGTCTACCTGTACGACTTGAGCACGAATACCGAGCGCAGGCTCAGCGGTCCGGCCGGCATCGCCGATCTGCCCGCCATCTCGGGCGACCTGGTCGTGTGGAAAGACTTCGTCGGAGGGCGTTTGAACGTCGCTGTCTACGACCTGACGACCAACACCCGTCGGGTCATTACCCCCAACTCAGGGACCAACGATCCCTCGGCCATCTCGGGCAACCGGGTGGTCTGGACGGATAGCCGGCATGGGAACCGGGAGATTTATCTCTACGATGTATCCACCAATACCGAGCGGCGTATCACGCAGCACTCCGGGCGGCAAGAGGTGCCGGCGATTTCAGGCGACCGGATCGTCTGGCTCGACAGCCGGCATGGCAAATCCGAGGTGTATCTCTACGATCTGTCCACGAACACGCAGCGGCGGATCACCAAGAACAACATCTGGGAAGCGCAAGTGGCGATCGCCGGCGATTACATCGTGTGGACGGGATATCCTGCGGATAATATCTCCGACATCTACCTCTACGATCTGACGACCAATACCGAGCGGCGCATCACGACCGATCCCGGTGAGCAGCGCGATCCTGCTGTGTGGGGCCAGCGGATCGCGTGGACCGATTTCCGGAACGGGCTTGCGGACGTCTACCTCTACGACATGCTCACCGGTACGGAGGAGCGGCTGACGGCGCATGCGTCCAGGCAAAACACGCCGGCGATTTGGCAGGACCGCGTGGTGTTCCGGGATGCCCGGCACGGCAAAGGCGACATCTATCTGAAGGAACTGCGCACCAACTCGCGTCCGGAGCTCGAGCCGGTGGCCGATCAGGCGGCCACCGCAGGGGCGCTGCTGGTGGTGCCGGTGGTCGCGCATGATGCGGACGCAGATCTCGTGACGTTCAGCGCGATCGGACAGCCGGCCGGGGCAGGGGTGTATCCGCGGGGCGATGTTTCGCAGAACGGCGCTGTCGATCAGGCGGACGTCACGCTCGTTGGCGCTTGTGCCAACGGTACGGCCAGCTGCTCGCTGGAGCAGCGGCACCTAGGGGACGTTGCGAACATGGCAGGGGCCTATCAGCCTGACGGGCAGCTCACCGTCCATGACCGGGACGCCATCCAGCTCCTCGTCAACGAGCATGCCCATGTCAGCGGAAATTCGTCGATCGCAGAACTAGGCAACACCGCCTTGGTCCTGTGGCGGCCCACCCTCCTGCAAGTGGACGACATGCCGTATCAGTTGACGGTTCGCGCCACCGATCCTGAGGGCGCCTTTGGCGAGGCGCTTGTGCGGATCGACGTCAACGCGGCCCCAGGAGCGGTCAACTTGATTGCAAACGGCGGGTTTGAAGAGGGCAAGACCGGATGGTCGGGGTGGGGTACCACGGCTGCTCCGAGTACTGACACCAGCTACACCGGCCGGCAATCTGCGCGGTTTTCGCTGGGGACGGGTTCCAGCAAGCGGTTGAGCTGTCCCCTGGTGTCCGTCACGGCCGGACGGGCATACCGCGTCTACGCCTCACTCAAGACAGCGAGCCTGGGCAGCAAACGCGCCTACGTCGAGCTGAGGTGGAAGAAACCGGGCGGGAGCCTCATCCGTACCGATGTGATCGCTCCTGTCACCGGCACGACCGATTGGGTGAGAAACCTGACGACGGTGGTGGCTCCGGCGGGATCGGCCAAGCTGGACCTCACGCTGGTGACCGATCCAGGGACCGGCACCGCCTATTTCGACGCCATCCGCGTCGAGTAGGTGTTAGGTACCAAGAATCTTGACGACGACCCGCTTCTTGCGCCGCCCGTCGAACTCCGCGTAGAACACCTGCTCCCACGGCCCAAGGTCCAGCATGCCCTTGGTGACCGGCAGCATCGCCTGGTGTCCCACCAGCGTCCGCTTCAAGTGCGCGTCCCCGTTGTCCTCGCCCGTGAGATGGTGTTTGTAGTCCTGGCCTGAAGGTGCGAGCCGCTCCAGCAGCTGCCAGAAATCCTGCCACAGCCCTTCCTCGTCATCGTTGACCCAGATGCTCGCGGTGATGTGCATCGCCGAGACCAGGCAGAACCCTTCCTGGATGCCGCTTTTCTTGACGAGCGACTCGATGGTGTCGGTGATGTTGACGAGGTCGTGGCGCTTGGGGGTGGTGAAGTAGAGGTAGTCAGTGAAGGATTTCATTGCGTGCTATGGGCAGCGGGTCCTGCCGCTGCCTGTGGGGGTCTTCTGTAGTTCGGCGGGGAGGCCAAAGCTGACGTCTTCGCGGGTCAGCTCCCACTCCTCGACTTCGGTGGCCCCCAGGCGCTTGAGCGTGGCGACCACTTCCTGCACGAGATGTTCGGGAGCCGACGCCCCGGACGTGACGCCCACACAGGCCGTTCCCTCGAACCACTCGGGGCGGATCTCGGTCGCGGCATTGATCAGGTACGCGCGCCGTCCGGCATCTTCCGCGACTTCGGTGAGGCGGATCGAGTTGGAGCTGTTCTTGGCGCCGATCACCAGGATGACCTCGGCTTCTTTGGCGATCGCCTTGACCGCGTTCTGGCGGTTCTGGGTGGCGTAGCAGATGTCGTCTTTAGCGGGGTTGACCAGCTTGGGGAAGCGGCCTCGTAGCGTCTCGATGATCGCCTTGGTGTCATCCACACTGAGCGTGGTTTGCGTGATCACCGCCACCTTCTCCGTGTTGTCCACCGGCACGCGCTGCGCATCCTCGACCGTTTGGACGAGCCGGATGGAGGCCGGAGCCTCGCCCATCGTGCCTTCAACCTCTTCATGTCCGGCATGCCCGATGAGGAGCAGGGTATAGCCTTCCCGGGCAAAGCGCTTGGCTTCCACGTGCACCTTGGTCACCAGCGGGCAGGTGGCGTCGATGACGTTCAGTTGCCGCTGGCTCGCCGCCTGGTGCACCGCCGGCGACACGCCATGGGCGCTGAAGATCGTCGTGGACCCCTCAGGCACCTCGGTGAGCTCGTTGACGAACGTGGCGCCTTTTTGTCGCAAGGCATTGACCACGTGAGGGTTGTGGACGATTTCTTTGCGGACGTAGATCGGACCCGGGAAGCGCTCGAGCGCTTGCTCAACGACTTCAATGGCCCGCTCAACGCCGGCGCAGAACCCGCGGGGTTTGGACAGGATGACTCGGGTCAAAGGCATACGTCCATTATAGGTGCCAGGCGGGAGATTGGCAACGCCGGGGCTGGGAAAGGGACGTTACGGGGTGCTGCAGTCGGTGACCGCCGACTGCCGCCACAGCTTGATGTTGCCGGCGTCAGGGTTTTCGATCTCGTCTACCGTTTCGCCCAGCAGGACGCTGGCCCTGGCGCGCACAACAATGCGGTTGCCCACGATCCGCGAGACGCTGCTGCCTTCATCGTCCTCAGAATCAGAAACTCCTCCATCATCCCCATCGCCCGATCCGGAGTCGTCCGCATCGCCGACCAGACCCTCATCGGCGAAGGTGTCGGTGTTGTAGCCGATCATGACCGTGGCGTGAGGGGCAATGACGGTGCCGAAGGTGTCGCTCCCTCCCCGGAAGACCACCGGCCGGCCGTCGGCGACGCGCAGGTCGAACCCGCCGGGCATCGGTTCACCCTCAGCGTTTTGCGCATAGATCTCCGCGCGGTGTCCAATGCTCACCGCGTAGCGGCCGGCCTCTTCGGACTTCACGTAGATCTTGCTCTTGGGCGGCACGATCAGCGTGCCGCTGCCTCTGACGGTGATGGAGGAAAAACAATGCGTGCTGCCGGAGAGCTCGACCGTATCGCGGTTGCCGACCACCAGCGGCTGGCTACAATCGAGCCCTTGGGGCACCACTACCATCTCCTCGGCGTGTGCGAAGAAGTCCTGAAAACTGTCGCTGCTGATCGTATCGATGCGGTCGAAGACCTCGTCCGCCGGCACGCCCAGAACCGGGCTCATCTTATTCCGCCACCGCTCCTGGTGGGGGACGCTGTCGATGTTGCGGCCGGTGAGCGTCAGGCCGCCGGCGCCGATCAGTTGGTACGGGTTCGCGGTGTCAGGGATCACGAGGCGGCCGGCGATCTCCGGGGGCGAATGCAGCTCGGAGTGTGTGCGGAAATAGGCGCCCTCGAAGTTGCGGAACGGATCGCCCCGGACCTGCTCCTCGGACCCGATGGCCAGCGTCCCTTCCACGGAGGCTCCGCGGCCCACCAGCACGCTCTTGAAGCCGACGAGCTGCCCGGGAAACTCCGGATTCGCAGGGCTCACGAGGACTTCGACGCACTGGTCAAGCCCCATCGTCCCCAGCGCCCGGATGCGGCACGACCCATCCACGAGCGTGGTCGTCACAGCGTACTGGCCCTGGGCCATGGAGACCGGCGCGCGGCCCGGATGGAGGGTGTCATCGATCTCCTCGCAGCGGCTCACTGAGAACGCTTGGGCTTTCCATTGGCCCAGCGCTGCGTCGATGCCCGCTTCGGCGAGGTGAAAGGCCTTCACCTTGCTGAGCTGGAGCTCCGCCGTCTGCAGCGACATGACCGACTGGCTCAGGAGGCTGCCGGTGAGCACCAACAGGACGCTGAGAACCATGTAAATCGTAATCAACATTACTTAAAAGTATGCCTGGTGATCGTCGTTGTGCGCAAGTGTCGGCCGCACTTACAAGGTTCGCCGGAAGAACCGCAAGCTCTCGTACTTCAGGTAGGGCAGCGAGAAGTACGCGGTATAGTGTCCCAGGAACATAAAGGTCGTCTTCGGTTTCCCCAGCTCTCGCCACAGACGCAGGCCGTTTCGGGCGCCGATCGTGCGGTCCGCCAGTGCTACGAACATCAGCATGCGGCGGGTATCCGCATAAGGGGCGAGCGCGATCGGGTCGGTTTTGATGTGCTCGCGAAGCAACCGGTCCATGGTGGCCAAGTCCATGCCGTTGCGCTCCAGGTAGCGTTTCCGCGGCTTGGTGAGCAGGCTGTCGCGCGAGGTCATCAGAATATCCGGGATGCTGCCGCCGGCGAGCGCGACGACGTGCGCGCGAAAGCGGGGCTCCACGGCGGATGACATGACGCCGGCGATGCCGCCCATGCTGATGCCGAAGCTGCCCAGCCGCTGCGGGTCGATACGCTCCTGCTCGCTCATCCAGTCCACGATCTGCCGGATGCGCAGGATGCCCTGGCGCAGCAACAGCTCGATGCGCTCTACTTGATGTTCGGGCGAGATCTTGAGCGTTTTGCGATGGATCAGCGCCACGTGAAACCCGCGCGCGGCGAAGTAGCGGCAAATACCGCGCTCCAGTGGATAGTCGCCGCCCAGGATCGGGTTCACCAGGATCGCCGGCCGACGGCCCGGCATCTTCGATTCCATCCATTCGAACTCCACGACCGGCTCGGTCGGCTCAAACCCCGAGGTGCTCAAGGGGAACTGCACCAGATACTCGCGGAACGCGCGCCGCTCGCGCACGAGTTGTACCGTGGGGGTGGCGGTGCGGGGTGAGTAGCTGTAATACGCGGCGATCTCTGCCGGCAACGGTTTTGGGGCCACGGTCGGCGCGCGCGAGGGCGCGAATGCGCACCCATTGAGAACGGCGACCAGCAACCAGCAACCAGCAACCAGGAGAGCGCTTCGTTTCATTGGGATTGCCCTGTGTCCAGAGAGCGCACGTAGATCGGGTTGGAAAAGATCCACGGCTGGCCCTCCCGCGTGACCTCGACCCGGTACACGCCCGGCTCGGTGACCGGCACATGCCACACCCGATCCGCGGTCGTGCTCACCGGCTGGCCATCGCGGAACAGCGTCGTCAACCCGTCGGTCGGCAACGCGGAAGTCAGTTGCAGTCCGGGGGCAAGCTCGACGGTATCGCCCATGATGCCGATCACCTGGCCATCCTGCTCTGCCAGCCACGAAAAGCCTTTGGCCGAGGTCATGAGCTCGACGGAGAAATAGGCGTGGCCCTGCCCCAGCGCGTCGTAGATCTCTTCGGCGGCCAGCGTCGATGAGGGCACGAGCACGTGCGTGCGGATGAGGCGGAACATCACCTCGTAGGGCGCGAACTTCATGCCCATCACGCGCACTTCATGCGCGTCGCTGGCACCAATCCCCACCACGCGGCCGTGCCTGGCGATCAGCTCGTCCCATTTTCGCAGCGGATCGTACGGCCGGTCGAGGATCGACAAATAGAACGGTTCCACTGGCACGCTGAGCGTCCACAACGCCAGGCGGAGTTTGCTTTCATCGATCGAGTCATGCGCCACGTTATAGCCCTCAATACCGGTGAAGCCATGCACGGACCAGTCGGTCCAGCGGCGTTTCTTGAAATAGGGGTGCGCGATGAAGCCCAGGCCGCCCTGCTGGTTGACCTGATCGACGATTTGCTGCGTGGTGAACGCGTGCCGGTCGATCTCATCGGCGATGTTCAGGGCAAGGTAGTGGCCGCCGCGCGTCGAGATCTCGCAGCCGACCAGCACCAGCGTGCTGCCGTACCATCCCTGCTTGCCGTCGCGAAGCGGCTGCAGCGTATTGTGGTCGGTGGCGATCAGGAAATCCAGCCGCTGCGCATTGCCCGCCTTCGCGATGTCCTCGAACGTCCCGGCCCCGTCGGAGTACTCCGTATGGATATGGATCACGCCGGTGAAATCGTAGTAGCCGTCATCTGGCACATCTGCCGCCGCATGATCGGCCAGCGCGGCGAGGAAGGGCGGGCGCGTGAAAACCGCGCAGCCTGATAGCATCAGCAAAACCGCCACAAGGGGCAGCGTTCTCATGATGCTGAGCGGCCGGTGAATTTAAATGAGGCCAGATGCAGCGCCGGCATCAGCGCGCAGCCCATATCCTGGTTCGGGTCCGCGACCACGCGGCGCTCTTTGGACACCCCGAGCACCTGCTTGAACGCTTCCAGAAGGCTTTGCGTGAAGCGCAGCGTCGTCACCGGCGTGGTGAGCTTGCCATGCTCGATGAGGAACGTGCCTTCGCGCGTGAGGCCGGTCATCAGCGCTTCGCGGGGGTTGAGCAGCCCGTTGACGTAGTGGAAGCGGGGAATGAGCAAACCGCGCCGGCACTTGCGGATCATCGCCTCCAAGCTCGTGCGCCCTGGCGCCATCGCCAGATGCAGCGGCAGCGGCCCTTCCACCTCATCCGGCGGGAGCGCATGACCGGTCGAGGGCTGGTTGAAGCGCTCGCCGTAGGCGGTGTCATACACGATGCCGGTTGCCACGCCCCGGTCGATCAGCATGGTCCGGCGCTTGGGCGTTCCCTCGAAATCGAAGGGCGTGCGCAGCGTTGAGGCCTCAGTGCCGTCATCATAGAGCGTGATCTCAGGGCTGAACACGTGCTCACCCATGCGGCCCGCCATCAGGCTGGTGCGCTCCGCCACGCTCTTGGCGCCAAACGCGGTGTAGCCCAGCCATTCGACCAACTCACCCACCGCCTGCGGCTCAAGGATCACCTCGTAAGCGCCCAGGGGCGGCGTGACCGGTTCAGCCTCGCACAACGATTGGCGCAGCGATTGCTTGAGCAACCCCTCAAGGTCGAGGCGCTTGATGTCGCGGTGCACGCCGCTGGCGAACCCGGAGAGCTTGCGGTACATCGTAACGAGTTTCGCACCGGCGATCGTGGACGCGGCGTAGCACGCCGTTCCGGATGAGTTGGCGACCGCGAACTCATCGTCGCCGGTCACCAGCGACCCGGCAAGCGTGGCCCCGGCGCCCTGGCAGATGCGAAAGAGATGTTTCAGCTCCTCCACGCACGCCGCGGCGCTGAAGCGTGCGGTCGACGCCGCATAGTCACGGCGGCTGCGCAGGTGGTGCGACGGCGGCAAGGAGGCGAGTATTTCAGGGGGCGGGGAATGCTTGGCGATTTCCAGCGCCGCCTGCACGCAGCGCTGCAAGCTCTTCGGCTCCAGCGTGCCGGCGCTGGCGACCCCGACGCGCCCGTCGCGGACGACCTTCACTGTGACGCCGACGCTGTCCTGGATCAAATCTTGATGGATGGCATCGAACGCGAAGCGGAACACGCGGCGGGTCTTGGCGTGCGCGCACACGCTCACACCATCGACGCGGGTGCGCTTGACGAGGCCGGAGAGCGTGGCGAGGAGTTTCGCCTGGCCGATCATCGCGCCGGAGCCACGGTGACGCCGTCAAAACGCGCGTAGGAAGAGCCATGACCCACGTGCATGAGCTGCATCGGCTCGCCCTTCGCGCAGTTGGGCACGCCCCACAACTGCCAGTCTTCCTTCCGCCCCACCCCGGTGCACTTGCCCCAGAACTGCGGGGTGATACCGGTGTAGAGCGGGTTTTTCACGACCCCACCGATGCGGCCGTCCGTGATCTCCCAGCCGATCTCCGTGCTGAACTGGAAATTCAACCGGCGGTCATCGATCGACCAGCTCTTGTTCGTCGAGAGCAGGTAACCGTGCTTGACCCCGTGCAGCAGCTCATCGAGCGTGGCGTTTCCGGGCTGCAAATTCACGTTCGTCATGCGCACAAGCGGTGCTACGCTCCATCCATCCGCGCGCATCGCGCCACCACTGCCCGGCAAATTCAACCGCGCCGCGGATTCCCGCGAGCTCAGATACCCGACGAAGAGCCCTTCCTTCACGATGTCCACGCACTGCGCCGGCACGCCCTCGTCGTCGAAGCCAAAGCTTCCCACACCGCCGGGGATCGTGGCATCCGCCACGATGTTGACGTGCTGGGAGCCGTAGCGCAGTTGGCCCAGATGCTCCGGCGTCATGAAGCTGCCGCCGGCGTAGCTCAGCTCCTGACCGAGCGCGCGGTCCAGCTCCACCGGATGGCCGCACGATTCGTGCAACTGCATGACGACTTGCGTGGGGTGGAGGATCAGGGTGGTTTCACCGGCGCTCGGCGATGGGGCGCGCAGCAGCGCCAAGACCTCCTCCTGCGCTTTGCCCGCCTCGCCGACCAGGTCGAGCTGCTTGACGTACTCAAAGCCGGCCTGGGAGAGCGCGCCGTGGTGCGAGTTGGGCGCGCTGCGCACCTGTGTTTCATCGCCTTGCTGTGCGACGACCTCAAGGCCTGCGCCGCTTTCGATGATGAGCTGATCGATCGCTGCGCCATCGGTCGAGCAGAACAGCTTGCGGCGCTTGTGGAAATCCATGTGGGTGGTGGCGCGCTTGATGGCGTTGGGCCCCATCAGCGTGGTGTTGGCCCACAGCAGGTAGTCGATCTTCTTTCCAAGCGGCACATCAAACGGATCGATCGCGAACCGCGAGCGGTGCGAGGCCTTGACCGGCTGGACCGGGCTGAGCGGGCGGGGGAGGCGGTTGATGAGTGATGACGCCTTAGCGAGCTCGATGGCGCTGGCGGCCGCGCGGGTCAAGCTGGCGCGCGCCAGGTGCGGGGTCGCGGCCACGCCCCAGGAGCCGTTGACGAGCACGCGGATGCAGATGCCGGAGCTTTCAGAGAGGCTGATGGAGGCGACGCGGCCTTGCTCGGCGACCAAGCTTTCATGGAGGAGGTGCTCGTAGCGGACGTCCGCGTAATCCACGCCGCGGCGCTTGAGCAGGCGGATGAGCTGATCGAGCAAGTCGCGAGGCAGCGATGATGTCGGTATTTGTCGAGCGGTCATTGCGCGATAATAACACAGCCTTGAGAGTCAGGGAAGAGCACCGTCTTGACGCTGGCGGGTGGGCCGCGGGCTGTTCCCTCGGGGAACCCTCCCTCGCGGCGCTGACGGGACGAAGGGCGCCTCCGGGCCTCCCTCTCGGAAACATCCCGCGTCCTGCCGCCAGCGACGAACTCAGCGACTTGCGCTACAATACACATTCATGAGCGACTACATTCCTCGCACAGCACTTGACCGGGCGATGCGGAGGCTGTCGCGCCGGGCGCTGATTGAGCGGCTCCACGCAGTGCGCGCACTCGCCGACGTGCGCGGCGTGCGCTACGTCGATGATGCAGGCCGCTCGCGCACGATCGACATCGCGCTCACGCCCTGGCTGCTGACCAGCGCGCAGATCCTGCACTTCCACCGGATGGCCGCGCTCCTCTCCTCGGCGCTGTGGCGGCTCTCCTCGATGCGCGCCCAGTTGCCGGCGCTGCGAGAGGTGCTGCCATTTGGCGCGACAGACGAAGCGTGGCTGAAACTTGCCCGCATCCCGCGCGCGCGGCCGTGGGCGGTGCTCGGGCGGCTCGACTCGACCGCGGTCTACGACCATGCGGCGTGGGCGCGCGACTACCGGATGCTGGAGCCGAACACCGTCGGGGTAGGCGGCGTGCACTATGCGCCGGCCGGCTGCTCGATCCTGCTTGACGTGCTGGGCGACGTGCTGGAAGCGGCGTTTCCGCGCAGGGCGATCACCGCCACGCCCGACCCCAGGCAGCTGTTGATCGATGAGCTGAAGGCGGTTGCCCACAGGCGCGGCCGCCCGCTGCGGGGGATCGTGCTCATCGAAAACACCGACTTCACCACCGGCACCGACGAGTTCGGAGAGTTGGCCCACGATTTCAAGGTGCGAGGCCTGCGCGCGGTGGTGGCTGACCCGCGCGAGCTGCGCTGGACCCGCCAGGGGCTGAGCGCCCGCGGCGTGCCGGTCGACCTGCTCTACCGCGACTCAGAGCTGGCCGAGTTCGTGGGGATGGAGCGCAAGGGCAAGCACCTGTCGGTGCTGCGCCGGGCGATCCAGGAGGGGCGCTTGATCTCGGGCTTAAGCTGGGAATACGACCAAAAGTCCGCCTGGGAAGTCTTCACGGATGAGCGGTACGCGCGGTATTTCACCGCAGCCCAGCGCCGGTTCTTCCGCACGCATCTGTTGTGGACGCGCCTGGTGCGAAACACCCGGGTGAGCGACCCTCAAGGCCGCATGGTGGACTTGGTCGCGTACATCCGCCGCCACCGTCGGCAGTTGGTGCTCAAGCCGAACAACCTCTTTGGCGGCACCGGAGTGGTCTTAGGCAAGCTGGTGAGTCAGCGCGAGTGGGAGAGCCAGCTTGGCAAGGCGCTGCGGGGCCGCACGCGCTACGTGGTGCAGCAGCTCGCGCACATCCCGGAACAAGATTTTCCGATGCTCAGCCCAACAGGTGGCGTGCAGTACGTGAGCCGCCATGTGGTATCGGGCTTCTACTTCAGCTCCACCGGCATCGGCCTGGTGGGCCGCTTCTCCGGCCAGCCCGTCGTCAACGTCTCCCAAGGCGGCGGCCTGATTGCTTCGCTCTGGGTGCATTAACAAGCGTCCGTCTTGACGCCTCAAGGAAATAGTGCTATCATTTTGATATCATAGGAGGATATATGGGACAACTCTTAGTCAGGGCGTTGGATCACGAAATCATTGCGCGCCTCAAAGCCCGCGCTCGGCGGCATGGCCGGTCGCTGCAGGGTGAAGTGAAGATCATTTTGGTAGAAGCTGCCGCGCTCTCGCTACGGGAAGCTCGGGCGGTGTCCGCGCATTGGCAGAAACGGTTCCACGGTCATGCGATGAGTGATAGCGCAGCGTTGATCCGTGAGGATCGCGCACGGTGAGCGTAGTCGTCGTCGATGCTAGCGTGGCAGTGAAGTGGTTCCTGCCGGAACCCCATGCAGAAGCCGCACGACGGGTGCTCAAAGGGCGGGGGCCTCTCTTGGCCCCAGATCTTATTTGGGCTGAAGTGGGCAACGTGCTTTGGAAAAAGGTGCAACGAGGAGAACTTGCTCCCGAAGCGGCGTACGCCATCTTGGCTGATTTCAAGCACTTTCCCTTGCAAACATTCGCTGCGAAGGCCTTACTTGATGCCGCCTGGGAGCTGGCCACACGATTGCGCCGCAGCGTCTATGATAGCCTCTATCTAGCGCTCGCCATCAGTCGGAATGGACGCTTAGTAACCGCCGATCTGCAATTTTTTAACGCCTTGAAAGGTGGTCCATTTGCCACCACACTCACCTGGGTTGAGCGCGTGTGATGAGGGCCGATTTGTCTATCAAGATCGAGCAGGACTATAAGCGAGCTGCCGTCCTCTTGGACCAGTTGCTGGACACGGTGGGAGAAAACCAGCGGCACCCGCTGTTCGGGTTCCTGGAAGTCCTCGGCACGCTGGTGGAGAGCTATGAATCGGACCACGTGAAGATCAAGGGGGCGACCGGCGGGGAAGTGCTCGCGTTTCTGATGGAAGAGCACGGCTTGACGCAATCCGATCTGCCTGAAATCGGCAGCCAGGGCGTCGTCTCCGAGATTTTGCACGGCCGGCGCGAGCTCAACACGCGGCAGATCAAAGCACTGAGCAAGCGATTCGGCGTCTCCCCCGCCACGTTCTTTTAGGAATGACGTCTCCCAAGGCGGCGGCCTCATCGCCTCCCTGTGGGGGCATTAAAACCACTATGGAGAAGGAGGGGAACAGTGGGGCTTTCAATTCGTAGACCTCTTGTTGTTTGCCTCGTCTTAGGAGTGGTGGTGCTTGAATTGGCTGGACAGCCACTGGCGGCGGAAGACATTTCGGAACCACTATTCGCAGGACTTCTGGCGACCTATCAACAGTACCGTGCGGCTTGTCAAGAAGGAGACCTTGAGGCATTTCGGGCCGTCCTCGATGACGATCAACTCGCAGAACGCGAAGCGATTCTTGCGCAACGCGGTCTGACATGGAGTCCAGAGCTGATTCAGTCTTCAGGTTACACGTTGCCGGAGATCCCTGCTCGAGAAGAGATCGTCATCGTGAAAAGCGGTTCCTGGGTACAGTTTAGATTCTCTGGAGGTGAAGCCCCGCCCGATGTCATGGGTCCACGCAGACTCTTTCACGCCGTCCTGTTTCGAAAGCGCGCGGAGCGATGGAAAATCGTTGGCTTCGCGTACGTTCAGACACCCACACACGACGAATCCGGGGTGGAAGTGAGTGTTGAAACGTTCGACATTCCAGAGAAATTGCGTATCCCAGAGGAAGCAAGCCAGTAGTGCGCCGCCGCGTACGTGCAAATAGGAACGGTTCTATTTTTGATGAACGAGGGAAGTGATGGGTGAACGGCTTGTCTTAGATCTTGAAACTCAAAAAGAGTTCAGCGATCCGAATTTATGGATGACCGTGTAGATCTAAATGAATACCAACGAAGATGCTGGCAGCAGCCCGTCTTAAGCATATGAGCGCCAGGCGTGTCGGTTGGATTGCGCTGTTCGCAGGTCTCGTGAACTTGATCGCCAGCCTCGCGCTCTTGACCGTTTTACGGCCTGGGACAGTTGCGAGCGGAACCGTCATTTCCGAGCGCATGGCCTATGTGGCTTCCCACCATATGACTTGGATGCTTGGATGGAGCAGTTGTATGGCTGGGACGTTTAGTCTCGTTGCATTGTTCTTCGGGATTGTTTCGCTCGTCGAGAGTGAACGATTGCGCGGACATCTGCCCCTTATCCTGGTCATGGTTGGAGCAGTGTCAGATACTATGGGTGTCAGCTTGCAGCTCTTTGCACTGCCCTTATTGGCACGCTCAACCGATGCGGTGGCACCAGTACTTTTCGACGTCATGGACGGCTTGACCATTGCTTGGACCGGCGGCCTCAATAACCTTTGGTATGGTGTAGGTTTTCTCGCCCTTGTCCCGTACCTCCAACAGTCGAAATTGCCAGGCCGCTTTGCTGTGCTGGCTCTGACCATTGGGCTCGTCACGCTGGTTTGGGGAGCGGCATCGTTTTATGGAGAGGTTATTTGGCTCGTAACTACGACGGCTATTGGAATGATGCTCTTTTTGCTATGGACGTTTGATCTGGGGTGGTACCTGATTCATCAAAAGAACGCCAGCGCGAGTGAAACGAAGTAGGAAATCACCGCATATTGCAATGGATACTGTCCTGCGACAGGCATACGAGCGACTCCGGGCCGACGCTATGCTGCTGGCAGGCGAACTCACCGATATTCCAAAGCGAGTCGCGGGATTGCATGCCATTTATCGCCACTCCAAAGGGAATCATGCATTTCCACAGGTTGCATTGCATGGAGCCTTATGGGCCTATGGTTTCTTCGAAACGACGGGAACTTTAGGCAACGCAATTTCTTACCGCTATTGGTATAGCCGGAACGAACGAGTCTTCAGATTGCAGATGCTCAAGACGTTTTCAGACGGCTTTAAGTCGGCCAATCGATCTGTATTCATTGACACGTGGACTAACTACTATTTTTCCCTGAGATATGGAACAGAGCGGGAAGCCAATCAAATCATTGCACAGGAATTGTTGGATGGCTTGAACGCTGTTCATGAGGCAGCGAGAAGGGGGTTCGCGTTAGGCAAAGCAGAAAAGAAGAAAATGTTCGAGTTGTCTCTTCGATGGGAACAGGAGCAGACGGTGGCCCCAACGGTTAAGGAGGAGGTTGCAAAATTTTCTTGCCCGATCTTAACTGCGCTTGTTCTCAAGCCGGCTGTGCGATTCCGATATTTTCCGAGATGGAAGTACTTCTTCTTTAAGAATTTCGCAGACACGAGCGAAAGAATTCAAAGAGCTATGGACAGTTACGATCTTGCCGAACGCATAGGATGGGACGTTGTGGTGAACACAATGGCAGCCTATAAACGGCCGCCTCCAATTCCTTTGTCTGATTATAAAATAGGGGACGGTTCTGATTTATGATGAACGAGGGGAATAATGGGTGAGCGACTTGTCTTAGATCTTGAAACCCAAAAAGAGTTCAGCGAGGTTGAGGGGCGAAAGCCGGAGCTGCTCGGCGTGTCGGTCGTCGGCGTCTATAGCTACCAGGAGAACCGCTACGACGCGTACATGGAAGCGGACGTCGCCCTCAAGCTCGCTCCGCGCCTCCAAGCCGCCGAGCTGCTGATCGGCTTCAATATCCGCCGCTTCGATCTGCCGGTGCTGCAGCCGTACCTGCCGTTTTCCGTCAACACGCTGCCGATGCTCGACATCATCGAGGAGGCGGTCAAGAACCTCGGCCACCGGGTTAGCCTCGACAGCCTGGCCCAGGCGACGCTGGGCAAGAGCAAGTCCGGCAGCGGGCTGGATGCGCTGAAGTGGTTCAAGGAAGGCCGCTTCGATCTCATCACCAAGTACTGCCTCGATGACGTGAAGCTCACGAAGGAAATCTACGACTACGGCAAAGAGCACGGCCGGCTCTTTGCGACCAACCGCTTCGGCACGGAGAAGCTGCAGATCCCGGTCTTCTGGCCTGACCGCAAGCGCGACCTGGCGACCATCACCAAGATGCTGACCGAAGCGTTTGAGAAGCGGCTGCAGGTGCAGGTCGAATACCTCTCGCAGAGTGTCACCGGCGGTGAATCGGCGCAGCGCGTGCGCAACATCGACGTCTATCACGTGCGCGAGCCGTACTTCGAAG
>PCVX01000042.1:14753-15773 GCA_002796105.1 Candidatus Omnitrophica bacterium CG11_big_fil_rev_8_21_14_0_20_63_9 | reverse complement strand
CGCCGGACTTCGTCCCCACCGCCACAGCAGAGTAGTCATGCGCGTGACGGTGCTGGGTGCTGGGACGTCGATCCCGGCGAAGGGCCACAGCCCGGCCGGCATCTACGTTCAGATAGCCCGCGAGCACATTCTGCTGGATGCCGGGCCAGGCACCTGGCAGCGGCTTGAGCGGGCCGGCGCGCCGTGGCATCAGCTTGACCGCATCTTCCTGACGCATTTCCACGTTGACCACTCCCTGGATCTGGTGTCCATTCTAGCCTCGCTGCGCCTGCCGCCGGTGAAACGGAAGAAACCGCTGCACGTGTACGGTCCGCCAGGCCTGAAGCGGTTGTATCGGACGTTGAATGCGGCTTACCTCGACAAGCTCTCACCGCGCGGCTATCGCGTGGTGTTTCACGAGCTGCAGCGCGCCACGTTGCGGCTGCCAGGATATGCGGTGCGCTCGGTGCCGATGAACCACTATGAGACGAAGGCGATCGGCTACCGGCTCACCGCCGCCGGCAAGACGCTGGCGTATTCCGGCGATACCGACGTGTGCGAGGGCGTGGTGGAGCTGGGCCGCGGTGCCGACGCGCTGATCCTGGAATGCTCAGTGCCTGATGAACGCAAAGTCGAAGGACACCTGACGCCGAGCAAATGCGGCCGCATCGCCGCTGAAGCCGGCTGCCGGCGTCTAGTGCTGACACACTTTTATCCCGTTTTCAAAGGTTACGACATCCGCGCGCGTGTCCGATATGCCTACCGCGGCCGCCTCACCCTCGCCAAGGATTTTACAACCATCCAACTGTAGGCGCGGGTGGCAGAGCATCGCCCGGACAGGACCCGCGCCTAAAAACAGCATATGAAAATTATTGTGGGGCACGGCCGCGGCCTCAAGCCGACGAAAGCGTGCAAGCTCGGGTACGTCCGCGAAGTCCTCACCGAAAGCGTCCGCCGCGTCAGTCATAAGGCCGGCGCGTGGCTCAAGGCGCATCCCCGCGCAATCGAGCTCGCGTACTACGCCGACCTGTTTCAGCATCT
>PCVX01000042.1:0-14717 GCA_002796105.1 Candidatus Omnitrophica bacterium CG11_big_fil_rev_8_21_14_0_20_63_9 | reverse complement strand
CGGGCCCATCGACCGCCTCTACCGCGAAAGCCGGCTGTGCCCCACATGGCCCAAGTTCCGCGGGCTCATGAAAGACCTCGCGATGGACGCCGCGGTCCTCCTCACCCGCTTCCTCGATCCCGGCGTGCGCCAGCAGATCATGAGCCAACAGTTCCTCGACATCCTGCCGTACTTCCAGCGGCCGCGATTCGCCGCCCAGGTGCGCGAGCGGCTCCTGCGAGTGCTCGTGCCGGCCTTGAAGCATGGCGAGCCGACCGTATTGATCGGCCACAGCCTCGGCTCGGTGGTCGCCTACGATACGCTGTGGCTGCTCTCGCATACGCCGCGCTACGCCCGGCTGCAAGACCGGCGCATCGCGCAGTTCATCACGATGGGCAGCCCGTTGGGCGATCAGCTAGTGAAAGGGTTGTTGATGGGGTGGCGCCACCCATTGCCGCAGCGGTACCCGACGAATATCCTGGCGTGGGACAACCTCTCCGCGCGCGGCGATCTGGTGTGCCATGACGCGCATATCGGGGATGATTTCCAGCAGATGCGCCGCCTTCAGCTCATCACACGCCTGACCGACCACGAAAATCTGTGCGCGGTCTACCGGGGCAGGCAAGAGCAGTGGAACCCGCACAAGCTCTACGGTTACCTGATCCTTCCACAGCTCGGCCGGCTCGTCGCCGAGCACATCCGCGCGCACACCCGAACGCGCCGGTAGCGGTCAACCGGTTCGCTTTGACATCGCCTACGGCCGGCTCCATAATAGTTTAGAAGTCCCCGAACGCAGCTCTCCAAACTCTTCACAACGGAGGTTTCCTGGGATGAACGTCTTGAAGACCGGTCTCTTGCTCTCTGCGCTGACCGCGCTGCTGATCTTCATCGGTTCGCTCATGGGCGGCAGCCAGGGCGCGGTGATCGCTTTCGCCATCGCGCTGGCGATCAATTTCGTCAGCTATTGGTTCAGCGACAAGATCGTGCTGGCGATGTACCGGGCCAAGCCGCTGAGCGAGGCCGAGGCGCCCCAGGTCTATCGCGCGGTCCGCGAGATCGCCACGCGCGATCAGATCCCGATGCCCAAGCTCTACTGGGTGGCGACCAAGACGCCCAACGCCTTCGCGACCGGCCGCAGCCCGAAGCGCGCGGCGGTGGCGGTGACGTCGGGCTTGCTGGAGATCATGACCGAGGAAGAGCTCAAGGGCGTGCTTGCGCATGAACTCTCGCACGTGAAGAACCGCGACACGCTCGTCATGACCATCGCCGCGGCAATCGCCGGCGCGATCATGATGCTGGCCCGCATGGCGCAGTGGAGCTTGTGGATGGGCGGCGGCCGCAGCCGGGGCGACAGCAACCGCAGCTCGGCCGCGCTGCAACTCGTGGCGATGCTGCTCATCGCGATCCTGGCACCCTTGGCGGCCATGCTGATCCAGATGGCGATTTCGCGCACGCGGGAGTACGGAGCGGATGACACCGGCGCGCGGCTGGCCGGCACGCCGCACGGGTTGGCCAGCGCGCTGGAAAAGTTGCACCAGGCGGCGCGCGACTATCCCTTGCCGAACGCGAACCCTGCGACGGCGCATCTGTTTATCGTGAATCCGTTGACCGCCGGAGCGCTCATGAACCTGTTCTCGACCCACCCGCCGGTCGCAGAGCGGGTGCGCCGTTTGAGAGCCATGAGGCTGTAAATGCGGCTCGATAAGCTCACGATCAAAGCGCAAGAGGCGCTGCAAGAAGCACAAAGTGCCGCCCAGCGGCGCAACCATCAGCGGCTGGAGCCTGAGCATGTGCTGCTGGCACTCATCGACCAGGAGAACGGCCTGGTCGGGCAGATTTTGGAAAAGGTCGGCGTCGGCGCTTCGCGCTTGAGCAACGAGCTCGACGCGCTGCTGACAAAAATCCCCTCGGTCAGCGGTAGTGATTCGCTGCACGTGTCAGACCGGCTCAACCGGTTGCTGCTCTCGGCGGATGATGAGGCCAAGCGGCTCACCGACGAGTTTGTTTCCACCGAGCATCTTCTGCTGGCCAGCTTCAAGGATGACGAGCTCTCCTCGCTCTACAAGCGACTTGGGCTGCGCCGCGAAAGCGTCGAGGCAGCCCTGAAGTCTTTGCGCGGCGCCCACCGCGTGACCGACGCCACTCCGGAAGAAAAATACCGCGCGCTGGAGCGCTATGCGCGCGACCTCACCGACCTGGCCCGCAAGGACAAACTGGACCCGGTGATCGGGCGCGACCAGGAAGTGCGCCGCGTCATCCAGGTGCTGACCCGCCGCACGAAGAACAACCCGGTCCTGATCGGCGAGCCAGGCGTGGGCAAGACCGCCATCGCCGAGGGGCTGGCCCAGCGCATCGTGCGCGGCGACGTCCCCGAGAACCTCAAGAACAAACGCGTCATGGCGTTGGATCTGGGTGCGCTGATCGCCGGCACCAAGTACCGCGGCGAGTTCGAAGAGCGCCTGAAAGCGGTGCTCAAAGAGGTCCAGGCGGCCGAAGGCGACGTGGTTCTGTTCATCGATGAGCTGCACACCGTCGTTGGCGCGGGCGCTGCCGAAGGCGCGATGGACGCCTCGAATTTGCTCAAGCCGGCGCTGGCGCGCGGCGAGCTGCGCTGCGTGGGCGCGACCACCCTTGATGAGTACCGCAAGCATATTGAGAAAGACCCGGCGCTTGAGCGCCGCTTCGCCCCCATTGTGGTCAACGAGCCGTCGGCGGACGAGACCATCGCGATCCTGCGCGGTTTGAAAGAGCGCTACGAGGTCCACCACGGCGTGCGGATCACCGATGGCGCTCTCGTGGCTGCGGCGCGCTTGTCCTCCCGCTACATCGCCGACCGATTTCTGCCGGATAAGGCCATCGATTTGATGGACGAAGCCGCCGCCCGCTTGCGCATGGAAATCGACAGCATGCCGCAGGAAGTGGATACGATCCACCGGCGGATCATCCAGCTTGAGGTCGAGCGCGAAGCGCTCAAGAAAGAGACCGACACCGAGGCAAGATCGCGGCTGAAAGCGCTCGAGAGCGAGCTGGAGAAGCTGCGCGGTGAACGGGCCACACTCGAGAAGCACTGGAAACAGGAAAAAGAGCTCATCAGCGCCGCGCGCCAGATTAAAGGGCGGCTGGAGCAGGACCGGGCCGAGGCCGAGCGCGAAGAGCGCGCCGGCAACCTGGGCCGGGTCGCCGAGCTGCGCTACGGCGTCTTTCCGAAGCTGCAAAAAGAGCTCGAAGAGAAGAATGCCGCGCTGGCCGAGCTGCAGCGCAAGACCAAGATGTTGAAAGAAGAGGTCTCCGAGGAAGACATCGCCGAGGTCGTCGGGAACTGGACCGGCATCCCGGTCTCGCGGCTGCTGGAAACCGAACGCGAGAAGCTCGTGCATATGGAAGAGCGCATCAAGCAGCGCGTGATCGGGCAGGACGAGGCGGTCATGGCGGTGTCGAACGCGATCCGCCGCGCCCGCGCGGACTTGGCCGACCCGAACCGGCCGCTGGGCTCGTTCTTCTTCCTCGGCCCGACCGGCGTGGGCAAGACCGAGCTGGCCAAAGCGCTCGCCGAGTTCTTGTTCGACAGCGACAACGCGCTGGTGCGCATCGATATGTCCGAGTACATGGAGCAGCACACCGTCTCGCGGCTGATCGGGGCACCCCCGGGCTACGTCGGCTACGACGAGGGCGGGCAGCTCACCGAAGCGGTGCGGCGCAAGCCGTACTGCGTGATCCTGCTGGACGAGGTGGAAAAGGCGCACCAGGACGTGCTTAACGTGCTGCTGCAGCTGCTCGACGACGGGCGGCTCACCGACGGGCACGGCCGCGTCGTGAGCTTCAAGAATACCGTCGTCATCATGACCTCCAACGTCGGCAGCCACCTGATCCAGGATGAGGCCGCGATCGAGAACCCCGAAGCGATGCGCCGTCCATTCGACTCCGCTCAGGACGGCGTACTGAGCGAAGCCGAAGTACGCCGTGAAATCACCGCGCTGCTGCGCAAGCAGTTCCGGCCGGAGTTCCTGAACCGCATCGACGACATCGTGATCTTCAACCGGCTCACGTCCAAGGAGCTCGACCGCATCGTCGATCTGCAGGTGGCCCGCGCGCAGTCGCGGCTGGCGGATCGACGCGTCCAGCTCAAGCTGACCGCCCGCGCGAAATCGTTCCTGGCGAAAGAAGGGTTCGATCCGGTGTACGGCGCGCGGCCGCTGCGCCGGGCGGTGCAGAAATACGTCATGGATCCGCTGGCGATGCGGCTGCTCGACGGGTCGCTCAAGCCGGGCCAGACCGTGACCGTGGACCAAAATGGGGCGGATGGGCTCGTGTTTTCAGGGAAATAATCACGCGTCGACGGTCCACAGACCACAGTCCACCGTGGACTGTCGACCGTGGACCGCGGACGCCATCGTTTCCGGTCTCACCCTTGTCCTAATCTGCGCGCCAGTCTGGGCCGAGCCGCAAGAGTTCACCGTCTCAGCCAGCGTGGATAAGACGACGGTGAATGTCGGCAACCCTATCCAGTTCACGCTGACCATCGCCGGCGACGTGTCAGGCCTTGAGGTGCCGCCGCTGGAGTTTCCCGAGGGATTTATCGTCGCCGCGCGCAGCCAGGCGACCAATGTGGCGTTTCGGGCGGGCGGCATGCAGCGCTCGACGAGCCTGGTCTTCGTGCTGGTACCACGGCAGCCCGGCACGTTCCAGTTGGGCCCATTCGAGCTGTCCCACAACGAGCAGGTCGTCAAGACGGAGCCTATCGCCGTCACCGTCCAGCAATCGGCTCTGCCGCCTCCCAGAACCCCCACAGGAGAGCGTTTTACCCTCTAAGCACAACCCATAGTCCCGTCGGTGTCGAATTCCCACTACAGATAGTGCTTTTTTAACTTGACACGAAATCTCGGCATGATACATTTGTCAATGGTTGACCCCAAGGGCTTGTGGATACCGCGGGGATGGCAACTACAGCTTGGGCTTCGTCGAGGAGGGGTACGGCATGGCTGAAGGGGTTAAGACGGCGCACACAGCTTCCTCTGGGGCAGCATCGACGGTCGCCGTGGAAGAGAAAGCCAAGGCATCGACGAAGGGCCTGAAAGTCCCTAGACGCTGGACCCGCGCCACCGTCCATCCCTTTGACGAGATCGCCTGGGAGCTGCGCAGTGCCTCCATCGGCAACGAAAAAGGCGAGGTGGTCTTCGAGCAGAAGGACGTCGAGGTGCCCAATTTCTGGACGCAGTTGGCCACCAACGTCGTTGTCTCGAAGTACTTCCGCGGAGCACTTGGCACGCCGCAGCGCGAGCGCAGCGTCAAACAACTGATCGGCCGCGTCGCCAACACCATCGCCGACTGGGGCATTAAAGACGGCTACTTCGCCACCCCCGAAGACGCCGAGGCCTTCCGCGCCGAGCTGACCCACCTGCTCGTCAACCAATACACCGCGTTCAACTCGCCCGTCTGGTTCAATGTCGGGATTGAGAAAACCCCCCAGTGTAGCGCGTGTTTTATCCTCTCCGTCGATGACACGATGGAGTCGATCCTCGAGTGGTACCGCAACGAGGGCATGATCTTCAAGTACGGCTCCGGGGCGGGCATCAACGTCTCGCCGATCCGCTCGGCGCGCGAGCGGCTGGCGGGTGGCGGCACCGCCTCCGGGCCGGTGTCGTTCATGCGCGCGGCCGACGCTTCCGCGGGTGTGATCAAGTCCGGCGGCAAGACGCGCCGCGCCGCCAAGATGGTGGTGCTCAACGCGGACCACCCGGACGCCAAACAGTTCATCCTGTGCAAGTGGAAGGAAGAGGAGAAGGCGCACAAGCTCATCGACATCGGCTACGACGCCTCCATCGATGGGGAAGCATACGGCTCGATCTTCTTCCAGAACGCGAACAACTCGGTGCGCGCGACCGACGAGTTCATGAAGCGGGCGCTGGCCGACGAGGAATGGGACTTGAAGGCGGTCACGACCGGCGAGGTCCTCGAGCGGGTGAAGGCCAAGGACCTGTTGCGGCTCATCGCCGAAGCCACGTGGCACTGCGGCGACCCCGGCATGCAGTTCGACACGACGATCAACGACTGGCACACCTGCCCGAACACCGGTCGCATCAACGCGAGCAACCCCTGCTCGGAGTACATGCACCTGGACAACTCCGCGTGCAACCTCGCCAGCATCAACCTCCTGAAATTCATCGACGAGGACGGCAACTTCCTGATCGAGCAGTTCAAGCACGCTGTGCGCGTGATGACCATCGCGCAGGACATCGTGGTGGACAACTCGTCCTACCCGACGGCGAAGATCACGCGCAACGCCAAGGACTACCGCGAGCTGGGGCTAGGCTATGCGAACCTGGGCGCCTTGCTCATGTCGCAGGGCATCGCATACGATTCCGATGAGGGCCGGGCCTGGGCCGGCACGATCACCGCGCTGATGTGCGGCCATGCTTACGAGGTCTCCGCGGAGATCGCCCGCGAGATGGGGCCCTACGCGGGCTTTGCGCTCAACCGCGAGCCGCAGATCCGCGTGCTGCGCAAGCACCGCGCGCAGGTCGACAAGATCAACCACCGCCTGGTGCCGCAGCCGCTGTTGCAGGGGGCGACCCGCGTGTGGGATGAGTCGATCAAGCTGGGCGAGCGGTTCGGCGTGCGCAACTCGCAGGTGACGGTCATCGCGCCCACCGGCACGATCGCCTTTTTGATGGACTGCGACACGACCGGCGTCGAGCCGGACATCGCGCTCATCAAGTACAAGCGGCTCGTGGGCGGCGGGATGCTCAAGATCGTCAACCAAACGGTGCCGCGGGCGCTCAAGCAGCTCGGCTATGACGGCGCGCAGACCGACGCGATCCTCAAGCACTTGAACGAGAAGGAAACCATCGAAGGCGCGCCGCACCTGAAGGCCGAGCACCTGCCGGTGTTTGACTGCGCGTTCAAGGCGCTCAATGGCACGCGGTTCATCCACTACATGGGCCATGTGTGCATGATGGGCGCGGTGCAACCCTTCATCAGCGGGGCGATCAGCAAGACGGTGAATTTGCCCGAGAACGCGGTGGTCGAAGACATCATGCAGGCGTATATCGAGGCGTGGCGGCTGGGCGTAAAGGCGCTGGCGATCTACCGCGACGGCTCCAAACGGGTCCAGCCGCTGTCGACCGGCAAGAAAGACGACAAGGGCATGATCAAGGGCCGGCCGGCCACACCCTACCGCCGCCGGCTGGCGGATGAACGGCAGGCGATCACCCACAAGTTTTCCGTCGGGGGCCATGAAGGGTATCTGACCGTGGGGCTGTTTGAGGACGGCCAGCCTGGGGAAATTTTCATCACGATGTCCAAGGAAGGCTCCACCCTTTCCGGGCTCATGGACGCCTTCGCTACGATGGTGTCGCTCTCGCTGCAGTACGGCGTGCCGCTGAAGGTGCTCGTCAACAAATTCAGCCACACGCGCTTTGAGCCTTCGGGCGTCACTAACAATCGCGACATTCGGTTCGCCAAATCGGTTATCGACTATATCTTCCGCTGGATGGCGCTCAAGTTCCTGCCGGCGGAAGAGGCACAGCACTTCAGAGTTGCCGAAACACCCGGGGCCAAGCCCGCCGCAACCGCCGGCAATGGCACGGCAACCGCTGCTGCGGCTGTCAAGCCGTCGACCGAGCCTGCGGTCAGCTCGTTTGAGCAGCACGAGAAGGTGACGTTTGTGGCGCAAGCCGACGCGCCCGCCTGCCACGAGTGCGGCAGCCTCATGGTCCGCAACGGCAACTGCTACAAGTGCGGCAATTGTGGTTCCACCTCCGGCTGCTCGTAATTTGGAGAGCGACGCGATGGGATGGTTGGCGACGCCGAAGCTGACGAAAAAGTGCAAGCAGCTCGTGATGTCCCATTGGGGCAAGGACGGGCTCTCCCAGGTGCTGGACCATCCGGTGAGCTGGGTGCGTCATGAGGCCAACCCGCATCTGAAGCAACTGCGCCGCAAGCGCAAGAAAATCCCGCTCATCGACGTGCGCGGCGGGATTAACCGCATCTACTTGGCACTCTCAACCGAAAAGAAGGGAGCGTAAGGATGTTGGAACAGCAAACGAAAGCCACCGAGTTGCCTGAGCACATTCAATCCACCGGCCGGCTCCTGGTTGACTGGGAGATCCGGGAGTACGTGAAGAAGTACCAGATGCTGGACCCGTTCGAGGAGCGGCTCAAGCGCGACGGCGTGATCTCTTACGGGCTGTCGTCCATGGGCTACGACATCCGCGTCACCGATGAGTTCAAGATCTTCACGAACCTGAAGCAGGCGGTCGTCGATCCCAAGCAGTTCAACCCGGACTCGTTCATCGACTTCAAAGGGCCGATGTGCATCGTGCCGCCCAACTCGTTTGCGCTGGCGCGCTCGGTGGAGCTCTTCCGCATGCCGCGCTCCATCCTGGGGATTTGTCTGGGCAAGTCCAGCTACGCGCGCTGCGGCATCGTCGTCAACATCACGCCGCTTGAGCCCGGCTGGGAAGGCCACCTGACGATCGAGATTTCAAACACGACGCCGCTGCCCGCGCGCATCTATTCCTTCGAGGGGATCGCGCAGGTGTTGTTCTTCGAAGCCGGCTCGCTGCCTGAAGTCTCGTACGCGGACCGGAAAGGGAAGTATCAAGGACAGCAAGGCATCACGCTGCCAAAAGTCTAAAGCTGGTTTTTTAAGGAGGATTGCGACACTCGACTTCATGGCGGATTGAACATCCGCCCTCTGACATCCCGTTCGCCCTTCCATGATTTCAGTTCCTGCTGCTGAGTTTTCTCTCCGCACGACCCTCGCTTCGGGCCAAAGTTTCCGCTGGACCGAGCAGCACGGCTGGTGGTACGGCTTCATCGGTCCCTCGGCGCTGAAGATCCGCCAGGAAGGCGACCAGCTCCTGTGCCACGCCGCCGATGCCTCCCTCGATGCCAACCGCATCGCCCGCTACTTCGCGCTGGACCTCAACCTGCCGGAGATCATTTCCTCCATCAACGTGGACATGCAGATCCACCACGCGATCGCGCAGTACCGCGGGCTGCGCGTGCTGCGGCAGGACGGTTGGGAAACACTGGCGTCGTTCATCTGCGCCTCCTTCAACAACATCAAGCGCATCGAGGGCATGATCGACCGGCTGTGCCAGGCGTATGGACAGCCGGTGGCGCTCACCCCACCCCCTTTCGATGTCGCCGATGGCGGCCCTGCGCGTAGCGCAGCGCCCAACGGGCGCGCGAAAGGGGGTGGGGTCAACGGCTTCCGGGGCTTCAGCTTTCCCGCGCCGGACACGCTCGCCGCAGCGCCCGAACGGCGGCTGCGCAGCCTAGGACTCGGCTACCGCGCGCCGTACCTGAAAGCCACCGCCCGGCTCGTGGCGGATGGCACGCTGCGCGTCGAGCATCTGCAGCGCGTGGGCTATGATGCGACGAAGAAGGCGCTGCTTGGCTGCGATGGGGTGGGGGATAAGGTGGCGGATTGCGTGGCGCTGTTCGGGTTTGAGAAGTACGAGGCGTTTCCGGTGGACGTGTGGATGGAGCGGGCGATGCGCTACTACTTCCGGCACCGCAAAACGACCCGCAAGCTCATCCACGACTACGCGCGCCGGCATTTCGGCCCGTATGCGGGGTACGCGCAGCAGTACCTCTATCACTACATGCGCAATGCCCGGCCCCGCGCGGCCGCTTAGGCAGGCAGCATGGTGACGGTTTTCTTGAGGACGTGTCCGGAGGGATCGATTTCGTAGATGATCGGAGCGCCCGTGGCGACGTTGAGATCGAGCACCTGTTCTTTCGTCATGCCATCCAGCTCCATCACAATCGAGCGCAGGCTGTTGCCGTGAGCCACGACCAAAATCGTCCGGCCGGCCAACACCTGCGGCAAGATCTTCGACCTGAAGTAGGGCAGGGTCCGCGTCGCGGTGTCCTTGAGGCTCTCGCTGATGCCTTCAGGGTTCAGCTCGGTCTTGTCTTTGGGCGGGGCGATGTCATAGCTGCGACGCCAGATCTTGACCTGCGCATCCCCATACTTCTTCGCGGTCTCCGCTTTGTTCAATCCTTGCAGCGCGCCGTAGTGGCGCTCGTTGAGCGCCTGGTCTTTCTCGACCGGCACGTTCGGTTGGCCGATCGTCTCCAGGACAATCTGCAACGTTTGGTGCGCGCGCTGCAGCGCCGAGGTGAACGCGCGGTCAAATGTCATATCGCGGATCAGCATCGCCCCGCGGCGCGCTTCTTCCCGACCCGCGTCGGTGAGCGGCACGTCGACCCAGCCGGTGAAGCGGTTGTCCAAGTTCCATTGCGATTGGCCGTGACGGATCAACACGAGCGTTCCCATGGGAATGTTGTTATAACACACTTGTTGCAAAAAATCCTACGCAGTTTCTTGACAGTGCGCGCGCACAATGGTAAGAAATATAGTAACGATGCATACCATCACGATGATGATTCAGTCCTCAAGCACGCGCGCGATCTGTGGCGGATCGCGTGCCGTCATTTGAGGATTGTGCCGTCACCGTTGAGACAACTCAAGATTGTGTACGGGGACTCGCACCGGCGGGTCCCTTTTTATTTGCCTGCGTGAGGACACGATGGGATTTCGCGTCGGACTGACCTACAACGTCAAGAGCGAGTGGGTGCTGAAGCCCGGCGATCCGCCCGACATCAACGCTGAGCTCGACCACGAAGAAACGGTTGCGCACATCGAGCGCGCGTTTCAGGAGGCCGGGCACACCGTCGTGCGCATCGGCAACGCGCGTCAGCTCATCGAGCTGGCGGGCAAGGTGCCCGTCGACATCGTTTTCAACATTGCGGAAGGCTACGAAGGCCGCAACCGCGAATCGCAGGTGCCGATCCTGCTGGAGATGCTGCGCATCCCGTTCGTGGGCGCCGACGGCCTCACGCTGGGCCTGACGCTGGACAAGGTGCTGACGAAGAAGGTGCTGATCGCCGAAGGCATCGCGACACCGCGCTACGCCGAAGTCACCGACCCGGAGAAATTATGGGAAGTCGATTTGACGTTCCCGCTCATCGTGAAGCTGCGCTGCGAAGGCTCCAGCAAAGGCTTGAGCCCGAAGTCGCTGGTCAACACGCCGGATGAGCTGCGCGCGCAGGTGCGCTTCTTGGCGGACACCTACAAGCACGCGACGATCTTCATCGAAGAGTTCGTGGAAGGGGAAGAGTTCACCGTGGCGATCATCGGCAACGAATCGCCTGACGTGTTTCCAGTGGTTCAGGTCGCGCTGGACGGCCGCACCGACCTGGGGCGGAACTTTTTCCATTACGCGTATTTGCGCTCCGGCGCCGACTACATCTGCCCGGCGAAGATTCCCGAGCCGCTGGCCAAGCAGATGCAGGACCTCGCGCTGCGGACGTACCAGGCCGTGGAGTGCCGCGATTTCGGCCGGGTGGATTTCCGGGTCGACCGCAAAGGGCGGCCATACGTGCTGGAAATCAACCCGCTGCCGTCGCTGTCCCCCGAGGACGTGTTCAATTTCGTGGCCAAGCACCGCGGCATCACGCACTACCAGATCATCAGCAGGATTCTCGATGTGGCGCTGGCGCGCACCGGACTGAAAGCGCGCGAAGAGGCAGGGTCGCTATCAGCACGATCGCGCTAACCTACAACCTGAAACGCCCCAGCGCGAGCCGCGGCGCGGTGCCGGCCGACGGCGACTCGGAGTTCGACAGCCCGCGGACGATCGACACGATCGTGGAAGCGCTGCGCGCGGGCGGCCACACGGTGCATTTGGTGGAAGCCGACGAGCAGTTGCCGCGCTGGTTCCTGACGCACCGCGTTGACCTGGTGTTCAACATCGCCGAGGGCGTGCACGGCGAGCACCGGGAAGCGCAGGTGCCCGCGATCCTGGAATCGCTCGGTGTGCCGTTCACCGGCTCAGGCAGTGTAACGATGGCGCTAGCACTCGATAAGACCAAGACCAAACAGGTGCTCGCCTCCGAGGGCATCCTCACGCCGCCATGGCAGCTCTTCGCGACTCCGAGTGCGCCGCTGAGCTCTCGATTGGAGTTCCCGCTCATCGTGAAGCCGAACCGGGAAGGGTCCAGCAAGGGCATCTGGCGCGAGAGCGTCGTCGGCGATGAAGGGTCGCTGCGCCGGCAGATCGCGCACGTGCTGAGCCGGTACCGCCAGGAAGCGCTGGTCGAGGAGTTCATCAGCGGCAGGGAAATCACCATCGGCGTGATCGGCGACCAGGCGCTGCCGGTGCTGGAGATCGACTTTTCCTCCTGCCGCACCTCAGGCGAGTTCTTTTATTCCTGGCGGATGAAGGAATTCCAAGGCGATGCGGCGCAGGGGCTGGCGCCGGTCCTGCGCTGTCCGGCCCCCCTCGATGCCGGCACGACCAAGCGCATCCAGGACGTGGCGCGGCGCGCCCACCGGGCGCTGGGCTGTATGGATGTGTCGCGCACCGACATCCGCCTGCGCCATGACGGCACCCCCTTTGTGCTGGAAGTGAACCCCTTGCCGGGCCTCAGCCCGTGGGACAGCAACTTTCCTGCGATGACGACATCGGCCGGCTGGTCGCACCCCGAGCTTATCCAGCGGATCGTGGCGTTGGCCATGAGCCGCTATCATCAGGTCCATCCCGCGTTCCCCACATCCCCCGCGGGAGGATCCGGCGTCCACCTTCAAGAGCCCTCGTCCGGGACGCGCGCTGACGCGGCGACGAATGAGGCGCAGCGTGGTGCTGCGCCGTCGCGCCCCGCGTCCCTGACGAGCCAAGGCGCTCCTTGAGGGACGGGCAACAGGAGGCAGCATCGGTGAACGAACAGGCTTTTCGCGAGTCGTATCGACGAATCGCCTTGTGGAAGGACGTGCCGCTGGAGGAGTGGGAGACGTACCGGTGGCAGATGACGAACCGCATCCAAACCGTCGAGCATCTGCGGCAGGTGATCAGGCTCACCCCCTCGGAGGAGCGGGCCGTCACCCGCAAGTCCGGCCGCTTCATCATGGGCATCCCGCCGTACTGGGCCGCCTTGATGGACCCGGAAGACCCGACGTGCCCCATCCGGCGGCAGGCCGTGCCGGTGGAGGATGAGTATAAACTCAGCCCCAATGACATGATCGACCCGCTCGGCGAGGACAGCCATATGCCGGTGCCGGGGCTGGTGCACCGCTACCCGGACCGGGTGCTGCTGCTCGTCGTCGAGGTGTGTTCGATGTACTGCCGCTTTTGCACGCGCAGCCGCGTGGTCGGCACGACGGCGGGCTACAGCCGCCCGGCGAACATCGACGCGGCGGTCGACTACATCAGGGCGCACCGCAAGATCCGCGACGTGCTGATCTCCGGGGGCGATCCCTTGACACTCTCCGATGAGCGGCTCGATGAAGTGTTGACCAAGCTGAAAGCGATCCCGCACGTGGAGTTCGTGCGCATCGGCACCCGCAACCCGGTGACGCTGCCGTTTCGCGTGACCGAGTCGCTGTGCAACGTCCTGAAGAAGCATAAGCCGGTGTGGATGAGCACCCACTTCAATCACCCGAAAGAGGTCACCCCGGCCGCGAAGAAAGCCTGCGGCATGCTCGTAGACAGCGGGGTGCCGCTCGGATCGCAGACGGTGCTGATGAAGGGCATCAATGACCGGCCCGCGATCATGAAGAAGCTCTTCCATGAGCTCCTCAAGGCCCGCGTGCGCCCGTACTACATCTACCAGTGCGATCCGGTGAAGGGTACGGCTCATTTCCGCACGCCGGTGTCCGCGGGGCTGAACATCATCGAGAAGCTGCGCGGCCATACGACCGGCTACGCGGTGCCCACGTTCGTGGTGGATGGGCCCGGGGGCGGAGGCAAAATCCCGCTCATGCCCAACTACGTTGTCAGCGTGAAGGACGGCGCGTGGACGCTGCGGAACTTCGCCGGCAAGCTCTTCACCTATAAGGAGGAATCGGCCAACGGCAATGGGGCGCGGACGTCGAGTGTCGAGCCCTCGTACGCGCTGATCCAGTAAACGCCGTTGGCACAACGCGCACGCCCCGCATCCACACGGGTGCGGGGCGTGCGTGTTCCGATGCTGATGATGCGATTGCGATCCTGCCTGCTCCTCTGCGGCCTGCTGGCCTCCACCGGCGCCTCGTCGCTCGGCGGCTGCGCGCCGGCCAACCGCGAACAGCTCACCAAGGAAGCGCTCGCGGCTGATCCGGAGTTCAAAGCGGTGCTCGAGAAGCGCCGGCAGCTCGCCAACCGCGTCGAGACCTACGAGAAAGAGCTGACCCTGAGCCGCAGCATCATCGAGCAGAAGATCGCCCAGCTCAAACAGGACCTCGCCGCTGCCACCACCAGAGCCCGCATGAAGATCATCGAAGTGAAGCGGCAGATGGATCCCGACCGCGAGCGGCTGACGGTGGCGCTGACCTTGGCCAGCGAAGAGTTGAAGATGAAGCGGGGTCAGCGCGCCGTCCTCGGCCGCCAGATGGCGCAGCTGCGCAAGACGAGCAAGGCGCCCTCTCTGACATCGGAAGACCGGGCTCGGTATGAGCAGCAGCTGACCGGCATCCAGAAAGACGCGGGGCGCGTCGACCAGGAGCTCGCCGCTCTCAAGCAACACGTCCGCCTGTTGAAGATCAAGCTCCTGCTGATCAAGCTGTAGCAGCGCTGGCGGGTTGGGCCGGGGGCTGTTCCCTCGGGGAACCCTCCCTCGCGGCGCTGACGAGACGCAGGGCGCCTCCGGGCCTCCCTCTCGGAAACATCCCCCGTCCTTCCGCCAGCGCTCGCGCCTTGACGCTCCTGAGCGATTCCGCTACGATACAAGCTCCTTCCGACGCATTTCAC
>PCVX01000077.1:5941-15656 GCA_002796105.1 Candidatus Omnitrophica bacterium CG11_big_fil_rev_8_21_14_0_20_63_9 | reverse complement strand
AACGGTGGGTACTTCCAGAATGCAGTCGTTCATCAGGCTCAACATCGCGCGCCCCATGCCTTTCTCGACCAGCGACGGAATTGTATGCTTGATGAGCCGTTGCATCTTCTTGTCGAAATTCTGAGTATCCAACTGAAAGCGCATGCTCATGGGAACTGCTCACGAATCACGTCGGCAATCCGCAGCCGACAGATGGCGATCACCTCACGCGCGGCCGCGAGCTCACCGCGCCGCTGGAGCACCAAGAACCGAGAGAGATGCTCCTGCACAGCCAGCAGCACGAGCCGGAACACGTACAGGGCGTCGTAGTAGCGGCGCTCTGCCTCCGTCAGACGGATCGCCTCGATCTCCGCGACCGTCAGGCCGCTGCTGAGTAGGATCTCGCGGCCTCCCTGGTAGCGATCCGTCGAGGCGATCTCAACGCGCCGATGGCTCTGCGCGGTCAGCCCCAGGATCCCGGTCAGCGCTACGCAGCGGTCCTTCAGCGCCCAAACGTCCTGCAGCACTGGCTCCCAGCCAGCGGGCAGGTCTGCCGATCCTGGCAGATTGGTCATATGGCCCCTAGCGCGATGGGCCCGCGCGTGTCGGTCATCGCTGCGCTAGGCCTCTCCAATTGCGCCACAATGCCATGCGTGCCACGATCTCGTTGATGCAAGGGAGTAAGGGAGGCGGGGAGGGGTTGTGCATAGAGGGCGGCGACTCCCCCCGCACAAGCGGTGGCCCCCCTCCCCTTTGGTGCTGGCGGCGTCCCTAGCATGGTCAAGTTCATTTTTTGAACCTATTCACCGCTCGACAGGTTCATTTTTTGAAGCTGTTGCCGTTCTTCAAGTTCAAATTTTGAAGCTGTTGAAGCATGGCGTCCGCCGAGGGACAAGTTCAAAAAATGAACCACTCTATAGAGCTTTACCATCTGTCCCTCGCAACTGTGCAGCTGCGGTAGTCGGTGGCATGTGGGGCTGTTTCCAACGCTCTGAGAGCCGGTAGACGGAGCAGGACCGAAAGAGCCCGCCGCGCTGCACAATATCGATCAAGCCAGCCGCCTCGAGGGTCCTCAAGGCCTTTGCGGTTGTTGCGCGAGCGCGCGGGATCTGCCGATAGGGGAGTTTCAGGTTGTGGTCGTTTGCTCCGTTCCGCTGGCGCATCAGGCTGATGTAAATTGCAATGTCGTTTCCTGACAGCGTCTTCCAGGCGGGCGAGTCGATGAGTTGGTAGGAGATCGGCACAAACTGGCCCTGGATCCGTCGCCGCGATCTGCGCTTCATTGGTCATCGTAGATGAGCGGCCGGTAGACGCCGAGCACGAGGATCTGTGTTCCCGGGAAGAGCCTGGCGATGCGCCGAAGGAACTCATCTTGCTGACAGGACCCGCTGTCACTCGCGTTTCGACTCTTCCTTGTCGTCGTGGGTTTTTGCCGGGCCGGATCACTGACCATGATCCGCACTATTCGTGGCGGCTACCTGGCAGGTCGTCAGGTAGCGGTCCAGGGAGGCGCGTTCGAACAGTAGCCGGCCCTTGAGGGCATCGCGCGGTACCCGACACACCGTCACCCCATCGCGTGCGAGCTCGGACCAGTGCCGGCGCAGCCAGCGCGGCGTCAGCCCGGCATAGCTGGCCGCTTCCGCCAGGGGGAGAAATCGCGCGTCCGGACTCATCGCTCATCCTTGTTCGCGGCTTCTATACACTTCGCCAAGAAACGATCAAGCTCCTGCAATTCCTCGTCAGTAAGAGGTCGCTGCACCGACAGTCGTAGCAGCTGTGTGAACTGGCGCCCACCTTCTGTTTCAATCGCGCCCCTTTGGATCGCTACGAGGATCCGCTCGCACTGCTCCGCAGCCTCAGGACTCAGGAGCTCCATGCCTGCCTGCCGCGAATCCAGCGTAGCTACGCGCCGTTCGAGCCGCTCAAGAGCGATCAAAAAACGGCGCATCTGCCCTTCGGCCCGCCCCATTCTCTAGCCGCAGGCGCTTCGTGAGGTGTCCACGGTGTGCAGTCGTTATGTTTGAGTGGTCCTCGTCCGTAACGCTGTTCCAATCGTGCGAGCCGCTCCGAGAGCTCGGTTATATCGTCCTGCCGCAGAAAGCTGAGAATCGATGCAGCTGCTAGCCGGCGCTGATGGCCATCCGCATGATCGAGCAAAGCAACCAGCGTCTCCCCGGCCCTGGCCGCGGCCGCGCGCAGTGTTTGCCGCGCTTCATCGCCAACGCGCTGCAGATCCTGTCGCACCGAGGCTGCAAAAGCTGGATCAGCTTTCAACCATGCGTAGTACCGCTGCGAGGAGATCCCAGCTTGCCGGCATGCGGCGCGCACCGTTGGGCACGTCAACAACGCCGCCCGGAGCCGCTTCTGACGGCGTGCGAGCCCCTTTGGCGCTCCGTTCGACTCCGTCTCGTCCGCTGCCATGGCTCAGCTGAGGACAAACTTCGCCAGGTCCTCAATGGCTTGGGGGGAGCATCGCAGCTCCAGGCCGCTTTCCAGGTGGGTCACCAGCACCTCCTGCGTGCCGGGCAACGACTGCACCACCAATCCCCCGATGGTTGCCGACCCCTCCATGAGCCGTTCACGCCAGGTTGTGCGATGGTCGAGGATGAGAGGATTGGCTCGCACCTCGTTGGCCGTAGCCTCGGCGGCGCTGGGAGGAATCAGGTCATTTTGGTGCGGATCTGTGAGGTCCATGCCGTTAGCCTCCGTATAACGCCCGCTGGACGATGGCGTCGTCTTGCTCAACTTCGGTGAGCAACTGAGCTAGCTCGCGGTCATCGTCAGCCGGTGGCCGGTGCTTTGTCAGATACTCGTCAGCCACCCGGCGGAGCCCCCACCGGCGCCGCGCCTCTGTAAGACGCCGCTGAAGAACCGCTTCAGCCTGTTCGGCCGCTTGAGCGTTGAGCTGCGTGCGCTCCGCCAGTTGACGCTGAAGACGCTTCCCTTCCTCCGTCGTTGGCGGCCTGGACGCGGCCTCTTCACGCTCGCGGCGTTGGAGCTCGGCCTGTAGGCGCTCGATCGTCGCGCGGATCCACCCCACCGGCTTGCTCTTGACCTCAACAACACTGGTTATTTCGCTCATCGTTTCTCCTTCTTGATTTCCTGTTTTCTCGGCCGTCCTCCAAGATGGCCGTTGGCGCGCGCAGCCAGAATCTTCTCAACGGAGCGCGACTTGCCGCCGATGCGTCCTCCGCTTCGGCCGATTCTCGACAAGAAAGCTCGCACTGTATTCATTGCATCGGCAGGATAAAACCAAAACCTGATTTTGGAAAACTGAAGCCCGAAAACCTCAAACTGAGGTTTTCGGGCAAGGAGGTCTACCGGGGAGATGCTTTACGAAAGGGTCTTGTCTTGGAAGTCGTTGCGGAGTGTATTAGGCTGCCTGTCGAATCTACGCGCCACTTTTCTTGCCGCCTCAGCGGCTGTGAGTGGAATGCCGCAGTTTGTATTGTTCCGCATGGCGGCAGCTACTGCTCGAGAGCGACGTGCTCGGTCAGTTCGGTTTGAGGGCCGTCCTCCAGGATTGCCTAAAAATATCGCGGCAAAATCGTTCTCCTCCCATCCCGTGGCAGTTGCTATCACCTCTGTAGATAGAACAACATTGACCTTCCCATAGTGGACAAAAGCGATGCGGTCAAGGCTCCACTTATGACAGAAGCTACGGACCAGCTCAGACTCATCACGAATAATGGTATGGTGGGGTGCATCGAGTTTGACTGACAGCGAGTCGAGGTGGTGTTCAATCTCTTGCAGCTCTTGTTTGAAGGTGGGGTTTTTGAGAACCTTGCGGGTCAGGTTGCGTAAGAACTTGGCGTACCGTGTCGCCCCTGCAGATGTACGCGCCGGCCGGCGGCGGAATTGGGCGGACTGATGACGGGGGCGACTAAGCGGGGTTGCCCTGGACCTGGAGGCCATCTCTATACAGTCGGGTCAAGAAACTCTACTTCTGTTATTTCCACCTCAACCTTATTTGCCCATGTGGACGGTGCATCATCACCAATGAGATAGCCAAAGTCGCGCACGTAACCTGACTTTAGAGGACTGTCATCGTCGAAAGAAAACCCTGAAACCGGAGAGTACGATTTCTCTCCAATTCGGTGCCCATCCTTGTCTAAAAAGTAAACTGTTACCCTGACAGTCCGAAGCGTTCGATCGCCTATGTTCCTCAGGGTGGCGCTGACGCTCGGCTTGGTGTTGCTATACCCTGGCACATCAAACTGTCCATATCCCTGCCCAACCTTGATGTTTTCCAGTTTGACGTACTGAAGATACTCGCGTTCCTCTCTCTGCTTGGTTCTTTCTTGATCCGCAGCCAGCGAGCTGGGTTTTGATGCGCCAAAGGATTTAGAAAATGCCTGCCCAATCCCTTCAAGCGCGCTCTGTGCGAGATTGCGAGATATTTGCCGGATTTCGTATTTGATGTGCTCACGCCCAGCGAAGTAGCCGACCAAGAAGCAGAGCAGCCCAATCAGAAAAGCAAGTGAGATGCGCTTGCGAGCGGGCTGAGAGCTGCCAGATCCCATTGCAGTCATTTTTGCTGACGGGCATCTTGATTCTGCCGGATGCCACCGTGGAGGGTCACTGCAACCCATTCATGCTGAGTGAGAAAAACTGGTGGAGCAGAGGGGGATCGAACCCCTGGCCTCGACAGTGCGATTGTCGCGCTCTCCCAGCTGAGCTACTGCCCCACGCTCAAGACCGTCCCACCACTTCCTTGCAAAAGCGCCTTTATTCTGGCATCGAACCTGCGAAACGTCAAATGGGGGCAGTAGAAATGCAATAGGGCGGTGGCTGATGCCACCACCCTATTGCTTACGTCGATACCAACACCGTTATTCAGTGGGAAGCGTTGGCATCAGCAGTGCCAAGCGAAAGCACAGATACCCTGCGACAAAGAAGACCACGCCGACCACGTAACGGAATCGCAGGAGCGGAACGTCGAACGACACCAGCATCTTGGTCACGCGGTCATTCATCGCGACGAGCAGCTTCGGCGCCAAGATGGCCATGCTGCCTGCCACGATCAAGACCAGCGCGAGGAACATCCATCGCTGATCAACCATTCGTCCTGAACCTCCTGTGCCAGAGCGATGCCCTGCGTTACGCAGGGCATCGCTCGCACCGTTAACCTTGCGATCCAGAACAAAAGGTTAGCTGCACGATCCGATCGCAGCTGCGCTCTGGCAGCTCCGGCCTTCAATGGTGCCATTCTCGGAGATGTCAATGACATAGCTTGCGACACAGTTGCCGATCGCCGCCGCACCATTGCGCGTCGCCGAGATCACCACTTCATCGGTATCGGCGCATACGACCGCATACGTAAACAGTGGATTGCCCGAAACCTCGGCCGGATTGACATCCAACCTGGCAAGCGTGAGCCCCGTAAAGTCGTTGTTAAATTCCGCACGAAAGCGGATCGCTGCATTACGGAGCTGCCCCAGCATGGCCACGGCCTCAGACTGCCGTGCCCGTTCCACGGTGCGGATGTATTGCGGAACTGCAATCGATGCCAAAATGGCAATGATGACGACGACCATCAACAACTCAAGCAAGGTGAACCCTGAACGACCGTTGCGCACTGTCTTCATTCGCTTCTCCTTGTGCTTCGCCTTGCGGCGCTTCACGAATCCCCGAGACAGCTTCCCGGTTGCGCTGACGCTCTCACCTCCCTCCCTCGTCTGTGGTTAGTTGGCGCCGGCTCCGCCGGCCAACTTGAAGATCGGCAAGAAAATCGACACCACGATCATGAGGACCAGCAACCCCATGACCACAATCGCGATCGGCTCAAACAGGCGCGTCATGCGCGCGATAAAGATCTCCACGCGCTCTTCGTAGTATTTCGCCACCCGAGACACCATTTTGCCCAGCTCTCCGACCTCTTCTCCGACCTGCACCATCTGCACCGTCATCGGAGGAAACACTCCGGTCTCCTCCAGCGGCTGGGCCATGGTTTTGCCCTCTTTCACGTACTCTTTCACGGTCGCGATCGCCTGGCCGTAGACTTTGTTCGTCGCGCTGTTGGCAAGAATTTCGAGGCTTGAGAGCAATGGCACGCCGCTGTCCAGCAACGTCGAGAGCCCTCGGGAGAACTCCGCCAGCTGGACGTAGGTGAACAGTGGTTTGAACATCGGTAGTTGGAGGACCATGCGGTCGCGCAGCCACTTGCCCCCTTCGGTGCGGAAGTACTGCCGGGTGGCATAGCTTATGCCGACCACGCCGAAGATCACGACCACAAAATACTGTTTGGCGATGTGGCTCACTTGAATCATCACGCGGGTGATCAGCGGGAGCTCGACGTCGAAGGTGGCGAAAATGGCGGTGAACTTGGGAATCAGCCAATACACAAACAAGGCGAGTACGAGAATGGCGGCCACGATGAGGCAGGCTGGGTACATCAGCGCCGTCGTCACTTCGTTGCGCAAATGCTGGATCGATTCGAAGTGCCGTGCCAGCTGGTTCAGCGATTGGCCCAGGTGGCCGCTCGCCTCGCCGGTTTCCACCAGATTCAACCACATCGTCGAGAACACCGCCGGATGGCGCGCTAGCGCGTCGCGGAACGTGCGCCCTGCGGCCACATCCCGGCGCACCTCTTCAAGCGACAGCAGGAGGACGCGGCTCTCCACCTGCGCCGACACGACTTCGAGGCTCTTTAAGAGGGGGATCCCCGCATCGATCAGCGTGGCGAGCTGCTGGCACAGCATGACCTGATCGCCCACAGTGACTCGCCCGTGCATCGTCCGCGCGCGGGAGCGGCGGAACGTCAGTTTGGCAGCCGAAACCGCTGCGGCTTCCTTCTTGCTGATGGACGTCACGAGCAAGCCGCGGTTTTGTAAAATCGCGACCACTTCGTCTTCGCTGACCGCATCGAGGTGCCCGCTCTGGGCCACCCCGCGATGGTCTCTGGCTGTGTAGAGAAAGCTTGGCATCAGATTTACCGGTCCAGCAAGATGACGCTTTCAAGCTCCTCGAGACTCGTGCTGCCCTGCATGACCTTCGTCAGGCCGTCATCCCACAGCGTGCGCATGCCACCGGCCATCGATGTATCTTTCAACACGTGGGCCGGAGCCCCGCTGGCGATGGCATTGCGCAGCTCGCGGCTCAGCGTCATGACTTCATAGACGCCGATGCGCCCCCGATAGCCGGTATTGGTGCAGTGTTCGCAGCCTTTGGCCCTGAACAACAGCTCTTCCGTAATCCGGAACTGTTGCCGGACGGCCGGCAGCGGCTCATACGCCTCTTTGCAGCGATCGCAGAGTTTGCGCAGGAGGCGCTGCGCGACCACGAGCGAGATCGTCGAGGAGAGCAGATAGGGTGCTAAGCCGATATCGATGAGCCGGTTCACCGCGCTGGGCGCGTCATTCGTATGGAGCGTGCTGAAGACCAGGTGGCCGGTCAGCGACGCCCGCACGCAAATCTCCGCCGTTTCAAGGTCGCGTGTTTCACCCACCATGATGACGTCCGGGTCCTGGCGCATGAACGCCCGCAATCCCGTGGCGAACGTCAGGCCGATCGACGGTTTGATCTGCACCTGGTTGACGCCTTCCAGGCGGTATTCCACCGGATCTTCAATCGTGATGATGTTCTTTTTCGGGCTGTTGATTTCATTGAGCGCGGCGTAGAGCGTCGTCGACTTCCCCGAGCCGGTCGGTCCGGTGATGAGGATCAGGCCGTACGGATCGCGGATCGCCTGCCGGAACGCTTCCAGCGCTTTGGCCTCAAACCCCAGGCGCCCCAGATCCATCAGCTCGGTCGGCTTATCAAGGATGCGGATCACGATCTTTTCCCCATAGATCGATGGGATGCTGGAGACGCGGAAATCGATCCCCCGCCCTTCCATCGTCATCATGAACCCACCGTCCTGCGGCAGCCGTTTCTGGGCGATGTCGAGCTTGCAGAGGATCTTGATGCGGGAAATGATCGCCGCGTGCAGGCTGCGCGCCGGCGGGGAAATTTCCACGAGCACGCCGTCGATGCGATAGCGCAAGCTGATCTTATCCTTGAACGGCTCGATGTGGATGTCGCTCGCCCGTTCCTTGATGGCCTGCCGGATGATCAGATCGACGAGCCGGATGACCGGTGCTTCCTCAGCCGCCTGCTTCAACCGGTCAAGATCGAGCGTCTCCTCGCCTTCAGCCGGAGTGCTCGTTTCCTCAAGCTTATACGACTGGCCGATCGCTTCCCGCAGCATGGTATCGCCGCCGAAAAAGCGCTCGATAGCCTGCTCGAGGTCCGCCCTGGTCGTCACGATCGGGTTGATTTCGCAATGCGTCATCCGGCTGAGGTTGTCCATCGCGATGAGATCAAGCGGATTGACGCAGGCGATCGTCAGGACATTGAGCGTGCGGGACAGCGGCAGCACCAGATGCTGGCGCGCGAACTCTTCGGAGATCAGCTGCTCCAACCCCTCGCCTTTCTTGGGATTGAGCACGCCGGAGGCGGTGGAGGCGAACTGGATGCCCAGCTGCTCGCTGAGGGCGACCGCAATGTCGCGCTCGGTCGTCAGCTTCAGCTCGACCAGGATCTCGCCGATGCGTTTGGTCGTGCCGCGCTGAACCTCCAAGGCCTTGCTCAACTGGTCTTCGCTGACCAGTCCGGCCTTGATCAGGATCTCGCCGATTTTTTCAGTCGTCTTGAGCAGCGGCATCGCTGTCCCTTTCCACTCGTTCTAGTCCTACGGCCCTTCAAGCAAATTGAGGCTGTCTTCCATGGCTTCCTGCCGCACCCCGGTGCGCTCCTGCTCCCGCAGGCTCATCGGCCCGACCGACCCGCCCATCGCCATCTGCGAAGGCGCTTCATCCAAGATGCGCGGTGTGATAAAGACAATCAACTCGCTGGCGCTGTTGGTGACCTCCACGTTCTTAAACGCCTCGCCGAAGAACGGAATGCCCGACAAAACCGGCACGCGGCGCAGCGACTCGCTCTCATCGCGGTCGATCAGCCCGCCGATCACCAGCGTGTCGCCGTTGCGCACCCGCACGAGCGCGCGGGCGGTGCGGGTCTTCGGATCGCGCGGCGTCGTCAGCGTGGCGGGCACATTGGTCAACTTCGAGGCCACCGTCTTCGTCACGGAAGGCTCCACCAGCATGGTGATATACCCGTCGTCGTTGACTTGGGGGGTGACCACCAAGACGACGCCGGTGCGCTCCCGCTCAGGCTCCGACGTCGTGGTCGAGGTCTGGGCCACGCTGGTGGTCGCAAAGCCGACCGCTTCGTCGGCGGTCAACCGGATGATGGCGCTTTCATTGTCCAGCGTGAGCACCTTGGGCCGTGCAAGAATTTTCGTGTCGGTGTCGGTCTCGAGCGCCTGCAGCAGCGCCTGGGCCTGTGAGAAATCGAGGGTACCTTTCGTCGTGATCGCCGAATCCGCGATGGTTTCTGCGAATTTCTTGCTATTGACGAGCGGAATGCCCGCCACCGTCCGGAACGGGAACTTGGTCGATCCGATCGCCGGCGTCAAGGTGAAGAGCGTGCCCTCTGAGCCTGTTCCCCACTCAAACCCCAAATCCTTGGCCTTGCTGAGCGTCGTTTCGATGACCTCGGCGTCCACCATGATCTGGTGTGTTCGGATGTCGAGCGCAGCCAGCGCCGCTTCAATGCGGGGGAAATTGTCGCGGATGTCGGTCACGATCAGGCTGTTCGTGCGCGTATCCACAACGACATCGCCATGCTCCGAGAGCAGCTCTTTGAGCACCGTATCGATCCCGATCCCTTCACTGAGGCTGCCGCCCCCTCCGCC
>PCVX01000077.1:0-5908 GCA_002796105.1 Candidatus Omnitrophica bacterium CG11_big_fil_rev_8_21_14_0_20_63_9 | reverse complement strand
GCCGGTGCCGCCGCCACTGCCTTCATCATCCTCAATCTCGCCGCCTTCAAACGGCGTCGTTTTCCCAAAAGCCGTGGCCGCCGCCGCAAGGATGGACTTCGACACGCGGGCGAACTTTAGCCGATACACCCGGGTAATGGTGTCGGGCTTATCCTCTTGCTCCGCCCGAGGCTTGACGATGTAAATATCGCTGCCTTCCGGCCGCTCGTAATAGAGGTTGCCCGCCGCCAGGATCTGGTCCAGGGCGTCCAGCACGGCCACATCCTCCAGGTAGAGCGTAATCGTCTGGTCCACGATTTCCTTGACCGCGATGACGTTGATGCCGGTCTGCTGCGAGAACGTTTTGAGCACGTCTTTCAGGCGCGCGTCCTGGAACTCCATGGAGATGCGCAGCGGTCTGTGCTCCGCTGCAACCGCCGCAGCTCCTGCCTCGGTCGTCACGGGCTCCCCAGCCACCAACGGCGCCCAGGATTCGGCAGGCGGCACCGGCTCGTCTTCGAACTCCTCAGCGGAGAATTCGTTCACCGACGGCTCAACTTCGACCGCATAGACAGGAGCCAGGCACAGCCATCCGCCGAGCACCGACACCAGGAGCCCAATCCCACGTCGTACCATCCTCACCTCCACTGCGCCTGTTGCGTCGCCGCAGCCCCGATCGCGCTCGGCAACTTCAGCGGCGAATCCGAAACCGGGTAGACCACGGGTTCACCATGATAGTCAACGGTAATGCCTCGATAATCGATGTCGATGATCGTCATGCCGCCGATTGAGTCTCCGACGCGATAAATCTGGTGGCCGATGATGGCTTGGGGCAATTCCCCTCCCCACAAGAGCCCTTGGATGTCGAGCGCGGGCGGCGGAGGGGGGGGCGGCTTGGCCACCGGCGTCACAAGGTCGGCTTCCACGATCGGCTTCGGCGGTGGCTCCGGAATCACACTCTTGAAGGGGTTGCGCAGGTCGTGGGCGGTGTAGCGCGGAGCCGTCTGCGCGCGCTCAACGACCGGCGCTGGTCCGGTTTCGATGGCCGCATCCATGCGCTGTCGATAGTCCCGAAGCGCATCCGTCGCCGAACGCGAGATCTCGCCGGTTGGACCCAGTGGCGCGGATTGCGCCGGTCGGGATCGGAACCACCCGAGGTTTCTGGCGGGGCCCTGCAAGAACACGACGACGAACACGACGGAGAGCCCTGCGACGGCCATTTGTTCCTGCCTGGTCTTCACGTTCGGATCCTTGGAGAACATCGGGATCGCTCCTCAGCCGCTCTTGCCGTCTGCCGGTGGAGGAAGATAGAGCGTACTGAGGCCCAGCTTCACCGAGAGCTGGTCGCCGGAGAACGGATCCCCCGCTTCCAAGCGGTCGACATGGATGAAGAGGGGGGAGCGCTCAAGGTAGTCGATGAACGTGCCGAGCTGATGGTACGAGGCGGAAAACTGGAGATTGACCCCAAGACGGGTGTATTGCTGAAGTGGTTGTGGCGGCTCTTGGGCGATGGTTGTCACCTGCACCCCCGCTTGTTGGGCGAGGGCCACGACCTCGCGGTAGAGCACCGAAACATCCGGTTCGGTCGCGAGCCGCTTGCGATACTGCTCCACCTGCGCAAGGAGAGCAGCAACGTCCTCCTGCAACGCGTGTCTGGCACGTTCTTCCTTGATTAACGCCTCCGTCCGGAGCAGCTTCTGCTGGTGAGGCTTGTGGACGTAATTATAACTGACAAAACCGCCTAGAACAACTCCCAATGCCGCAATAAGAACAACCGGTTTCATCCACCAAACCCTCCCAAACGCCACCAAGGCCCTAGAGCTTCCGAGAAGCGCTACAGTTCAATTGAAACGTCCGGACAGTATAGTCTGGCCGCTGTTGATCTTTCGCGGCGTTGATTTGATCCAGTTGCGTGCTCACAAACCCTTCAAAGAGCTGCGCATGCCGCTTGACCTGGTCTTGAAACTGCTGGATCGCGCTGAGCTCCTTGGTCGCCTCACCCAAATAGCACGAGCCGTTGATCGCCAGGCGCGGCAGCACAGCTCCGCTGGTATCCAATTTTTGTTCGTAGAATAGCTTCGTGATCCACACACCCTCCGGCAGAGTTTGAACCAGGCCGCTGAGCTTGGCCGCCACGCTCGTCTGGTGCTGCACCACTTTCGTCAGCAGGTCCAGCTGGGCTTGAGTGGTCGTTTGCAGCGACTCCAGCCGGGTGACCGGAAGCGTTTCAAACCCAAAACCGGTTTGGGGAACGCTTGCAGTCACCTGACGCAGTTGCCGCTGAGCCTCCGCCAAGCGCTGGCTATCGACGAGCCATGTGCCCGCGGCGATCACACCGGCGATGATCGCGCCCACAGCCACGTAGGCCGGGTTCTTCAGCGCCATCGCCAGATCGCCGGCCGCCGCTGCGGAGGAGGCCGCCGAAATGGACACCTTCGTTCCTGCCGAGGCTTTGACTTGGCTGCGCTTGAGGAAATCCATCGTCGGCGTCTTCCCGCTCGCCTGGAGCAGCCCGATCGCCGCGGCAAACGACAGGGGTATCTGCCCGGCGATGCGCTGGTCCAGCAGCGCGTTGCCCAACTCCACCGAGGTCTGCAGCCGCTCCGCAAGCCAGCCGGCCCATGCGCTGACCTGCCCTTCCTCGCCGAACATCACGACGCGGCTGATGCGGGTGGAAGGATACTCGCGCATGAAAAAGTCCATCGAGACGCTCAATTCGCTGAACAAGCGCTTCAGGCGCGGGTCAGTCCCGTCATCCGGCGAGGCGATCTCAGCCGATCCGTCGAACCCAATCGGCAGCTGGGGCACCACCGATCCTTCGTTCGCAGGTTCCGCATTCAATCCGCCGGTATTGATCGATGTGTCGGCGGATGGGGCAAAACTGATGTCGCGGGTGAGATACGGCAGGCGGTCCTTGACGATCGCCAAATGCGCGCTGTCCTGCTCGACATCGACCAGGCACATGAATTCATTCGGAGTATCCTTCGCAGCCATGGGGGCCAGGCGCGCCAAGCTGAGGCTGCGCGGCTCAATCAGAACCGGCTGCACGCCGGCGTTTTCCAGCACTTCCTGCATCTTCCGGAAGGTTTCCCGCTGGATCGCCGAGAAAATGACATCCAGCTTGTTCGCCGCCGCGGAGGGCAGCACCCGGCAGTCCCAGACGAGCCAATCGATTTTGAACGGGATGTACTTGCGCGCCTCAAACTGCACGACCGATTCCCACTCGTTCTTGGGCACTTGGGGAATGGCGAAGAAACGGAAGAGCACGTGTTGCGTCGGAATGGACACCGCCAGCCGCTTCTGCTTCAGATCGGCCGCTTCCACCGCTTTGCGGACCGCATCCGTGATGTGGTAATCCTCGGTCCCTTCGATCGGCACCCGGACGCGGTTGGTGACCGCGCCGCCCTGCATCGAGAGCAGGTCCACTTCGCGCGCGCGGATCACCAAGCCGGCGCTAAATCCTCCGAATCCCGGCGCGCGTAACGCAAATTTCGGCAGATTCATGCGACGCTCCACTGTGAGTTCGCGCTCATGGACTGATCGTGAGCGAGCAGCACACTAAGCCGACCCGATGGTTGTTATTGTCACCCGCGCATCCTGCGGGATTCTCAAACGTCACGCCACAAGCGACTTCTCCTGCTCCGCAGATCAAAGCTCCGTTACAGATGGCGGCTTGTCCGACAGGTCCGCCGATCGTCAGAGTCGGCCAGGCGCTCTTGCAGGTCGCGCCGATGCAGACGGTTGGAGACTTAAACGATCCATTGACTGTGATGTTGTTTGCCGTGATATTGCCTGTTGCCGTGACATCTTTGGTGGTCACGGTATTCGTGGCGGTGACGTTGCTGCCCTTCACCGTTCCGGCGATCGAGGTAATGTCCGACCCGGCGGTAATGGTGCCAAAAGAGCCGATATGGCTCAGCGCCACCAGCTGCGTGCCTTGGACATTGCCTGAAGAGAGCACGCTGCCGGCTCTCACGGTCTGTCCGGTGATGATATCGCCCGCGGCCTCAAGGGTGGCCAGGGTCCCGATACGCCCGGCCGCGGCGATCGTGCCGTTGGACTGGATATCGCTGAGCGCAAGAAGCCTGTCACCTTGCATGGTACCGCCGGCCGTCACATTGCCTGTCACGGCCAAGGACGTGCCGTTGAATGTCCCGCCGTTAAACGCGCTGCCGCTGAACGTCGTGCCTGTGAACGAGTTGGCCGACACATCGCCGTTCGCGGCGATGTCATTCACGCCGGTCATGTCCGTGTCGATCTGAACCGCTGTGGGATTAATCGTCTGAATGGCATCGGCAGAGAGCGTTCCGTTGACCGTGACACTATTATTAACTGTCAGCGTATCGAACTCCCCGCTGGTGTAGTCGAGGCTGTTCCCATCCAGCGTTGTGATGATGCCGGTGTTGTAGGTTACGTCGTTGCCATCGAGGGTCGTGATCGTCCCGCTGGTGTACGTGAGGTCGTTCCCATCCAGCGTTGTGATGGTGCCGGTATTGTAGGTCACGTCGTTGCCATCGAGGGTCGTAATCGTCCCGCTGGTGTAAGTCAGGTCGTTGCCGTCCAGTGTGGTAATCGTGCCGGTGCTGTACGTCAGATCGTTGCCGTCCAGTGTGGTAATCGTGCCGGTGCTGTACGTCAGATCGTTGCCGGTGAGCGTACCGATCGTGCCGGAGGGCGCGGTCAGCCCACCACTGAGGGTCGACAGGCCCCCAACGTTTAGCGCGCCGTTCACGGTCAGATTGCCCAGATCCGTCAATCCGCTGACCGTCAGCAAGTTCAGCGTCGTGCTCTGGTCCGGATCGACGAGGAAACTCGTATTGTCAAAATCCTGCAGGCTGCGAGTTTGCAGCATTTCATACACCCCGCGCGGCGAGGGGTAATAGGTGGTGAGGGTCATGTCCTCGGCCCATGCCGAGGGACCCGCCAGTGCCATAGCCGCCAAGCTGTACCCCAACAGACGCAAAGACTTCATCGCGCCCTCCCCCCTTCCTGGTTGCCGTTGACCCATACGGAGATGCCCTTCATATTGTTCGCCTTCGAGACTTCCTTGATGGATTCATCCGGATCGATCCGCGCGCTCAAATAATGCAGCCCTGGAGCCAGTTGTTCCGGCCGTGGAAACTCGACGTACAACGGATTTGGTCCGGATTTGATGGTGTCGGTGATTTCTTGCGCGCCGATTACCATGTCATCCATGCGCAGCTCAACCGACACGTTTTTCGTGAGCGCTTTGGTCCCCTGATTGCGGATCACGACCAGGATCTTCGGGGCGACCGCGGAGGCCACCACGTCTGAAACCACCAAATCCACGCCGGACTCTGCCAGACATGGCATCGCCGTCCCTGCCACGAGGAACCCGACCACCCACCGCACGTATCCTTTCCTCATCATCAGTATCGCACGCTCCTCAGTTCATAGGCAGGCTGGGGGGATGGGCCCACCCGCAGCGAGTCCGCTGAACGCGGTCGCCGTATAGCCAGCCGCCCGAATGGTGACTTTCTGCCGCAGCGCCCGCAACGTGCCCGTGGCCGGTTCAGGAACATTCACCTCAAGCTGCAACACGTTGCTGTCCTCACCCGCGCCTAGACCGGAGATGCCAACAGGCTCTCCCCCCGGAGGAGTCGGCGAGACGTCGGTGTAGGCAAACGTCACGCCTGAGAGGTTACGCGCGACCCGCCGCCCGGCCCCGCATGCGTTGTTTGGATAGAACCACAAAATACCGGTGCCGGCATCGTACCGGAACTGCTGCCAGGCAAACGTAAAGGTGGGCGGCGTGCCAGGCACCACGGTCGGGATGCGAAACTGCACCGAGGTGGGACCGGCCAACTCGATCTTATCCGCCCCTTCAAGCTCTTTGAGCATGTGGTTCATCGCAAAGAGACCTTCCTGATAGGATTCGCTGTTGTCGCGCACCCGCTCGACGGTCAAG
>PCVX01000089.1 GCA_002796105.1 Candidatus Omnitrophica bacterium CG11_big_fil_rev_8_21_14_0_20_63_9 | reverse complement strand
GCCAAGGTGCGCGTGATCGAAGACGCCGCTCAGGCGTTCGGGTCTTCATGGCGCTCCCGCCCGCTGGGGACGCTGGGCGATGTCGGGTGCCTGAGCTTTCATGGAACCAAGAACGTGACGTGCGGTGAAGGCGGGGCGCTGATCACTCGCGATGACGCCGTGGCGCGCCGCGCGCTCCTCATCCGCGAAAAGGGGACGAACCGGGAAGCGTTCCGCAACCACGAAGTGGATCGATACACCTGGGTGGATACGGGGGGCAGTTTTGTCTTATCCGACCTGCTGGCTGCGGTGCTGCTCGCGCAATTGCGCCGAATGGAGACCATTGCCCAGGCGCGAGCGGCGATCGCCGCCCGGTATCTCGACGCCTTGCAGCCCCTCAGCGCGGCGGGTCGCCTGTGCCTTCCGGTTGCGCAGGACCGCAGCACGGTCAACTGGCATCTTTTTTACGTGTTGTTACCCACGAAAGAGGAGCGCGATCAGGTCCTGCGAGGGCTGCGGGAAGCCGGGATCGAGGCGGCCTTCCATTTTGTGCCGCTGCACTCTTCCCCCTACGCCCAACGCCAGTACGGTTATCGCCCGGGCGATCTGCCGGTGACCGAAGACATCGCCCAGCGGCTGATTCGTCTGCCGATCTATCCGGGCCTGACGCCTGAGGAACAAGAAATGATCATTACTACCTTCTTACAACTGGTTCGCTAGCCTGATGGACCTGAGCCTGATCATTCCGTGCTACAACGAAACGCCGATTCTTGTCGAGAGCGTGCGGGAGCTCGTGGCGGTCCTTCGCGCCACGCGCCTGACATACGAGCTGATTTTCGTCGATGATGCCAGCCGCGATGGCACGGTAGAGCTCCTTGAGCGGTGCCGCCGGCAGTATGCCGATATCCCTATGCGCATCATCCGCCACGAAACCAATACAGGGCGGGGACGGACCGTAACGGATGGCTGGCGCGCAGCTCAAGGCCGGATTGTTGGCTATCTCGACATCGATCTTGAGGTGCATGCGCGCTACATCCCGGCGATGGTGGATGCCATTGACCGGCAGGGAGTGGACGGAGCCATCGCCTGGCGGATCTATAAGGTGATGTGGTCCGTACTGCTGCGTGCGGTGTGCAGCAAGGCATATCATGTCCTTGTCCACGGCGTCCTTCGCCTTCCGTTCAAGGATACCGAGACCGGGTTTAAGTTTTTCAAACGAGAGGCGGTACTCCCCCTGCTCGACGCCGTGCAGGATCCTGGATGGTTTTGGGACACGGAACTCATGGCCCGAGCCTGGTTCCAGGGTTTGCGCATCGCAGAAATCCCCTGCCTGTTTATCCGCCGCACGGACAAGCGCTCCAGCGTCAGAGTGTTTCGTGATAGCTGGCGCTATCTGGTCGCGCTGATGCGGTTCAAACGGCAGTGGCTGCGATGTCCGTCGCAGACCAGCCTCCTCTATCGCAGGCCCTGGCTGTACCATTGGGCCATGAGGCTCCTCCATGCGCGGCGGGAACGCCGGCGCTTTGAAGCGATCGCCGCGCATATTCCCGCTGGGGTGAGCGTCGTGGACGTCTGCAGCGCCGATTGCGCGCTGTATCGCTATTACCTGCAAGACAAGGGGATTGACCATCTCGGTGTTGATCTCAATCCTCGCTTGCTCTACCGAGGCGGCCGGGCAGGGAGCCGTGTGCGCCTGATGGATGTCCGGCGGGAAGAGCTCCCGCAGGCTGAGGTCGTCGTCATGCAGGCCAGCCTCTATCAATTTATTCCGGATCATCATGCCATGATGCAACGGCTCCTGCGGGCGGCCCGACAACGCGTCATTATCGCCGAGCCCATCAACAATTGGTCATCCAGCTCTAGCGGATGGCGCCGGCGTCTTAGCCAGCGGTGGACGAACCCCGGCACCGGCCCGGTGCCCCACCGGTTCGGCCGGGCCGATTTGGAGCAACTCTTCCGCCAGTACGGCGCGCGCCTTATTCAGGAACACGCGCGCGGGCGGGAGCTGATCGGGGTGTTTGATCTTCACGATGGCAACCTGGAGCCTGCGGATGCGGTGGCCGAAGACGATCGGGTTGCTGTTTAGCACGGCATTGGTGGTCCGGCTGGTCGTGCTCATCGCGACCGGGCGCCTCTTTGCCCCCGAGACATTTGAGTACGAAGCGATGGCTGCAAACCTCCTCGCCGGCCGCGGGCTGGTCTACGGGTTTCTCGGAATTTCCTATGCGTCGTTCACAGGGCCCGTGTATCCGGCCGTGTGCGCCGCCGTCTACGCGGTGACGAACTCCAGCCATATAGCCATGGTCCTCGTGCAGGCCATCTTCTCGGCCTTGCTGCCGGTCGTCGGGGCCTGCCTGGGCCGAGAGTTGGGTGGGCATCGCGTGGGCCTCATGACCGGTCTGCTGGTGACGATCCATCCGGGTCTCCTCATTTATACGACGAAGCTGCATCCGCTGGTGCTTGAGACACTGGGCTTCACCACCGTCGCGTGGGGAGCGCTGTGGTTGCGGCGTCATCCGTCTTGGCGGCACCGCGTGTGGGTGGGATTGGTGTTGGGTCTGGCGATCTTAAGCCGGCCGACGGCGGTCGTGTTGGCGGGGCTGATGGCTTTCTGGTTGGGCGCGGAGGGAACGATGTCCCGCAAGCTGGCGCTGCGAGTTACGCTGGGGACGTTGATGATTGCGATGGGCGTGGTCTTGCCGTGGACGCTTAGAAACTATCGGGTTCATCACCGGCTGGTGCTGGTGCAATCCACCTCCGGGATTTCCTTTTGGAAAGGGAATAACCCCAACGCCACTGGCAGCAATCTCAACACGCAAGGGGACCACTGGCGCTCCCAGATGTCGCCTGAGCTCCAGGCGCGTCTTCGCCAGGCGAAAGACGAGCTCGAGCAGGATGCGGCGTTTTGGCAGGATGCGATCGGCTATGTGGCGCGCGATCCCGCCGCCTTTTTCGAACGCCTTGGAAAAAAGCTCGCCGCCTTTTGGTGGAAGTCTCCAACGACCGGGCAACTGTACCCGTCCTGGTACCTCTGGGGATATCAAGGCTGGTGGATCGTCACCACGGTCTTCGGTCTCGCCGGTCTCTGGAGGAGCCTTCGCGAGAGAGCCGGCAGGGCCCATCGCGATGTCCTCCTCTTGCTGTTGTTTTGCGCGGCCTTCAGCGTGCTCCAAAGCCTGTTTTATGTGGAAGGGCGCCATCGCTGGGCGATCGACCCGTTGCTGCTCGTGGTGGTCGGGCAGGGGATCGCGTGGTGCCTTGAGGGGTTACGAAAACCCGGAGTCGACATGGCGCGCGCGTTTTCCTCATGAGCCAGGCCTTGGCGGACGCGTACTACCGGCAGTACGTTGAATCCGCCGACACGCACTGGTGGTTCCGCGGCCGGGAGCGCGTCCTTCAGTCCGTGGTGGAGCCGCTCGTGCGGGTTCCTGCCGGAGCGCTCATCGTGGATGTGGGCAGCGGACCCGGCGGACCGACGCGTGCCCTATTCCCGGATGGACGGATTCTGGCGGTGGATGTGAGCGCGCTGGTCTTGCAGGCGGCCCAGGGCCCGGATCACTGCGCGGTCGGCGACGCGACCGCGTTGCCGTTCCGGCCGGCCAGCGTCAGGGTGGTGTGCGCGTTTGATGTGTTAGAACACTTGGAGCATCACGTGGAGGCCTTGCAGCACTGGCGGCAGGTCTTGGAGCCCGGAGGCTGGCTTGTGCTCACAGTGCCTGCCTATGCGTTCTTATGGAGCGCGCATGATGAATCGAATCGTCATTACCGGCGATACGACGCCAGGACCTTGCGCCAATTGCTGGCCGCGTCGGGGTTTACGACGGTGCGGCTGACGTATTTTAACAGCCTGCTGCTGCCGGGCGTTGCCCTGGTGCGATGGGGGGAACGCCTGGTCAGGCGGCCGTCTGCGCGCTCCTCGATTCCAGAGCCTGCCTGTGAACTCGATTGCCAGTTGCGGTTTCCGCGCTGGATTGAGCGGTGTTGTGAAGGCGCTTTACGGGCTGAAGCCCGGTGGCTGAAGCACCGCTCGCTCCCGGCCGGTGTCTCGATTTGCGCGGTCGCGCGGGTGAGCCGGGCGCCGGCCTCAGGGCGAGCCGTCTGACGATGCTGACCGGACGCGATATCCTCTGCGTGTCATCGATCGATTGGGATTTTATCTGGCAAGGGCATCAGGAGATCATGAGCACCCTGGCGGCTCACAACAACCGCGTGCTCTTTATTGAAAATACCGGCGTGCGTGCTCCCACGCTGCGGGATCTGCCGCGCCTCAGGCATCGCCTCAGGAATTGGTTCAAGGGCATCAAGGGATTTCGCAAAGTACATGACAACCTATTTGTGTATTCGCCCCTGATCCTCCCCTTTCCCTACAGCCGGCTGGCGGGCTGGCTGAATCGCCGGCTGCTGCTCCAAGCGCTGCAGCGCTGGATGGATGCCGTCGGGTTCCGCCGCCCCATCTTCTGGACTTTCCTGCCCACGCCGCTGGCGTATGAAATGATCCGCACGCTTGAGCCGGAGCTGACCGTGTATTACTGCATCGACGATCTGGCATCCAGCTCTCCGCAGGCGCGGCGGATCAGCCGAAGCGAAGAGCAGGTCTTTCGCGTGGCGGATCTCGTGTTTGTCACATCAGAAAAGCTTCGGCAGCGGGCGAGCCAGTTCACGGACCAGGTGCACGTATTTCCGTTCGGGGTCAAATTCGAGGCCTTCGAACAGGTGCGCCGCGGCGATGACGGGGTGCCTGACGATCTGCGCGCCCTCTCCTCTGGGCCCATCATCGGCTATGTCGGCGGCGTGCACCAATGGGTCGACCAGGAGCTGCTGGTCCACCTGGCCACGGCCATGCCGCAGATGCACTTTGTCCTCGTCGGCCCGATCCAGACCGACACCAGCCGGTTGGCCCAATGCCCAAACGTACATCTGCTCGGCGGCCGCCCGCATGCCGACGTGCCGCGATACATCAAAGGATTTCAGATCGGCATGATTCCCTATCGGCTCAGCGATTACACGGCCCATGTCTATCCAACAAAGCTGAACGAGTATCTCGCGATGGGGATTCCGGTCGTGGCGACCAACCTGTTGGAGATCCGCCGCTTCAATACCGAGCACGGGCCGGTGGTCGCGGTCGCGCAAAGCGCCGGGGAGTTTGTGCGGGCCATCGAGCAGGAATTGACGCGCATCACCCCGGAGCTGATCCAGCGGCGGATCGATGTGTCCCGTGAGAACAGCTGGAAGACGCGGGTGGAGCGCATGTCCGGCCTCATGGAGCAGCGCCTCGCGCTGCGTCGGCAGGCCACCCCGCAGTGGGAGGCCTCGCTGCGACGGTTGTATCAGGTCGCCCGCCGCAAAGCCGCCCGGCTTGCGGTGCCACTGCTGGCGACGTACCTGCTGCTGTTCCACAGCCCGCTCCCGTGGTGGGTGGCGACGCCGCTCAAGGTGGTGGAGCCTGCGCGCGCGGCGGATGCCATCGTGGTGTTCGGCGGAGGGGTGGGGGAGTCCGGCAAGGCCCGGGGAGGGTTTCAGGAGCGCGTGAAACAAGCGGTCGAGCTCTACCGGCAGGAGCTGGCGCCGCACGTGATTTTTTCGTCCGGCTATACCTTCATCTTCCGGGAAGCTGAGGTGATGAAGGAGCTCGCCATAGCTCATGGCGTCCCGGCCTCAGCGATTCTCCTGGAAACCAGTGCCGCCGGCACGCGTGAGAACGTGACGCATATTGAGGCCATGCTCCGGGAGCATCGGTGGCGCTCCATCCTACTGGTGAGCTCTCCGTATCATATGCGCCGCGCGCTACTCACCTGGCGCAAGCTGGCCCCGGACATCGCGGTCATTTCAAGCCCGCCGCCCTCGACGCAGTTTTATGCGCATGGGCATGGCGCCAGTCTGGAGCAAATCCGCGGCATCCTTCATGAATACATGGGGATTCTCTATTATTGGTGGAAAGGGTGGATCTAGGCTCGTCGTCGCATGGATTTTGGGGCCTGCATTTGCTATCATGCTTCGACGGTATAAATCGAAATCAGGGATCGAGGAGCGCATGGCGGTAGCGCCACGAAAAATTGTCCGAATCCTCACGCGTATGAACATTGGGGGGCCCGCGATCCATGCGGCCTTGCTCTCAGCCGGCCTCGGTCCGCGCGGGTTTTTGACCTGCGTGGTCGTGGGCGAACCGGATGGCCCGGAAGGCGATTTGAGCGGCGAGATCCGCGGCGAAGGCATCCGGCTCATCCGCCTCAAGAGTTTGCGCCGGTCGATCCGCCCGCTGGCCGACCTGCTCACGCTGGCTCGCCTCCTGGTGATTCTGTGGCAGGAGCGCCCGCACATCATTCATACGCATATGGCGAAAGCCGGTGCGTTGGGGCGGCTGGCAGGCCTCCTCTATAACACCGTCGGCCCCGGTCGACGAACCGGCAAACGGGCTTTCCTCGTTCATACCTTCCACGGACATGTGCTGGAAGGGTATTTTTCGCCCAGCCTTACGCGGGTGTTCGTGGCGGTCGAGCGCTGGCTCGCCAGCCGAACAGATTGCCTGATTGCGGTGAGCCCGTCCATCCAGCGGGAGCTGCTGCGCATGGGCTTGGGGCGTGTGGACCAATGGCGGGTGGTCCCGTTAGGGTTGGACCTCTCCGGGTTATCGCAGTTGCCGTTGCCGAACGGCTCGTCGGTTGTCCGGGTGGGGATGGTGGGCCGCTTGGTGCCCATCAAGAACCCCGCACTGTTTCTGAACGCCCTTCATCGGACGGTCCGCGCGGACGCTTCGGCCTCGCCGGTGTGGGGTGTGGTGGTGGGCGATGGGCCCATGCGAAGCGCCCTGGAACGCGAGGCCATCGAGCTGGGGTTGGGCAACCGCGTTCGCTTCACCGGATGGCAACGCGATCTGCTCTCCATCTACGGCCAGTTGGAGGCGGCCTGCTTGACGTCGTGGAACGAAGGGACGCCGGTGGCACTGATTGAGGCGATGGCGGCCGGCCGCGCAGTGATCGCCACCCGGGTTGGGGGAGTGCAGGATCTCTTGGAAGATCATCCGGACGCCGCCGAAATGATTCCCACCGGCCAATTTCACATCGGAGATCGGGGGGTGCTCGTGCGGGCGGGGGACGTGGAGGGATTAGCGAAGGCCATCACGGCCGTTGCGGAGGATCGCGCGCTTCGGGATCGTTTGGGCCAGGCCGCGAGGACCTATGTGCTGGAACGATTCGCTCACGAGCGGCTCGTGCAGGACATGGCCGAGTTGTATGACCGTGTGGGTGCAAAGGAGAGCCGATGAAAGCGCTTGTCACCGGTGGGGCGGGGTTTATAGGATCGCACCTCGCAGAAGTCCTTTTGGAGCGCGGGGATGAGGTGACGATCATCGATAACCTCTCCACCGGCCGCTACGAAAACATCGCCCACCTCGATGGTCACAGCAACTTCCAGGTGGTCATCGGCACCATCTTGAACGAGACCTTGGTCGATAAGCTCGTCGAACGCGCCGATGTGGTGTTTCATTTGGCGGCCGCGGTCGGGGTCGAGCTGATTATCAAGCGCCCGCTGGAATCAATGATGACGAACATTCGCGGCAGCGAAGTCGTGCTGGAAATGGCCCATCGCTACCGGCGAAAAGTGCTGATCGCCTCCACATCGGAAGTATACGGGAAGAACATGAACGGCCCGCTGCGCGAGGATACGGATCGCGTGCTCGGCTCGCCGCTGAAGACCCGCTGGAGCTATTCCACGTCCAAGGCGGTCGATGAAATTCTGGCGTATGTGTATTGGAAGGAGAAAGGCGTGCCGACGGTGATCGTCCGGCTCTTCAACACGGTCGGCCCCCGGCAATCGGGGGCGTATGGCATGGTGATCCCTCGGTTTATCAGCCAGGCGTTGGCCGGCAAGCCGCTGGAAGTCCACGGCGACGGACAGCAGTCCCGCTGCTTTCTCCATGTGAAGGATGTGGTGGGGGCCTTGACGAAGCTGGTGGTGCATGCGGGAGCGGTCGGGCAGGTGTTCAACGTGGGCAGCCAGGAGGAAGTGACGATCGAAGAGCTCGCCCGGCGGATCATCCGGCTGACGAACAGTCGCTCGACCGTCCGCCTGATTCCCTACGAGCAAGCGTATGAAGAAGGCTACGAAGATATGCCGCGCCGGGTCCCGGATATCAGCAAGATTCGCGGCCTGATCGGGTTTGAGCCTACGATGACGCTCGATCAAATTATCCAAAGCGTGATCGACAGCGTCCAGAAACCCGCGGTTCCGGGAGCTGTATGAGTGCTGAGTGGCGTACCGCCGCCTGGGCTGGTGCGACCGCCCTCGGCTTCAGCCTGCTGCTGACGCCTCTGGTCCGCGCGATCGCGGTGCGGTACGGATGGGTCGGCAGACCGCTCGAAGTCCGCTGGGGACGCCGCGTCACGGCTCGTTTGGGCGGGGTTGCGATGTTCGTCAGCTGCGTGGGAGCGATCCTGTACTGGGTGCCGCTGCAGCCGACGATCGTCACCTTCCTGGTCAGCCTGTCGCTCGTCTTCGTGCTGGGGATTGTGGATGATATCTATCATCTGCCGCCCTACACAAAGCTTGTGGTGCAGCTCTTGATCGGCTGTTTTGCCGTGGCAAGCGGGTTGCGCATCACGCTCGCGCACTGGACGTGGCTTTCCATTCCGCTGTCCGTCCTGTGGTTCGTGTTCGTGATGAACGCCTTTAACCTCCTGGATAATATGGATGGGCTGGCGGCCGGGATCGGGGCGCTGGCGGCCGGGTTCTGCGCCTTCCATGCCGGCCGCGCTCAAGAGTGGTCGGCCGTGCTGCTCAGCACGATCCTCATGGGGACCTGTCTGGGTTTTCTTCGGCTGAATTTCCCCCCGGCTAAAGTCTACATGGGAGATTCAGGGAGCCATCTCTTGGGCCTGGGGCTGGGCATGCTCGCGCTCGTCGGAAGTTGGCGGCATCCAACGCAGTTGCTCAGCGTGCTGGTCGTGCCGGTCCTGGTGTTGGCTGTCCCGATCTTTGATACGTGTTTTGTGACGATTCAGCGCCTTGCCCACCGCCAGCATCCGTTTCAAGGGGGGCGCGATCATGTCTCGCATCGCCTGGCGATCCTTGGGTTGAGCACGCGCCAGGTGGTGACGGCGTTGTATGCGGTCAGCGGCCTGTTAGGGTTGCTGAGCGTGCTCTCCAGCCAGATGGCATGGCTGCCGGCCGTCATGACCTGGCTGTTGGCGTTTGCCGCTTTATTGCTCTTTGGCGCCTACTTAGGAAAGGTCAACGTCTACCGGGTTGAATCGCCGCTGGAATCCGCGGCGGCGAAACCGGCGACCGCGACCACCCTGGTGGAAACGATGCTGTTGCACAAGCGCCGGCTCATCGAAATCCTCGTGGATTTTTGCATTCTCAGCAGCACCTACGTGTTCGCGTATCTGCTCCGGTTTGAAGGCGTGCTGACGAGCGATCTCCAGCGGCTCATCATGCGGTCCTTACCGATCATCCTGGTCATTAAACTGACCTGCCATTCCGCCTGCGGACTGTATCGGGGCCTCTGGCGGTATCTGGGGCTGTCCGATCTCATGACGATCTTCAAGGCGGTGGCGTGCGGTTCGATCGTGTCGATGATCACCTTGCTGTACCTCTGGCGCTTCGAGGGGTACTCTCGAGCCGTGCTCATCATCGATTGGATGCTGTCATTTCTCGGCATCGCGGGCGCTCGCGTCGTTGAGCGGCTGCTCGATGAATGGATCGCCTCCGGCAAGGTCCGCACCGTTCCCGTGCTGATCATCGGGGCGGGAGACACGGGCGAGCGGGTGCTGCGCTACCTCCGGTATGAAGAGAAGGGGGAGCGGTCGGTGATCGGTTTTCTCGATGATGACATCCGCAAATGCGGAACGCGAATCCA
>PCVX01000018.1:1044-9699 GCA_002796105.1 Candidatus Omnitrophica bacterium CG11_big_fil_rev_8_21_14_0_20_63_9 | reverse complement strand
CCACGCAACCCGACCGGCAAGAGCTGCATGATCAGCCGGGGATACGCGCGCTCATGATCGACGAACGTTCCGCCGGCAACGCGCAGTTCGGCATCGGGAATCAGGAGCAGCGAGGCTAGGGCGGTGATGATCCAGGGCCAGGAGCGCAGGCAGTAGTGGGCGATGTTGTACCACAGCACCGACCATGTCGCGTGCCGCTCATTCTTGCAGGAGACAAGCCGCTGCACGATCACGCCGCCTCCGTCGGTGTTCTTCCACGCCCACCACTGCACGAGCATCAATCCGAGAAACCAGCCGAATGGTGTTTGCGTCCACGCCTGCGTCGTATCGGATGACAGCGGCGGGATGATCTCAAGCGCGCCGGTGCCTGCGAGCCGCTCGCTTAGCGCGCCCAGCCCCCCAACCGCTTGGACGCTGGCGATGGCGAGGATGACCGCGCCGATCATCGCCCAGATGAACTGAAACGCGTCAGTTAAGACGACCCCCCACATCCCCGCGACGGACGTGTAGGCGGCGCCCAGCACGACCGACGCAATAATCGCCCATTCACGGCTGAAGCCGGTCGTTTCCTGAAGCACCATCCGCATGCCGGTGACCGGCCACACCCCCATGACATAGCAGTTGTACAGCAGCCCCCAGTACACCGCTTTGAAGCCGCGCAGGAACGCCGCTGCGCGGCCCGCATAGCGCAGCTCGACCAGTTCCACCTCGGTCATGACGTTCGCCCGCTTCCAGAGCTTGGCGAACACGAACACCGTCAACATGGTGCTGATGCCCAGCGCCCAGACCTCCCACACCCCCCAGATCCCGCGGCGGCGCACCATCCCGGTGATCAGCAGGGGCGTGTCCGAGGAGAAGGCGGTGGCGGCGATGGACGTGCCGGCCAGCCACCATCCCAGCGAGCGGTTGGATAGGAAGTAGGCCTCGAGGCTTTCGCCGGCGACCCGGCGCAACAAGAACCCGATCAACACGCTGATCGCGCAGAAGGCCGCGACGATCGTCCAATCAAGAGCGGCCATCAGGCGGGCTGGCCTGGGGTGACGCTGCCGAGGATGCGCGCGCCGCGAGCACCCGTTGTGTGCGGCAGGTGATTGGCGCGATGGCGGAGCGCTTGCAGGGCGAGGAAGGCGAAGGCGACCGGCTCCTTCGCTTGCGCCGGGATGCCGTAGCGCTCGATCGAGTGCACCGGAACCGGCGCGAGCAAGCGGGCGAGATGCCGCATCAGCGTGCGGTTGTGCGCGCCGCCGCCGCTGACGATGACTTCATGGAGCCGATGGCGGATGAACCGCCGGTAACTTTCCGCGATGCTGTAGGCGGTAAAGTAGGTCAGCGTGGCCAAGACATCCAGCGGGGCGCGCGCGAGCGCGGTGCTGAACATCTGTCGCAGCCACGCCTCGTTGAACAGCTCCCGGCCGGTGGATTTGGGCGGCGGCTGGCGGAAGTACGGCTGGCGCCACATCCGCTCGACCGCCCGGTGGTCGATGCGGCCGCGCAGCGCCAGGTGGCCATGCGCATCAAAGCGCATGCGGCCCCGGCTCATCTGTTGCACCACAAGGTCCATGAGGCAGTTGCCCGGGCCGGTATCGAATGCTACGGCGTCGATGGCGCGTCCGACGACGGTCACATTGCCGACCCCGCCGAGGTTCTGCAGCGCGCGAGTCACTCCTTTCCCGAAGAACGCTTCATCAAACGCGGGCACGAGCGGCGCGCCGCACCCTCCCGCGGCAAGGTCGCGCGGACGGAAATCAGCGACGACCGGCACGCCGAGGCGCTCGGCGATGACGCAGGGTTCTCCCAGCTGGAGCGTCGAGGGAATGGCGTCTCCCGGTCCATGGTAGATCGTATGGCCGTGAGAGCCGATCACCGCCAGACGCGTAGGGCGCATGCGGGCGGCGCGCAGGACACGCTGGGCGGCGCGCGCGAACTGTTCGCCGAGCACCATGTTCAGCATCGAAAGCTCCGGCGCGGTGAGTGTCGGTGCGCGGCGCAGCACTCGCGACACGCGCAAGGGGTACGGTTGAGTGTGTTCGGCGAGCACACGCAGCGTCTGACGCTGGAACCGGACGAGGGCTGCGGAAATCCCATCGCACGATGTGCCGGACATGAGGCCGAGTGCCAGCTGGGCCATTACGCGGCGTGCAGCGCCCGGCGCAGCGAACCGCCGGCCAAGGACAGCCGCCGGCGGGCGTGAGCGGCACTGAGCCGTTGCTGGATCATCAGCGCGGCTACCTTTACCTGTCCGCCGGATGCCCGCAGCGTGGTTGTAGCGGTCGCCCCCGAGCATCGGGTCAGCAATCGCAGCATGGTGACGGCGCGGGCGCGGAGCTTGCGCGATGTCGGCCGCACGTCCACCATGAGATGGCCGTAGGTTTTTCCGAGCGCGACCATCGCGCCGAGCGTCAGCATGTTCAGGGCGAGCTTGGTGGCGGTGCCGGCTTTCAGGCGCGTGGATCCGCTGAGCACTTCAGGGCCGACCGCCACCGCGATACGCACCTGGGCGGGGATGGATGTCTTCGGATTGCACGTGAGGAGGATCGTGCGCGCTCCGTGATGCGCCGCCGCTCGCAGGGCCGCATCGACGAACGGCGTGACACCGCTGGCGGCGATGCCGACGACGGCATCTCCACGGCGTACGCGACGGCGGATCAGGCGGCGGACCTCCACGGCGCGGTCCTCCGCGCCTTCGCGCGAGCGGAAGACCGCCGGACGCCCGCCGGCCATAAGCGCTTGCACGAGCGACGGCGGTGTGTGAAAAGTGGGCGGGCATTCGGCGGCTTCGATGACGCCCAGCCGTCCGCTCGTGCCGGCTCCGACGAAGAACAACCGGCCTCCGCCGCGCAGCGAATGGGTAATCGCCTGGATCGCACGCGCGATGTGCGGCAGTGCCGGCCGCATCGCGCGGACCGCGGCGAGATCTTCCTCATGCATCAGCCGCAACAAGCGTGGAAGGGGGAGCTGATCCAGGTGGCGGCTGCGCGGATTGAGGCGTTCGGTGGGCAGGTGGTCGTAGCGGACGCGACGAGGCATTACAAAATCAGAATAACATAAAATCATGTTCTGCGATAAAGTGATCTCATGACGCTCGAAGAAATGATCGGCGCGCGCCTCGCCATCGGATTTCACGGCACAGAAGCGACCACCGAGCTCATCCAAGCACTCCAGGATGTCTACGCGCAAACGCTCGTCGTCTTCAGCCGGAACTTCGCCTCGCCTGAGCAATTCACGCGCCTCATCACCGATCTTCAAGACGCGCTGCAGCGCCGGCTGCTCGTCATGGTTGATCATGAGGGGGGCCGCGTGATCCGCTTCGCGAGCGGCGTGACGCGGTTTCCCGCAGCGCGGCTCATCGGCCGGACGCTCTCGCCCGAGTCGGTGCGCCGGCAGGGCGAGACTGAAGCCGAAGAGCTCAAGCGGCTGGGCGTGCGCGTGAATCTGGCTCCCTGTGTGGATGTGCTCGTCGAGGGATCGGATCCGATCATCGGCGACCGCGCCTATGGGTCTGATCCGGCGCTCGTCAGCCGGTTCGGGGTCGCCAGGATTCAAGGCCTCCAGTCGCATGGGGTGGCCGCTTGCGCGAAACATTTTCCAGGGCTGGGCGCGGTGCCGAACGATCCGCATCGGGTACTGCCCACGATCGGGCTGGGCTGGGACGCGATGGAACGCGTGCATCTGGTGCCGTTTCGCGCCGCGATCGAAGCGGGTGTGGCCATGGTGATGTCGTCCCATGTATGCTATCCAGGACTCGGCGAGCCGCCCGAGCTTCCCGCAACATTTTCTCCCCGGTTGGTGAAGGCGTTGCTGCGCGATCGGCTGGGATTCCAGGGCCTGATCCTAAGCGACGACCTGGAGATGGGTGCGCTGCAGCACGTCGGGGGCATGGGAGAGGTGACAGTTCGGGCCAGCGAAGCCGGCCATGATCTGCTGCTCATCTGCTCAGACCTGGCAGCCGCCAAGGAAGCGCTTTCTTCACTGCGTCAAGCTTACCGCAGCGGCCGCCTGTCGGAAGCTGAGCTGGCCTCAACGATGGACAGGGTAGCCGCTGTTCGGAAGATTTTCCTCGCCTGACCCTTGCCGCTTACTACTTAAATATGGTAATGTTTCAGATTGGGAGCCGATAATGGCACACCTCCGTCAGTAGGTCTTGGCGGACTCCGCCGGCACCATGAGTTGGCGGATGCACCGAAAGGTGGGGTCGCAAAGCTCAAAGGCCTACGTCGAGCTCAGCAGCGGGCGAGCGCTGGAGAAGCGCATGGAGGCTGGTAGCTCCATAGAGGCGCCTCACGGTCTGCACCGGCTCGATATGGTTGCTTAGCTGCCGAAGCTTCTGAGGGCGCTTTGGTCGCCTTATCGTGCTCCCGCGGCATCATCCAAACAACTACCATCATTTCATTATTCGCACGGCTTGGTCCCCAAGCCGTGTTGTTTTTTTGCTCCAGCCTGGCGTACAATGGAAGCCATGCCCCAGCTCTCCGCCTCCACTCTGAAACTCTTTCAAGAATGCCCGCGCTGTTTCTGGCTGCACGTGAACTCCAAACTGGAGCGGCCGCGCGGCCCGTTTCCATCGCTGCCGTCCGGCATCGACCGGGTGCTGAAAGCGTATTTCGAGCGCTACCGGCACCAGGGGGCCTTGCCGCCGCTCATCCGCGGCAAGCTGGATGGGAAGCTGGGGACCGCCGTCCTGACGCTGGGATTCAACGACGCGCAGGCAAGCGCCCGGTTGTGGGGCAAGCTCGATGATTGCGTCGTCTTAAGCGATGGACGGCTGGCACCGCTGGACCATAAGACGCGCGCCTGCGCGCCCGACGATGTGAGTTACAGCGAGCAATACTACAAGTTCCAGATGGATGTCTACGCGCTGTTGCTGGAGCGCAACGGTTATCCCACCAGCCGCACCGCCTACGTGGTGTACTACTGTCCCGTCGATGGCACGCTGCACGACGGGTTTCCGTTCGGCGTGACGGTGCACACTCTCACCACGGAGCCGGAGCGCGCGTACGACACGTTTCGCGCGGCGTGCCGCTGTCTCAGTGGACCCGTGCCGCCATCGTCGCTGGGGTGCGATTTCTGCCGGTGGCTCGATGCCCGCAGCCGGCTGCCCGCCGAGATCGAGCCGCAGGCCAAGGCCCAAGCTATGCCCAGCCCGGTGAAGCGGTCCAGCCGCGCGGCAACCCGGGCTCGCAAACCCAGCCCGGCGATCAGCGTTCCCGACGATCTGTTTGCGTGATGGAATCGTCCGGCGTGTGGGTGGTGTTCCTCGCCGCCGCGTTCGGCGCGGAAGTGATCGGCACGATGGCGGGTTTCGGCGCAGCCACCGTCCTCACCCCGGTGGCGTCGCTGTTTCTGGACATGAAAGCCGCTATTGCCGTCGTGGCTTGCTTCCATTTGTTCGGTAACGCCTCACGGCTGGTGTTTTTCGGGCGGCACATCCATTGGCCGACGTGGCTGCAGTTCGGCGTGCCAGGCATCATCTGCAGCCTCATCGGCGCGCAATTGACCGCCGGGTTGCCCTCGCCTGTGGTGAAGGTCGCGTTCGGCGCATTTCTTCTGGTCTACGTTCTCCTCTCCGTCTTATTGAAGGAGCGCATGCGCCTACCGCGCCGGCCGCTCACATTGATGCTCGGCGGCGTCCTCTCCGGCTTCATCGCCGGCATGCTCGGCACCGGCGGGGCGATACGCTCCGCGTGCCTGCTGATCTTCGGGCTGCCTCAAGCCGCCTACATCGGCACCTCGGCCGCGCTCGCCTTGGTGGTGGACGCGACGCGGCTGCCGGTGTATCTCGCCAATCGATTGGTGTCAGCGTCGATGATCCCGGTCATCGCCAGCCTGACTGTGGTGGCGTTTGCGGGTTCCTGGGCGGGGCAGCGGCTGGTGCGCCGGCTCTCGGCCGTCGCGTTTGCGCGGTTCGTCACGGCGATGCTGGCGCTGATGGGACTGAAGATGCTCTTCGATGGAGGCCGCGAATGGCTCAGCCGAGTCGCGTAAGCGGATCCGTGTGGCTGGTGTTGGCCTGGGGATGCGCGGCGGCCGTCGTCGTCGGCTTCGTGCTGCCGTGGGCGTACATCGACCTGCGCGAGCCCGGCGCGCTCAAAGCGCTTCGCGAGCAGGCACCGGTCAGCGGAGCGCTCGGCGACCTGTCGCGGCGGGTCAAGCGCGTGACGGTCACCGTCAAGCGAGGGGCGGAGCAGGTGACCGGAGAGCTTCCGTCGGTGAAGGACATCCCGACGCAAGTGAGCGGCCTGCAGATTCCTCAACTGGCCAATCAAGAGAACGCCAAAGTCGCGCTTGCGCTGCTGGATCTCTTATTGGGTGAGCAGCAACAGGTGGGGTTCAAGAGCTACGCCGTCTACCTGCTGCCATTGCTGGCGCTTCTCGCTGCCGGTGCGCTGATGGGGTTCGCCAGGTCGCGCGTCTGCGGCGTGGCGGTTGCGGTCATCCGCGCTGCGATCGCGGCTGCGGGATTCTGGAAGCTGCTCACGACCGATACGCAAGCACTGTTTGTCGCCATCACGATCGGGCCGGGGCTGTGGGTTTCGCTGGTTGCCTACGCGATCTTGGCGGTCGCGGCCCTGCTCCACGTCCTCCTTGGACGCCGACGGCCGTCGGATTGACACCGCTTTCCGTCGAGGCCTATAATGCTCCATTTGCGACGACGGGCCGGGATAGCTCAGGTAGTAGAGCGGCGGACTGAAAATCCGCGCGTCCCCAGTGCAAGTCTGGGTCCCGGCGCCATTTTTATCCTCCCATGCCCCAGCCGCTGAATATCCTCATCGTCGACGACGAACCCAAGATCTGCCAGATCCTCTCGCAGATCCTCGCCGCCCGCGGGTGCACCATCAGGGTCGCCCACGATGGACTGGAAGCGCTCGGCCTGTTCCGCCAGCAGCCCGCCGATGTCGTCATCACCGACTTGAAAATGCCCAAGCTGACCGGGGTCGAGCTGCTGCGGGAACTCAAGCGCCTGGATCCGCTGCTCAACGTCGTTGTCATCACCTCGTTTCCATCGGTGGAGGGCGCGGTCGAGGCCATGCAGCAAGGGGCGTGCGATTTCATCACGAAGCCCTTTGACATCGTCCAGATCCAGGCGATCCTCTACCGCTGCCAGCAGCGGCTGAGCCTGACCCGCCAACTGCGCACGACCGGGGAGGGCATGCTCAAGCTCGAGGAGCTCAACCGGCGGCTGGCGGAGCTGAACGACCTCAAGAGCCAGTTCCTCGCGTCGATCTCCCATGAGATCAATACGCCGTTGTGCCTCATGGGCGAGTGGATCTACCTCATCTCGGACCGCACGCTGGGGCAGCTCTCCGGCGACCAGCAGCACGCGATGGACGTGCTGATCGGCGCGTATGAACGGCTCCGGCTTCTCCTGCAGCAGCTGATCGACCTCATGCACGGCTCCGACATCGTGCTCCACTATCAGCCGGTGGTGATCCAGGAGCTCGTCCAGCAGGCGGTGGCGACGGTCATGCCCAAAGCGTCGACCCGGTCGATCACCCTTACCACGCATTTGCCCGAGGCTCCGCTGACGATTGAGGCGGACCGGCTGCGCTGCTTGTCGACCCTCGAATACCTCCTCGACAACGCGGTGAAGTTCAACCACGAGCACGGCCGGGTCGACATCGAGGTCCTCACCACGCCCGACGCGGTGCAAATCTCGGTGCGGGACAGCGGCATCGGCATTCCAACTTCCGAGCAGGAGAAAGTGTTCGCAGCGTTTTACCAGGTCGACCGGCGGCTGAACCGGAACTACGAAGGCGCAGGGATCGGGCTGACTCTTGCGCGCCGCTACGCCGAGATGCACGGCGGCTCGCTCACGCTGGCGAGCGAGCCGGGCCGCGGGACGATCGTGACAGTGGCGATTCCCCGCCACGCGGCCGCGCCGACACCCGCCAAGCCCCAGACCGCTGGGTTTTAGGTGGTGTCCCCGTTTGCGGGTGGCGCAGCGGCAGGACCCGCAAACGGAGACGTTACCGGTTTCTAGCGCAGGTTGCGCCGACGGGGACGCTCGCGGTACAATAGCTGCCCCGCCGGTGTAGCTCAGAGGTAGAGCAGCTGTTTCGTAAACAGCGGGTCGGAGGTTCGATTCCTCTCACCGGCTTCTTTTGAAGGAGATCTCAATGGCTGGCGCTGCAGTGGAATTTACCGAAAGCAACTTCGAGCAGGAAGTCCTGAACGCCTCCACCCCAGTGCTCGTCGATCTGTGGGCGGCGTGGTGCGGCCCGTGCCGCGTGATCGCCCCGATGGTCGAGGAGCTGGCGGGAACGTATCAGGGCAAGGTCAAGATCGGCAAGGTCAACGTGGACGACCACCCGCAGATCGCGGCCCAGTACCGCATCATGAACATCCCGACGCTCCTGCTGTTTAAGGGCGGCCAAGAAGTCGACCGCATCGTCGGGGTCGTGCCCAAAGAAGAGCTCAGCCGCCGCATCGAGCGCGTGCTCGGGTAAGACGCGCAGGAGGAGCTCCACGCCACGCCGGTCGCCCTCTCATCGCGCCGCGCCCGCGATCGCCGTCTTATGCTCCGGGCAGGGCACGAACCTGCAAGCGATCCTTGATGCGACGCGGCGCGGGACGCTGCGGGCGCGCGTCGCCGTGGTGATCAGCGACCGGGCGGACGCGAAAGCGCTGGACCGGGCGGCCCGGGCCGGCGTCGAAGCC
>PCVX01000018.1:0-805 GCA_002796105.1 Candidatus Omnitrophica bacterium CG11_big_fil_rev_8_21_14_0_20_63_9 | reverse complement strand
TGACTTCAACGTTTTCTATCGGTATTTCGCTACCTATCCCTACTATTCGGATGCGGTCTGGTATCTGACGCAAATGCGCCGCTGGGGGCAGATCACCGAAGGCAAACCCGACAGCTGGTATGACACAATCGCCAAGTCCGTGTATCGGCCCGACATCTATATGGAAGCCGCCAAGCTTCTGGTCGCCGAGGGTAAGGTTGCTAAAGCCGACTTCCCGTGGGGCACCGATGGCTATCGCAAGCCGCAAACCGAGTTCATTGATGGCATCACCTTCAATGGCCACACCCCCAACGAATACCTGAAGCAGTTCCCGATCGGCCTCAAGGGCAATGAGATGGTGAACGGCACCGGCGTCGTCAGCAATTAACCGGAAGGGGTGGCAGGTGCGCGCGTCTGCCACCCCGACGGCGTCACGAGACAAAGAAATGGAGAATGACATGAGCACGATTGAGAACGTCATCGAAGCCCCTTCCGCAAAAGAGAAGAGTGCCGTTCGACGCGAGAAAATATTCTCTATCATCAACAAGTCCGCAGCTTATCTGGGCGTTGCCGGGCTTGGCTGGCTTGTGCCGTTAATGAAAATTGCCGCTGGCGACAATCCTCGTGAACAAATGGGTGAAGTCTGGCAGCAGCTCTGCATCCCGCTCGCCGGGTTGATCATCTTCATGAGTGCCTGGGCATGGCTTGCCCCCAAAGTTGACACGTCACTGGGGGCTATTCCCGGACCGGCGCAAGTTTATGAGCAGGCCGTCAATCTTTATCAGGATCACCTGGCAGAACGGCAGAAAAAAGCCGACTTCATGGA
>PCVX01000066.1:8184-9996 GCA_002796105.1 Candidatus Omnitrophica bacterium CG11_big_fil_rev_8_21_14_0_20_63_9 | reverse complement strand
GGACAAAGGCGGGAAAAAAGGGAATTTTACGGGAAATCGCGGTATACTTCGGTAAGTATCTGTTTTTACGCGATATATTTCAATACCTCGATTTTCAATCGTTAACAAGAAGTTACCGGAAAGTGCTGGAATTCGGGAGAAATACGTAAGCCGATCACGGCACCGAAGGGCCGGTCCCGCGAATTCCCCGGCTATGGTCGAAGCGCGGATTCGATCAGCTTGTCGAGCAGTGCGGCGCGGATTTCCGCGGTTTCGCCTTGGTCGGGCTCGAGCAGCGCAGCATCGGCCAACGCCAACACCCGCCCCTTCCCGATCGCGCAGTCCGCCAGCCGCGAGTCGGCCTCCACAGTGCAGTCTCCCGCAAAATCCCCGGCGTCCTCGGCGAGCTGGAAGCGCCCGGCGCGCGACAGTGGAAGGGACACGCCGTTCCAGTCCACGCCGCTCGCACGGTCGGCCTCGTCGCGCACAAGCTCGAGCCCCCAGCGCGACAGGATCGGCGACAGCAGCACGCCCGCGGGCGGACGGCGTCGGTCGCCCAGCGGATAGCTGCTCTCCTGGGTCAGGGCGGGATCGGCGAACAGCAGCACGGTTCCCCCGCCACGCACGAAATCATCGAGCGCGACGTTCTCCTCTGGCGCGAGCGGGCGCGGCTGGGCGAGGATCAGCAAATCGGTCTCGGCCAACGCGTCCCAGCCGTCCTCGCGTTCGCCGAGCCAGTCGACCGCGCGCCAGTCGCCGCGTTCGGCAAGCACACCGACGGCCCAGTGCGAGGGCGCATCGGCCGACAGCAGGTCGGTCATGCCCGCCCCCTCGGGCTGCGCGATCGGCAGGGTCGAGAATAGCGCGATATCGACCGGTTCGGCAGGCGGCTCCGCCGCCTCGTTTCCGACGCTCGGATTGCAGGCTGCAAGCGCGCCGGCGGCCAGGACCGCGAGGCTACTCGCTCGGCGGCGGGGTCGAAACATTGTCGGCGGTCGCACTGGTGGTGGGGGTCGGCGTGGCCGGTTCGGGCGACGGAACCACACCGATCTCGGCCAGCGGATCGGACGCCGGGGTCTCGGTCGGCGCAGGCGGATCGATCTTGGCTTCGGGCACGGCGGTCTGCTCGACCTCCTGCGCGCGATCGATCACCGCATTGGCAATGCCGATGACGAGCAGGATGAAGCCGAGCCCGATACCACCGACCTGGAGGCGATAAAGCGCTTGGCTACGGCGCCCGGGGGCAGTCCGCGGCGGTTCGCCGGACGAAGGAGTATCGGCAATGGCCATGGCCGCAGACTAGGCCCTTTCGACTCGCGGTCAATCCCGCGGTTACGCGACGTTTGCCGATCCGGGGCTCAGTCTTCGGGGGCGATCTGGACTTTGAGCCCGTCGAGCGCCTCGCTGAACGGGATCTGGCAGGACAGGCGCGAATATTCGGTCCGGTGGTCGGTGCTTTCGAGCAGGTCGTCCTCGTCTTCGCTCACCGGGTCGAGCTTGCCGAAATGCTCGGGATCGACATGGACGTGGCAGGTCGCGCACGAGCAGCACCCGCCGCACAGCGCCAGCAATTCGTCGAAGCCGTTGTCGCGAATGGCTTCCATCACGGTCAGGCCGCTTTCGACCTCGATCGTGCTTTCTTCGCCTTCGCGGGTGACGACGGTAAGCTTCGGCATGGTGTGTCCTCGAACTATGGCAATCCAGTCGCGGCGGCTGCTAGGGGGTGGTTCCCGATTTGGCAAGGAGCGCGCATGGGCCTGACGAAAGAGCAACTGGTCGAGGATATCGATGTGGTTGCGGCGCGCGAGCCCGCTATCGCCGCCGCGCTGGAGA
>PCVX01000066.1:0-8137 GCA_002796105.1 Candidatus Omnitrophica bacterium CG11_big_fil_rev_8_21_14_0_20_63_9 | reverse complement strand
CTGACCCCCAGCTTCACGCTCAAAGACACCAAAAAGGCGCTCGCGTTCTACCAAAAGGCCTTCGGCGCCAAGGCGCTGGACGTCTTCCCCAACCCCTCAGGGCAGGGCACCATGCACGCCACCATGCAAATCGGCGATTCGATCTTCATGATGGGCGATGAGATGCTCTCCGGGGGGTGCAAGAGTGCTGAAACTCTGGGCAGCTCGCCCATCAGCCTCTACGTCTACGTGCCCGATGCCGATGCCGCCTTCAAGCAGGCCGTGGCTGCCGGGTGCACGGTGGCCATGCCTGTCGCCGATATGTTTTGGGGCGACCGCGCCGGAAGCGTCCAAGACCCCTTCGGCTACTCCTGGATGATCGCCACCCACACGCAAGACCTCACCCCTGAGCAGGTCCGCAAGGGCGCCGAGGCCTTTTTCGCCCACATGGCGAAGAAATAGGTGGCCTGGTACGGCCTCATCGTGATGAACACTCAGAAGGAGTTCAGAACCGTCTTCTCCGAGTTCAAAGCCGAAGGGTGGCCGCCCGATCCTAACGAGGGGTGGTGTAAGATGCCTACTTGCAGAGCGGCGCCGCTCCTTCGGAAAAATCCGTTTGGAACCTGCTCACAGCACCGTCGCTTGCGCGGCGCGCCCTCACCTTGTATTGGTAGGACTTTCCCCGGGCAACCGTCGTATCGATAAACGAGGCGTTGCTTGTGTTCGCAATCTCAGCGTAGGGTGTTATGCTGTCGTTGGGTTTGCGGTGAAGTTCGTACTGTGTGGCCGTTGGTACACTGTCCCATGAAACTCTGATGCGGGAGGACGTGCCTGAGCATGAGCCTGCAGCTTTAAGATTGCTCGGGGTCTTAAGCGGCGGCAGCGGCAGAGTGCACGCGCACGACGTCCCCAGGTCTTTCCATCCCTCCGCCGTACATTGGTAATTCCGCAAGGTTGTCCCGCAGACGATTTGGCCCGGCGTGCCGGTTACAGGCTGCCAGTTGCACAATGTCCCCCCGCCGCAGGTGTAGTTGTTGGAAGTCCTGGTAATCGTGATGCTATCCGAACCGCTTGTGCCATTGCTGTCAGTGGCTGTGTAGGTAATCACGTTGGAGCCCATCACGAGCGGCACTTTGAGCGCGACCCATCCGTAGGTCGTCTTGGCCACGACACCGGTAGAGCCGTTCTGGGCGTTCTTCCAGGTGACGGACTGAAGTGTGCCGGTGCTCTCGACCGATGCGCTCAAAGTCAGTGTCGCTTCGGCTGTCGTATATGTCGGCTGTTCGGTAGGGGCCAGAATGGTCACCCGGGGGGGCGCTGGCACACGACGCTCGACCACAAACACCGCCGTGCCCACCGCACCATCCCGATCTTCCACCTCAAACGTAATCTCATTCCGACCTGGCATCAATTGGATGTTTTTAGCGACACATGCCCCCAGATAGCACTGTGTCGTGCCTTGAATAATCGAACCGTTGCTGCGAGTGCGGTTGCTGGCCCACTGAAACGGATACTTGATACTCTCAAAGCCTTCGTCATCGGTGGCGAACGCGGTGATGTTAATGGTCGGCTTGTCGGTCACTACCCATGAAGAGGGGCTGGGCTTGAGAAAGCTGACGCGAGGTGGGAGGTGGGGGAGCGTTTTGCACACTAAAAATCGCTCAGTGACGTTGAAGTTGTCCTCGCTCTCCAGCACGGATCTCACAACCAAGATGACCACGTTGCCGATGATGGTTACAGGATTACCTGTCAAGAACCCCGAAACAAAGGTAAGGGTATCCGCGTTTGTCCATTCACCATATGCGGGGCCCCTGGCATGATCAACCAAGAGGAGCCCAATCGCCCCTGATCCCACCGGGCAAGCGCCCCAGGCCGGATCATTCGCGTCCGGTAGCGCTGTATCGGTTGGCATGCGCACTCCGTCCGTCAGAAAAACCGCCGCTTGGTTCGGTTCGTCAGGGTGTTCTCCATCAAGACGCTCGCATCGGATGATCGTCACATTTTTGTCCGTGGTGCCAGAGGCTCTCTTGAATACCCCTGTCATGAAGGATCCTGAAGGGCACAGAACCGAGCCTTGCCCAAACAACGGGGCAAAATAGCGAATACGATCAGTGCGGGAAACCCCGACATCGGTGCCGTACGCGTACCCAATCGGCCTCCCATCCTCGTACAGCAGCTTCGGCGTGCTACCGTGCCTAGCCTTGGCCTCGGCCAGATGCTCCGCAACTGTGCGGTGAGACATTTCTTCAACGCTCACCGCGCCAGATACCACCGCATCAGGATGCTCAGGACGCTTGGTGCATTGAATGTGATTGATATTCTTGTTGCGCGTGGCGTACCCAGTCACCTGATCCATAGACGCGAGAAGAGGTCGCAAGCAACAGCAGCAGAACACACCCTATCCACTGCGTCGTGTAGCGGTGGGGCAATTGAGTCATCGGGAACACCATGATCTTCAGCCCTCCACAAGAGTAATATGATTTAACTATACCTGAGGGAAAGCTTGGCTGGCAAGATACCACGTCCGGCTTGAATATATTTTACAGAATATATCTTATCCGACATTATTAGGAGGCCGTAAGGAGGTCCTGCAAGGCAGTTTCTAGGGGGTTTGCTTCGGAGGGCTCTGAGCCTGGACAAGCACGTTGTCCAGGCTTTCTTGCTCTATCACGGCGCTCATGGCGCCCCATGGAGTCGTGGCTTTGATGAGCAGCGGGATCCGGTGTTCATCGGCGGTCAGATACGCCCAGATACGGCCCCGTTTGACCAGGAGGCCCTTAAAGGAGGCCTGGGGCTCCACCACCAGGCATGGGAACGTGCCGCGCTTGAGCAGCTCCAGGAGGGCCGGCGCTTTGATCTGGATCTGGGTTTCGTAGATCTTTTCATCGGTATAGAGCTTGGCGGTGATCGTTTGGTTGGGTTGAAGCGGCTGGCTACGGAACCAGTAGAGTGCGCTGATCAAATCATGGAATTCATCCGGCAGCTCAATCTCTTTCGTCGAACCGTTCAACAACGACCGGTACACGGCTCTGTGGGTGGCGTGGTCAAACGTGACCACCTCATCCGAGCGGTAGCGGCCTTCGCGCTGCCGTTTTTCGAAACGCACCGGCTTGAGCGTCTGCACGTCCAGATACGAGTGCACCTCATCCTGGATCGGATAGATCTTTGACAGGACGTCGTTCGTGCGGCCTTGGGCCACGATGTGGATGACTTGCCGGCCCTCAAGCGTGACGATGCCTTTGACCTCGAGCGAACCATGGCCGACCGGAATGCCGAACCACCGGCCGTGGAAGTTCAAGCGCTCGCCGAGAACAGGATGGCGCTTGGGGGGTGAGACGACAATGGCATCGACTTGGCGGGCCCGTTCCACTTCCCCGCTCCAGCCGGCTGGCTGAAAGGGAATGAGGAGCGATACGAGGAGCGCAATGAGGAATTTCCGTTGGAGCACCGCGCGCAGCTGTGCAGCGGTCGAGACGATCACGTCCGCTTGCGCCAGATACCGCTTCGGCAGCGAGCTGGCCAGGGCGATCACCAGGCCGCAGCCGGCGCGTTGGGCGGACCGGATGCCATTCGGCGCGTTTTCCACGACGATCGTCTGAGCCGGCCTTGCGCGAAGCGCGCGCATGGCGGTTCGGTACGGCTCAGGGTGCGGTTTGCCGTGCCGCACCCGGTCGCCGGTAATAATCACGCGAAAGCGCTTGAGAAAGGCGCCTGGAATGATGCGTGACAGCTCCCTGGAAGACGTTCCCGTGACGAGCGCTAGCCGGACACGCCGGCGCGCCAGCTCCATAATGAGCGCGCGCAGAAGCGGCTGCACCTTGACGGTGCGGGCCAACTGTTTGAAGCGACGCTCTTTTTCCAAGAGCAACTCCTGAGGAGAGGTCTTGAGGCGTGCTGATGGGCGCGCGCGGCGGAGGAGCCGTGTGGCGGTTACAAGGCCCGGCTCGCCTTCCCACAGGTAGATCTCCCGGCGCGAGACGCGGCAGCCGAAGCGGCGAGCCGCCTCTTGCCAAGCGGTGGCGTGCCAAGGCATGGTATGGATGAGCACGCCATCAAGGTCGAAACAGATCGGGCGCATTGGAGTACTGGTCGACAAGGCCTATGCTGTTGTATACTATCGCTTAACAACAGGAGACGAGCAGACATGCCACTCACCTCGCGTGACCGGCGCTTTCTTCAAACTGTGGATCGCATGAAGATCTACTTGCTGTTGATGGCGGTGGCGGGGTTTCTCTATCTCTTGTACATCCCCTCAAGCGAAATCCAAATGGCGACGTCAGTGCTCGGGCTCGCGCTGTGCGGCGTCTTTTGGCTGACGCAGCGCCTGCTCAGCTGCATCACGCTGCTGGATCTTGAGCTGACGCGCATCGTCAACGCTCTCAAGCGCTCCTTGCCCGAGGACCAGAAGAAAGAGTTTTTCGGGTAATTCCACGCGGCTCAGGGAACCCAATTGCCGTGCGCCCAGACATACTCCGGGTGCATGATCGGCGCGAAATCCTTCGGAATCTCCGCGTAGAACGTCACCACTTCGAAGACCCCGGTCGCTCCGCGCAGCAACGTGCGCCAAATCCCGTGGACGATGCCGACCGTACTTCCGGCCAGCGTGCCCTCGCGCTGCGTGACCAATGCCGGTGTCCGCAAGAGCTCCGCGGGACAGGTCAAAACGTTCGAGATCCCTCGTCCAAACTTCGTCAAGGCCCCGTCCCAATACGACCCCGGCCTTTCGTCAGCCTGAGCCGGTGACGCCGCCGCCAGCACAGCCAGCACGCTGCATACCGCAAGCCCCTTACGCCACATGCCCTCCTCCTCCCTTGTCAGTCCGACTACGCCAACCGATCCATCCTCCAAGCCCCAGCAGTGCGGCCCACCCGATGAGCCCGTTGACCAGGCGGCCCGTTCCAATGAGCCATGATAGCTCCGGATAGGGGTGTCCGATGAAGAGCTTGTTGACCCGCGCGCCATACGCAAGCGCTCCATGAAGGCCCACGGCAAACAAGAGGCGGTTCGTCTTGAGGTAGCTCAACGAGAGCACGACGCCAAGGAGAAACAATCCGCCCAGCTCCATCCAAGTGCTCAGCTCGGCCAGCGGCGTGCGCAGGTGCACCACGGAATACAGCGCGCTGCTGGCGAGGACGGCGGCAGTCTTGGAGCTCGCTAAGAGCTGCTGGAGGAGAAATCCGCGGAAGATGGCTTCCTCAAGCGCAGCGACCAGCGCGGCGGCGGGGATGAATCCGATCACCGTGCGCCACAACTTGGCCCGGTCTTGCGTGACATCGACTTGGTAGAAGCCCAGGAACAGCCCGATCCCAAAGAGCCCTGCAAGGCAAGCTGCGCCCACGAGGAGCCCGGTCAAAAGCTCCCGCTTCCCTGCTCCGGACCACGCTGAAAAACCATAGGAAGCGAAGGAGCGCCCCTCCTGCCTGAGGCACAACCACAGGCTGGCAGCGGCGGCCAGCGAGACGCAACGGCGAAAAACTTTCCACCAGGACAGGTTGAGCGTTTCGAGCCAGGGGGTGAACGCGAGGCTTGCGATCAAGCTGAAGGAGAGCGTGTAAAACCCAAAGCGCGCGACCGCCAGCCAGCCGGTAAGCGGATGGCGGCTATTGGTTGCTGCTTCCACGGATGAAGGCCTCGAGTTGTTGGCGTGCCTGTTCATCCGACATAGGCTTGGGAGGGTGTTTCATGGTCCAGGCGGACACCGACAGCAGCGGCCCGCGAAGACCCCGTTCTCTGGCCAGCTTGAGGCAGCGGATCGCATCGATCGTGACGCCGGCGCTGTTCGGGGAATCTTCGACGGACAGCCGGGCTTCGATTTCGATCGGACAATCGCCGAACCCTCGCCCCTCGATGCGCAGGAAACAGACCTTCCGGTCATGCTGCCAGGGCACGTAATCGCTTGGACCGATATGGATGTCAGAGCTGCCCAGGCGCTGCTTGAGCACGGCTTGCACCGCCTCGGTTTTTGAAATCTTCTTCATTGCGAGCCGGTCGCGGCTGAGCATGTTCAGGAAATCAGTGTTGCCGCCGACGTTGAGTTGATAGGTGCGCTCCACGGTCGCGCCGCGCTCCATGAACAGCTCCGCAAGCGTGCGATGCAGGATCGTCGCGCCGACTTGCCCCTTCACGTCATCTCCGACGATCGGGATGCCCTTCTCGGCGAACCGCTTCGCCCACGCCGGTTCCGAGGCGATGAACACGGGGATGCAATTGAGCAAGCTCACGCCCGCCTCAAGGCAGGCGGTCGCATAGGCTTCGGTGGCTCGTTTGGAGCCGACGGGCAAATAGTTCAGGAGGATCTCGACGCCGGTATCCTTCAGCACCTTGGCGATATTGGCCGGTTTGTGCTTGGCGATGACGAAGGTTTCCGCGGAAGGATACCGGCTCATGTGCGGCGCCACGCCGTCGAGGACCGGGCCCATGTGGACCCGCACGCCGTAGCGAGGCAGTCGCTTAAGGAACTTGGTCGTGCAGTTGGGGGCGGCACCGATGGCCGCTTCAAGGGGTTTGGCGACCTTCCGGACGTCGACGTCGAAGGCGGCAACGACTTTGATGTCTCCGGGGCTGTACCGGCCGACTTTGGGATGGAGCAGCCCTGGGACGAGATGGTGGCCGTTGGTCGCGTAGCGCTTGCCGTAGTACTCAAGCCCCTGCAGCAGCGAACTGGCGCAATTCCCGACGCCCACGATCGCAATACGGATAGGCCTCATGAGACTTGTTATTATAGGTCGGCTCCGTCGAGAAATCAAGCTGCCAGCGTCCTAGATGGGCCAGACTTGAACGTCCAGATCCGCCGGAAACGCAATCAGGTTGAATGTGCCTTGGGCCGGGTACCGCTCAAGCACCCCGGCAGGACCCTTCAAGCTGAGAGCCAGCTGCAGGTGTTGTCCGGGGGCAAGCCCCAGTTGCTCATTAGGAAGAACCAGCTCGACGAAGCGGTCCATCGCGCATTCGAGCGCTATGGGTGGCTTGCTCGAAACCAAAGTAGCTTTAACCTGCCGCTGTTTCGGGACGATCGATACCCGTTGTTCTTTCCCCACATCCAGCTCGATCGCCCACGCCTCATCGACGGGAAGCTTGCCGGCATCCAGATCGATCCGGACATATTGCTGACGCCCGTCAAATCCGTACCACAGCTTGCGTAGGCACTGGTCGCCCCGGTGGATGGCAGCATACTGCTGCGTGAGGTCGACGAGGCCGGCGTAGAGCCATTCATAGTAGGACGTCTCCCGCCCGTCGATAGTCGGCGTGATACGGCCTGTGGGCTCATGGAGCTGCGGTGCCGGGCGGTAGCGGATCGGGCTGGCCAGCGCGGCAGGAGGCTGCAACCCAGCGCGCGTGTAGGCATTCGTCAGATGGATCCGGAAAAGCCGGTCGAACTCATCCGCCTGCGCGGTGTAATGCGTGTCGCCGAACCACCACATCCAATCACTTCCCTCGGCGATCTCCAGGTGCTTCCACGCACAGGCTCCATCGGCATCCTGCCGGTTGACGGATGCCAAGGCCTCCCGCGCTTCCGCTAGATAGTCCCAGGCGCGGTTTTTCTCCACATGTCCCACCCACGTCGAGAAATTGCCGTCGATCCACGAGCCGCTGAAGAGCGTCGGCAAGGACTCCGTCGGTGATGGCGGATGCTGCTGCAGGAATTCGCTGACGGTGACGCAGCGGAACCGCACGTCGCGGGCAAGCGCCTCGTACAAGTGCTGGAAGAAGGCCTGGCCGTCCCCAGGGTAGCTCTCCCAGGCATTTTCACCGTCGAGAATGATGCTGACGAGTCCCGGAACACTGGCCGAACGAAACTGGTCGTGGATGCGCGCCAGCCGGTTTACGAAATCGTTGACCGCCACCGCCGGTTCCCACTGGCTATACGTGAACCCGATCAGGTCGGAGAGCTCCCGGTCGCGGAACACCATCGCCACCTGCCCGGCCGGGCAGCGCACCAGGTGAGGACGGTACAGCAGCGAGGCGGACCTCCCGGTCCGCAACGTCCTCCAGAGGATCTCCTCATCGGTGGCGATCCATCGCAGCCCGCATTCCGCAATGAGCTGCACCGCTTCTTCGCTAACGCTGCCCTCCGACGGCCACAAGCCTGCGGGAGGCGTCCCGAATGCCTGCTGGTGCCTAGCGACCGCTTGCTGGAGATGAGAGCGGGCATCCTCGG
>PCVX01000052.1:38868-40759 GCA_002796105.1 Candidatus Omnitrophica bacterium CG11_big_fil_rev_8_21_14_0_20_63_9 | reverse complement strand
CTTGGCCGCCTTCGCAGGAGCGCCGCACGCCCTCGACCAAATCTCCTGCGCATGCGCCGATCTGTTGGCCGGAGAGCCCGGCGGAGGAGCTGACCACGCCGCGGCTGTCACAGATCGCCGCAAGGGTCAGTTCGCGCTTCAGATCGATGATGCGCGCTGCGGCTTTCCCAAGCCCGCCGGCGCCTAACACGGCAACACGTATCGGTCGTGTGTCAGACATGGTCACTCCTCATCGTTCGTTTCTGCGTGTTTAGCGTTCAAGCCACGTCTGCCGGCAGGACTGGCGCTCGATCAGCTTCGTGCCCAGCAGCGTCTTGACCGGCTGCCGCTGTTTGCCGGCGATGAACTTGGAGAGCACGTCGACCGCCATCTCCCCGACCTGGCTTAGCGGCTGCCAGACCGTGGTGAGCGGCACCCGGGCAAACGCGGCGATCGGGCTGTCGTCGAATCCGACCACCGACAGCTCTTCCGGCACCCGCAGCCCAAGCTCCAGCGCCGTTTCGATCGTCGTCACCGCCATTTCATCGCTGGCCGCGAAGATCGCGGTGGGGCGGTCGGGATGCGTCAGCAGCCGCTTGGCCGGCTCGCGCGCGGATGGGCCGCTGTAGTCGCCCCGCTGCACGAAGTGCGGCTTCACTTCAAGGCCGCGGGCCTTCATGGCCTTGAGGTAGCCGTCGAGCCGCTCAATGCCCACCGGTGTGCGCAAGTGCCCGGTAATCGTCGCGATGTCCCGGTGGCCGAGCTTGGCCAGGTAATCGACGACCTGCTCCGCCGCGGCCCGGTTATCGACCGAAATGCAGCTCACCGGCAGCTCATTGATGAAGTGGTTCAGCACGACGCACGGCAAATCCTGGTTCATGACGAAATCGAGCTGGTCCTCGTTGCCGTCGATGTCGGCGAACAGGATGCCGTCCACCGTCGAGACGTCCACGAACGAGCGGCCGTCGGTCACATGCAACAGGAGGTTGAGCTTCAGCCGCTCCACCGCACTCCCTACGCCCTTGATGAGCTCGGAGACGTAGAAGGAGTGGAACATGTCGGCGAAGCGCGGCAGCACGATGCCGACCGTGTTGCTCTTGCCGGACGCCAGGCGGCGCGCGCTGGGGTTGGGCCGGTACTTCAGCCGGCGGATCGCGTCCAGGACGCGCTGCCGGTTGGCCTCGGACACCGTCGACACGTCATTGATGACCCGGGAGACGGTTGTCGTGGACACGCCGGCCGCTCTCGCGACCTCTTCGATGTTGATTTTCTTCATGGGGAGGAATCGGAACGCGCCAGCTGATCGCCAGAGGGGGGCATCAGCTGCGCCGTCACAAAGATCAGCAGGTTGGACCGCTCCGTCGACTCATTTTCCTTCCGGAACAGCTTGCCCACGACGGGGATCGATCCCAGGACCGGCACGCGGGTGAGCGTTTTGGACGTCGTGTCCTTCATCAGGCCGCCGAGCACGACCGTCTCGCCGTTTTCCACCACGACACTCGTCTCCAGGTGGCGGGCGCTGAAGCGCGGCAGGCTGATCTCGCCATTGAACGTGTCATCCGTCTTCTTCTCGCTCACCTCGGGCTTCAGGGCCAACGTAATGGTGCGCTGGTCCTGCCCGATGCTGGGCGTCACATGCAGAAGGATGCCCAGGTCGCGCGTCACGAAATCCTGCGGCGCGTTGATGAAGCGCGTCTCGCGCGTGCCGCTGACGGTATCGTTGAAATCCCCATCGCTGTTGAGGTCCTGCCGCGTGACGGTGGCCTCATAGCGCGTGGCGTAGACGAACTCCGTCACGACTTTAATGGTGGCGGTTTGATTATTGAGCGTCGTCACGCGGGGCGCGGAGAGCGTCTTGGTTTTTTCGTTCTTCGTCAGCGCGTGCAGCACCGCTTGGTACTGCGTGCCGGTC
>PCVX01000052.1:0-38563 GCA_002796105.1 Candidatus Omnitrophica bacterium CG11_big_fil_rev_8_21_14_0_20_63_9 | reverse complement strand
GTGCGTGACGACGAGGGATCCGCTGCGCTCATCGAGCAGGATCGAGCTTTCGCCGACCTCGGGGATGACTTCCGCGAGAAGGTCCTTGATCGTGCGCATCTCCTTGATGTTCACGCCTTGCAGCGCCACGCTTTCGCGCGTAGCCGGCAGCGGCTCGAACGCTGCGAACAACCCCGGACCGCTGCTGAGCGGAAAGACGCGGGTTTCCATTGGTTCCGCTTCCATTTCGTCGCGCGTGGCGACCCAGATGGCCTCCTCATCAAAACGGAACTGCAGCCCCTGCCCGCCAAGCAAGTACTCCAGCGCCCGATGCATCGGCATCTCCACCAGATGCACGCTCACCGCCCGGCCAAGCTGGCGAGCCTGTTCGGACAGGATGATGTTGATGCCCGCTTGCTGGGAAAGAAATTCCATGGCGGCTGCAAAATCCACGTCCTGGAAGTTTGCGGTGACCGGGGTTTTGAGGCGCTGCGCGAAGGGGAGCGTCGGTTGCGCCGCGCCGCTGGAGGCGCCCAGGAGGACGAGTAGCGCGCCCAGCGCCACGGCCGCCTGGGGGCGGCGGGACAAACGGCTCATCACGTCGTCTGGCCGCGCGGGGCCAGCAGACGGGCGGTAATGAAGATCAGCAGGTTCTTGCGGGTGCTGGTTTCGCGCGTTTGCCGGAACAGGCCGCCGACGACCGGCAGGTCGCCCAGCACCGGGACCCGCGTGTTTTGGGTCGTGGTCGTGTCCTTCATCAGGCCGCCGAGCACCACGGTTTGGCCGTCGGCGATCACCGCGCTCGTCGTCAGCTGGCTTGACGTGAACTCCGGCACCGTCACCCCGCCGCCCAAATCGCGGAATTGGCTGAATTGGCTGACTTCGGGCGCGAGCACCAGCGTGATGGTGTTGAGGTCCTTGCCGACGCTGGGCGTCACGTGCAGGAGGATCCCGACATCGCGTTGCTTCACATCCTGCGGCACGTTGACGAACTCGGTTTCACCGGCGTCGTCGAAATCGCCGTCGCCGTTGGTGTCAAACTGCACGAGCGATACCTGGTAGCGCGTGGGATAGCGGAACTCCTCGATGACTTTGATGTCTGCGGTCTGGTTATTGAGCGTCGTCACGCGGGGCGCGGAAAGCGTCTTGCTTTTCTGCGATTCGTTCAGCCAATGCAGCACCGATTCAAACTGCGTGCCGCTGAGGATGCCCTGCAGCGTGAAGTTGAGGCCTTCGCTCTCGCGAGCGAGCGCGGGGAATTTGAACCCGCCGCCGCTGGCGACTTGGTTGCCGGCGCCTTGCGTCTCGTCCCCGGCCCCTTTTTTGGAAAGCGCCGCCGCCGCATTGAGGACGGATTCGAATGCCATCTGCTCAAGATCCGTCATCGTCAGCTCAATGAACCGGGCTTCGATCAGGACCTGGACGGGCGTCACATCCAGCTCGCTGAGCAGCCGCTCCACCAAGGCCAGGTGCTCCTTCGTATTCGTCACGACCAACGCACCACTGCGCTCATCGATGACCAGCTTGCTGTCCGGCGGCTGCGGCACCGTTTGCTGAATCAGCGTTTTGATGGGATCCATCGCCAGGACCGGGTTTGCCGCCACCGCCGAGGTCTCCAGCGCAAACGGGCCAAGGCCGTTGCGCAGGAAGAAGACGCGGGTTTCCATCGGTTCGTTCGAGAACTCCTCAGGCGTGGCCAGGAGAATCGTATCATGCTCCACCCGGTACGCGAGCGAGAGGCTCTTGGCCAGATACTTCAGCGCCTGCTCCAGCGGCAAGTCGGTGATCTTGAGCGAGACGCGCTTTTGTTTCAAATCGAGTTGCGGCGAGGGAATCACGCTGACGTTGCCGGCGTCCGCGATGAAATCCAGCACGTCACCGAGGGCGACATCGCTGAACTCAAAACTGATCGGCTGCTGCAACTTGGCGTTGATCGTTCCTTGCGCCTGCGCCATGAGCATCTGCTGGGCGGCAAGCCCTATCCCTGACCCGGCCGGCAGCAGCTGGGCTTTCATGACGTCGTTGTGCATCTGCCGCTCATCGCGCTCGACCTGGCGCACGACGCGGTCATGCTCTTCATTGAGCTGTTGCAGCTGCACGCGCTCCAGCAGCTGACGCGCTTCCCCATGCGTCGGGTCCTGCACGAGCGCGGCGGTCAACAGCTTGGTCGCCGTGTCGTAGCGGCGCTCTTCGGCGGCAATCCTCGCAAATTTAATCGCCGTCTCCAGCTCCACCCGCTTGTGCGTCAGCAGATCTTCCAACTCGGCCACGCGCGCGCCGCGGGTGTTCGAGGGCGCAGCGGCTTCAGCCTGCAGCTGTTGCTCGAACCGCTTGAGCTCGGCGCGGGCCATGAGCCGCTCTGCAGACTTCACGAGCGGATGACCGGGATCCATGAGCGCCAATTGTTGCAGGAGGCGGATCGCCTCACCATAGCGGCCCTGTTGATAGAGCGACGTCGCTTGCTGATAGACCGTCTTCAACTGTCGCTCGCGTGCTAAACGCACCTGGCGGTCCGCGGTCTGCTCCTGGGCGTGCCGCTCGCGCAATCGCTCGCGACTCATCTGGATCGCCAGCCGCTGGGCTTGCCGGCGCTGCGCTTGGTAGGCGCGCTCCTGTTTTTTCTCCTGTTCGGCTTCCAGGCGCGCCTTCGCCGCGGCAAGGAACTCTTGCGCCATCGGCGTCAACTGCTGCGTCTCGGTTGACGGTGCAGGCTCTTCCGCTTGTACTGCCACACCACAGAGATACAGAACCATCACAGAGACACAGAGAAATCGTCGAACGACTCCCCTTCTCTGTGCTTCTGTGAGCTTCTGTGATTCTGTGGTGATAGAACGCATCTTAAGGAGTTGGAGCATCTCCCTCAGCGACTTGCACTTCCTGGTTCAACGAAGACTCTTGCGCAATCACCTGCTCAAAGAGCGCAATGGATTCCTCGTAGCGCCCTTGCTCGAAGGCTTTCATGGCTTTCGAGAACGTTTGCTGGAGCTGCGCCATCTGCGCTTCACGCGCCTGTTGGCCCTTAGCCGCCAGCACGTCGTCCCGCAACATCGCCACGCGCTGCCCGTCCGCCGGACTCAGCGCTTGGGCTTCTCCAATCAACTGCAGCGCATCGTCGAACTTGCCGCGTCCTGTCAGTTGGGTCGCCCGGTCCAGCAGCTCTTCTACGCGGCGCGCTTTGGCCTCGACCTCGCGCTGTTGCTTCAATTGGGCTTGGCGGTACCGAGCTTCCATTTCGTGGGCGATCTGCAGCGCGAGCTGGCGCTGGCGCAGCACGTCGCGCTGCTGGCGAAGCGCCCGTTCTTGCTGCGCCCAGGACGCCATGCGCTGTTGGAGGTGGCTGAGGTCGCCGGCGATCTCCGGCGGCAACTGCTGGATCGCCTCGCCGAACCATTGCAGCGCCGCATCGCCGTGCTCAGAATCGCTGCGCTGCAGCGTCTCTTCAAGTTGCGCCATGGCGACTTGGCGCTCGGCTTCCAGGCTGTCCACGCGGTGCGCCTGCGCGGTCGCATTCCGCTCGAACGTTTCTAGGCGCTTCGTCAATTCGGTTTGCTGCTGCGCGATCTGCCCGGCGCGTACGCGCACCCCTTCGAGCGAGGCCTGCGCGGTGCTCCACTCTTGCTCAGCGCTGCCGCGCGACTGCTGCAGCAGCTGGGCCATGGATTGCCGCAAGCTCGCCTCCTTGATGGTGAGGCGCTGCTGCCGCTCAAGCTGCTGTTGCTGCTTCAGGCTGGCGATAAACTCGGTCCGCTGCTTCGTGAGCTCGCCGTCGCGCTGCGCGCCCAGCCGCACGCGCTGCGCTTCAAGTTCAGCCTTGCGCTTCTGGAGCGCGTCCGTCGTCGAGCGCTGCAGCGCCGTCGTCACGTTGGGGTCGGTGTCCAATTGGGAGAGCCGGTCCAGCAGCTCATCGGTCTGGACCTTCACTTCGCGGGCGAGCTGCTCCAGTTCGCGCTCTTTCATCTGCAGGTCTTGCGACAGCGCTTTTTCAATGGTATCCCGCTGGCGGGTTTCAAACGCGCTGACTTGGCGGGTGAAGGCCTGGGTCAATTCTTGGTCCATCTGCTGGTGCGTTTGCTGCAACTCGGCTTCCACGCGGGCTTCCAACTCTTTGCGCAGCACATCCACCTGCTGCTGTTGGCGCCGCTGCAGCGTGGAGAGCTGCTCCTCCAGCTGCGCCAACTGCCGGCCGACCACTTCCCGCTCGCTCGTCACGGCGGCAAGCTGCGTTCTCAGCCCATCCTGCTCGCTGCGCGACTGCTTCACCGCGTCCTGCGCGCCGGCAGCGGAGTGGTAGAGCTCGACGACGCGCTGAAGAATCGCCGCGACCGCTTGCGCCTCAGGCGGCGGAGCGCTGGGCAGGACGCGCGAAGACACCGGCCGGATCGCCGTGGCCGGCAATCCATCGGCCGCGACCGATGCGCCGACGCTGCATGGCGCCGCGAGTGTTGCGCCAAGCATCCAAACACATAAAAATAAAAAGGGTGATGCGGTCGACCTGGCCGTCCGGCTGATGGTTTCCGGACACCCCATCGATGGCATCACCTGACTATGGTGTGCGATTGTTCGTACCAGCCTCTGGAGACGCGGTAAGCGACACGGTAATTTCCGCGTTCGTTTGTGGGTCCGATAATAGCACCCGGTCCGACGCGATGTCAAGCACTTTGAAACCCGCAACCTCTTGTCCGACTTCGAGAAAATGCGTCTTATGACTGCGCCGATCTTCCAGAACAGCCCGCTGCCGCGTGCCGATTTGAATCCGCCCTTTGAACGCAAACGCCGGGCCGGCTGGCACGAGCTGGCCTGCATCTTCCGTAGGCAGCGAATTCGCCACCGCAGGAGTGATGGCGCGCCGCTGCGCATCAAAGGGGCTCGCGCGCAGCACCAATTGGGCCAATTCGTGCGGCAGCAAGCGGGCGCTCGAGGTCTGATCGTCAAGCGGATAGTCCTCTTTCACGCGCTCCCACAGCTCTCGGGGCAATTCCAGGCGGCTGCGCTGGCCCAAGGTGGCGCGCCACCACCAGGCCGCGACCATAGTGGAGGCCAGCAATACCGCCACCACCAGCAATGACTCGGTCGACCGATGGCTGGACGTCATGGCGTTTGGGCCCCTGATGCGGGCCGGCGCCGGGTCGTGCCCGTGCGGGCCGGCTGGCGCTCTTCCGAAAGCGGCACGGTGGTCGGCGGCGGCGTGTTGACCGCCAAGTAGCGCGCCAAGCGCAGCTCGACATCCAAGAGGTCCGATACCGCGGCCCCGGCCGTAATGCGCAGTGCTTGCAAGTCCACTAGCGGCCGTGAACGCCCCAAGGTGCCGAGCAGCCCCATCAACTGGGACAGCGAGCCGCTGTAGCGAAGACGGACCGGTGCGCGCACCAGGAACGTGGCGGTCCCTTCGTCATTGAGGATCGTTTCCGGATCCTCGACTTTCGCGGAGATCACCGTGCCCAGATCCTGCTCGATCACCAACGCGCTGGCTTCGCGGATCAGCCCCACCTGGGCGAGGAACCGCGGCACCGTCTCCGGAGGAGGCACGTCTTTCGGAAAGCCCAGCAGCTCGGGCGTCGACAGGCTCTTTGCCGCCGCCAGCCGCTCCAAGGTCCGCTGCAACTCGTGAAATTGCTCTTGATAGAACAATTGCGGGTCTGACGAGCTGGCCGCCGCCGACGGGGCGAGCGCGACGAGATCGGCCCGCTGTTGGTAGCGTCGCTCCAGCGCCTGCCGCCGCTGCGTCAGATACGCCATGACCTGCTCGCTGGGCGGCAGCTGCTTGCCGACGGTAAGCTTTTTCACGTCCGCGCGCGTCCGCCGGATCTGTTCATCGAGGCTACGCACGTTCATCCACCACAATCCGGCGGCGGCGAGTAGCGCGCCGGCCGCCACGCCGGCCACAGGCACCCACGTCGGCGAACGAGGCGAAGCGCTCATCGGTCCGTCATGGGTTGCAGCGCCTGCTGGAGCTGCACCGCGAACGCGATGAACTCTTTGCCGGTGGCCGCATCGATGGTCGGGGTGGCCGAAATTGAACGCACCGCCATCATGCCGGGTACGGTCTTGAGGCGCTCCAGCAACTGTGTGGCATCCTGGAAGGAGCGCGCCCGGCCTTCAAGCACACCTTCGATCAGGTGGCCGCCTCGCGCTGCACCCGGCAGCGTACTCGTCTTGCTCCACTCGATTTTGGTCAACCACACCGTCTGGGGCAGCGCCTCAGCAACTTGCGCCAGCAGCCGGGTCAATCCGGCCGATTCGTTGATGAGCTGGTCCAGCTGCCGCAGCCGCTCTTCGAGCTGCTCCTGGTCCTGCAGCGCCGAGCGGATTTCCGGGCGCAGCGCTTGATACCGCCGCTGCCGCTCCTCGAGCGCTTGCAGCACCACCACGCGCTCATGACGCAATTGCAGCATGCCGCCCAGCAGCAAGCCGATGGTGAGCGCACCACAGATGCCGCTGGTCCACAGCGCCAGCCGGCGAAGGCGCTGCACACGCGCCTCTTCCTGACGCAGCGCCACGAGATTTATCGGCACCGCAGCCGCCCCAGCCCCTTGCAGCGCAAGACCCAAGGCGGTCATCGTGTCGATGGGCTGGCCGGCCACCGGGGTGACCGGCACGATCAACCGCTCCACCGAAGCCTCCGCGCGCCGCAGGATGTCCTGGGCCGTGCCGGCAAGTTCATCGGAACCAAGGACATGCACCGTCGCGTGAGGATGCTCGGCGCGCAGCGTCTCCCAAGAGAGCGCCAGTTCCTGACTGAAGGCGTCCGCGGACGCGCTGAAGACCGGCGTCACATGAACGCGCCCTTCGGCCCACACGATCCATTCCGCGGCCTGCGGCGCGAGCGCGTGGAGGATCGCGGCGGACGGCGCATCGTGCAGAAACTTCCACACGTTGAGGTCCGCCAGCGCGCCAAGCGACACAGCGCTGACCGCCATACCGGCCCGCTGGCAGCAGCGCAGCCGCTCTTCCAGCAGCGAGCGGCGCACCGCCGCCGCCAGCACAGGCGCGGACGCGGTCCCATTCGTTCGAGCCAGCGGTTGATAGTGCCAGGCAGCGTCCATCAACTCAAAAGGCAGTTGCTGCTGCAGCTCGAATTGCACGGCGAGCGCGGCCCGTTTGGGCGCGGGGATCAGCGGAGACAGCGTTGAGACAATGGCGGAGGTGGTGGGAAGGCCGAGGATGACCGGTCCCGAGCTACGGAGCGTGCGGCGAAGTTGCGAAAGGGCGCTGGTCAACGCCTCGGCATTGGCGGTGTCGCACGGCAGCTCGATCGCGCCGTCCAGATGCAAGGGAGCGGAGGCATTGGCGGCGCGCGCCCGGCGCCACGCCGCAAGGGTGGCGTGATCTAGCACGACCGCCCGGAGAGCGGTAGGGGACAACTCGACCCCAAGAGTGCTCGGCATCAAGGGTATTGTAGCGCGCCGGCTACTCCAAACGCCACAGTTTGATCGGAGGACCCCGAGGGACCGACAATAGGCTCGGCTGCACGCCGACGACCCACGCCCGCTCAGCCGGCGTCGGGTCTTCTTCATCGGGCTGGATACCCGGGATGCCGTTGACGTCTTGCGCGGCTTTGACGCGGAAGAAATGGTTCCCATAGGTCAGTCCGGAAGCGGTCGCGGTCGCGCTGGAGCTCCAGGAAGACCACGCCTGTGTGTCGAACGCGTACGAGAACAGGCACGTGCCCTCAGGGCACATGAAGGTAAATGTGGCTGTTTGGCTGGGAGCAAATCCGGCCGGACCGCTGGTGATGAGCGTCTCGGGGGCGAGCAAGTTGAGGTAGATCTCATCGCTCACCGGCGCCGACATGTTGCCCGCCTCGTCCTCGAACTTCACATAGACGGTTCGCAGCCCGCGCACCGGCGTCAGCAGCCACAGATCCCGCAAGACGATATACGGCTCCTCGACAAAACTGCCGGACGGGTCGTTGCTGATGAGCACACGATCCACCCCCGAGCTGATGTCGGAGGCGCTGAGCGTCAACGTCACGTAGCTGCTGGTGGTTTCCTCAGCCCCGCCATTGATCACCACGCTGCCGGCGGGCGCGATAGTATCGGTCGTCAGGCTCCACAGCAGCCAGTTCTGGACGTTCCCTGCCGTATCGGTCGCCCGGAGCTTGACGACATGCGAGCCGTCGATGAGCGCCGGCGCGGTCGCGCTCATCGCACCGGTCGCCGGGATGAACTGCACCGACAGGGCGGCGTTATCGATGAGCAGCTCGATCGTCGAGGCGCTCACGCCGCTGTGGGCATCGGTGATCACCGCGGCGATCGTGGGGGTGGCGGTGTTGAGGAGGCTGCCGGCGGCTGGCGTCGCGCTGGCGATCACAGGGGCGGTCGTGTCCACCCAGATGTCGAACGAGGCGGGGTTGCCCACGCTGCCGGCGGTGTTGATGGCCTTGACGGTGAAGCGATGCACGCCGTCGGGCAGCGACGTCAGCGGGCTCGTGGCGACGTCAAACGACGTACCGGTGGTGTCCACCGTGTCATCCGGCGCGGCGTCGATCGCATAGCTGTACCCGGCCACACTGGTCGCGCTCGGCGGAGCTTCCCAGAAAAAGACCGGATCACGGTCGCGCTGCCATGTCTGGGGCGCGATCGAAACGCCCAGCGCCTCGGTTTTCGCGTAGAGGACCTGGATATTCAGCTCGCTGAGCGGCTGGCCGCCGGCTGAGGAGAGCGAAGCGCCGACGAACCCCGGGGCGATCCGGAACCGCGAGCTGGACACTCGCGCGGTGCTCATCGAATCGCCGATCGAGCTTTGCTGGCGGAGGTTGGAAGAAGTTGTGGCCCCTCCGCCGGAATTGACCGACGCCGTTTCGACCTGCTTGTCGCCGCTCTCGCTCACCGCTGCCTCGGCAAGCAGGGGGCGAGGGGCGAGGGGCGAGGGGCGAGGGAATCCAAATACTATTGAGGAGAAGACAAAAAAACCCAGGGTGCTGGAAAACCATACCGGCTTTCCCCTGCCCCTTGTCTCCCGCCCCCCGCCCCAGACTCTATTCATTGTCGCTCAATAATCGTCTGGATCCGCTGCGTCGCGCGGGCCTTGAGCTCTTCTAGCGCCTGGCCGATGCTGCGGATCTGAAACACTTGGGAGCGCGTGGTCACCCAGCTGGCCAGCCGACGGAACACCGCTAATTTCTCTTCCTCGGTGGAACCCAACACCGCTCCATCCAGGAGGTCGCCGATGCCGCGCTGCTGGTGGCTCTGATCCCCGTACGGACGGCCCGCCATCAGACGCGAGGCCAGCGGTTCGGTCATGCCAGGCAATGCCCGCAACACTTCCAGCGGCGCGGTATTGATATTCACCGGCCCTACGCGAACCAACCGCGGATCCAGCTGCGCCCGCGTCAGGTGGCACACGCCGCTGGTCGACAGGCATGCCACATCGAGCGTCAGGCTTTCCGGCGGCGTCGTGTCGCGGCTGACCGTCACCTGCCCCACCACCACGCGCCCCTGGGCATCGGTCGAAAGCGGCGGGGACCAATCGGTTGACGAGCCATCCTCCTGCGACCATTGGAGCGCCTCGCAGCGCACGGAGATTTGCTCCCCAAGCTGCCCTTCGCGGCTGTACAGGTTGAGCCGATACGTCCCGGCAGGAATCGCGGTCCACTGCCACGTGCCGATCTGATCCGGCGCCCACGGATTGCGCTGTGAGTCGCTGTTGCTGTATTCGTAGCCGTCGACACGCTCCTCCCAGGCGCTCTCGCCCATCCCGGCACCGGCCGCTTCCAGCCGGTGGCCGTCCACCGTCAGCTGATCGACGATTTTGGCCAGCTCTTGGCTAGCGAACGGCTTCCATGAAACGCCGCTGGGCACTCCCACCAGCTCTCCCACGCTGGTGATGGCGCGGTTGCGGATCGTGATGTCCGTCGAGGGGTCGTGCACGATCGGCGGATCGTACGCGCCTTGGGATTCCCGCAGGCCCTCGTTGCTGTTGGTGGCCGCGGGCGTAAACCCCAGCCGCTCAAAGGAGATGTCCGATGGGTACCAGCCGTCATCGATCCCATCGGCGTTCGCATCGCTGACCACCGTGGGATCGCCCTTCTCAAGGCTCTGAAACCCCGAGGAGCCGCTCAAGGGCAACGGGTACTGGACCTCATCCACCACGCTGCCCTCATCGGTGCGCAGCACCAGCCGTCCCACGCTGCCGCTGGGCAGCGCCACCTTCAGCCAGTCATCATCCGGCGAGGGACCGCCGCTGGGAAAGAGCAGCTGGACCACGGGTGCTGAGGCGGGAATGTCCCACGCCCCGCGCGCGCTGATGCCGTTGGCCGACAGGCCCTCCTGCTGGTCGCTGACATCCACCGCACCCACCAGGACCCCGTGCGCCGCCATGACGGACCCCTGGGGGAATTGAGCGTCGCGGCCCCCGGTCAAGGTCCCGGTGACCGTCCAGCCGCTCACGTCCATCGGCGTCTCACCCAAGTTGATCAACTCCAGATACTCCGCATCCGGCTGCAGCGAAAGCACGGCCCCCTGCATATAGTATGTCTGCTCAGGTTCGGTCTTGCCAACGAGCAGGGTGATTTTGCCGTCGTCGCCGACGAGCAGCGTCGCCGAGTGCCGCTCGCCGTGGACCAATTGCTCGGTCTGCCCATCCACGCGCACGTTCCCCACTGTCTGGCCGGCCGCCGACCCGAACACGCGCACGTAGTACCGGCTGGGGGGCACGAGCGGGTTGGTCCACGTCCAACTGGCCTGCCCTGCGCCGCTGTTGGTGCACACGCTCTGCCCGACCCCGCAGAACCAATCGGACCCTTGCGGCTCAAACTGGGCCGATGCGATCTCCAGCGTGATCGTCGGCTCCACCATCAGCTCATTGATCCGCACGACCTCAACGCCGCGGATCATGCGCCCGCTGCCTTCCGGATCGGTCGAAATGAGCTCCAGCCCCCGGAACGCGCATGCTTGGCCTTCCGGCTCACGGTTGACCACGGAAACCTCGACCGTCCCGGCCAGGGTGAACTCTCCCAGCGGCTGTAAATGGGTGGCGGACGCGACGGACTGGCCCGCAATAGTCACATCGCCAACCGGCCGGTCCTCAAGGCCGATCGCCCGGATGGTAAATGTTCCGGAGGGGACAGCCGCGGTCCAGGTCAGCGGCGCGCCGTCACGCTGCTCGCTGCCATAGAAACCATCAGAGCCCTCAACGCTCCATGACCAGCTGCCCAGCGGCCCCTGATCGGCCAGCCAGATGCGCTGCGCAGCGTGCGTCGTGCGGGACAGCTCCAGATCCGGATCGACATAATCCGCCAAGTTCACCGCCGCCTGCCACGGATCCTCCATGCCTGCGGCGACGAGCACGCCCACCAGCTCGCTGCCGGTCGCCGTATTGACATTGACGCGCGCGCGGCCGCTCATGCTGACATTCGGGTCCCAGCTATACACCGTCGCCAAACGGCCCAGCCGGGCAAATTCGGCGGTGCTCAGGCCCGCGATGCTGACCGCGTCCTCCAGCGCCTCCAACCGGCGGTCGTTGCCTCGCAGCACCATCGGATCGTACTCATCCGGCTCATCGATCGTGCCGTCATGATCGTCATCCACGCCGTCTTCGCCTGGTGCGCCCTGCGGCCCCCCATACCGGTACCGCTCGATGGCTTCAGCCGCCTCAGTTGCGCCCCCAATCCCGGCCTGCTCGAAGAGCGTGATCAGATCGATCCCCGGTTGCTCACCGGCGGGATGGGCTTGGGCGATATTCAAGTTGATCTTGCCCGTCTCATCGACGATCGCCAGCCCGAAGCGTCCGACCGTGTCGCCGTCAGCGCCGGCCACCTCCCACCAGACCGCCTCATTGGTGCCGTCGCGATCGGCATCCGCCTCGCTCCCCTGCGGCAGGCGCGCCCAATCTTCGGTCAAGTCGTCGACCGGAGACCCGGCACCGTCCTCATCGAGCAGCACCCAGGCCGCATTGACACCCGCTTCGGCGATGTAGCGCGCCTGGGCGGTGGACACGAACTGCCGGCTGGCCTGCGTCTCCAGGAACATCGAGAAGGCGAAGGACACGCCCATGACCCCGATCACCGTCAAGAGGCTCACGACAATGAGTAAAGCAACACCGGATTGCGGATTTCGGATTGGCATGCTAACTGGTGGGGACGTACACGACGGTGTCAAACTGCTCCGGCTGCTGGCGGCCGACGCGCAGCGTGATCCGGATGATTTTGGGCAGCCGCCCTTCCTGCGCGCCGCCCGGCCGGCCGTCCCAGCGCTCCAGGGTTTGCGCAGGATCGACGGCGACATCCACATAGGTGACGTCAAACCCCGTCACCTCCGTGCCGCACAACTCGCTCTCACCGGTCGTGTAATCGCCGTCGGTAGGCTGGTGGTCGTGGCACATCAACCGTCCCTGCCCGTCCACCCAGTAGCCGCGCTCGACCAAACCGGTGCGTCCCGGAGGCGTGGCGACGCACATGATCTCATCGAACACCGCCGCGCCCTCGTGCAGCAGCGAAGGCTCGGAGGCCTGCACGCCGAGCAAGGGGTAGCGCGCGTTGGCGACGCACGAGGAGAGCTCCCGCTCAAAGACATCGAAGAGCAGCCGGGCTTGCTGGTAGCGCTCCGCCTTCAATTGGCCCTTGCGCCAGGACTGCGAAATGCCGCGGAACATCAGCGAGGCTGCGGTGCTGAGGATGACCAGGATGGCTGCCGCCACGAGAATCTCCACAAGGGTGAGACCTCGCTCACGACGCCGGACAACGGACATACGTGACGAACCGTAGGGTGCGCGTGGCACCTTCCTGCGTCCAGGACACATGGAGCTCGGCGGTTTTCAGGCGGGCCGAATCGCTGACAAACGGCACCGACACGCCCGTGATCCGCGTGGCCACCGTGAGCCCTTCGTCGGTGGTCGCGCTGCCGTCCGCCAGGCTCGCGCATGACTGCGCTTTGAGCAACTCGATCGTGCGCTGGGCGGCGATCGCCGCGCGGCTGCGCAGCTCGGCGCGGCGCGAGGCGCGCAACCCCATCGGAAACACCCGCATCGCCCCGACGACGCCGACCGCGAGGATGCCCATCGCGATGACGACTTCCAATAACGAAAACGCTCGAGCACCGTTGGAATGCATCAAAGAAGTTTTGTGAGCGAGATGAGTGGTAGAAACATCGCGATAACAATAAATCCGACGACGCCGCCGACGAACACGATCAGCAGCGGCTCCAGCAATTGGCTGAGCCCGGCGAGCTGCACGTCCACTTCTTCCTCATAGCTGTCCGCCACCTGGACCATCATGCGGTCAAGCTGGCCGGTTTCCTCGCCGAGCGCGACCATGCGCGTCACCAGCGGCGGGAACACGCCGCACAGCTCCATGGGCCGCGTCAGCGACTCGCCGATCTTGAGGCTGTGCTCGACGTCGCGCAGCGCATCATCGATGACGCTGTTGGTGACCGTCGCGCGGACCGTTTCCAGGGCGCTCAGGATCGGCACGCCGCTGGAGATGAGCGTCCCGAAGGTGCGGGCGAAACGCGCGATCAACAGCCGCTCGGTGAGCGAGCCGATCACTGGAGCGCGCAGCATCGCCCGATCGATCAGCCGCCGGCCACCGCGGGTCTGCGCCAGAGTGCGCGCGCCGACCACCAGCGCGGCCAGCGCCAGCAACACGATCACCCACCAGCGGCGCACCACGGTGCACGCCACGACGAGGATTTGCGTCGGCCATGGGAGCGCGGCTTCCAGCTCGCTGAACATGCCCATGAACGTCGGCACGACGAACGCCATGAGGACGATCAGGATGCCGACGGCGGCGATCATGACGAACGCCGGATACATGAGCGCGCTCTTGACGCGCTCGCGCAGCCGGGCCTGTTTCTCGAGCAACTCGGCCAACCGCTTGAGGATTTCATCCAGGAGGCCACCGAGCTCGCCGGCGCGCACCATGTTCACATAGAACACCGGAAACCAGCGCGGATGGTGGGAAAGCGCTTCGGAGAGTTTCACCCCGGCTTCGACGTCTCTCGCCACTTGGCCGAAGACCTCGCGCAGGGGGCCGGGGTCCAACTGCTCATGGACGGTGCGCAGGGCGCGCAGGAGCGGCATGCCGGCTTTGACGAGCGTGGCGAGCTGGCGGGTGCTCAGGACGAGCTGCGCTCGTCCGGACTGTCCAAAGCGGAAACGGCGTCGAGAACTCATCTACACCACAGAACTACAGAAGTACCACAGAAACACAGAGAAATTTCACCGACAAGCCCTCTGTGTCTCTGTGAGATTCTGTGTCTCTGTGGTGTCATCCTAGCGGATAGTGAGCTGTTGTGTTAGGGGCTGCTTTGCACGGCGAGATCGCCGGCCTGCACAGGGCCCGGAGTGCTGGCGCGCACGATGTCGCATGCCGAGAGCTGGGGACGAACCCGGACCACCGTCACGCGCCCAACCGAGCCGGCCCCGCGCATGAGGTCGAAGGTCATGCCGACGCGCACGCCGGCCACGCTGCCCTTATCCAAGATCACGAAATTGTGCGGGTCGTTGATCTCAACGACCTTGCCGCGGACCGGCACCGCCATGCCGGCCTGCTCTTTTCGAACGATGATCGGCGGCAGCTCCACGGTGCCAGGGATCGCCGAGACTGAGGGAATCTTCGCAGTGGTGTCAGTCGTATGTTTCCCATCGATATTCACGATGGCCAGCGTGCGCTCCGGCGGCCGCGATTGGAACTCGGAGAGCTGCTGGGCCAGCTGGCGATAATCCCGATCCAGCAGCTCCAGACGCCCCCGCAACCGAAGGACGGAGCGTTCCAAGTCGGACTTGTCCTCCTGCAGCCGGGCGGCTTGCTGCTGCACGCTGTCGCGCTCGCGCGTCACCGCCGCCAATTGGGTTTGCAGCGCGTCGCGCTCGGACGAGAGCTGACCGGCCCGCGATTGCGACTCGCTCAAGTTGGCTTGCAGCAGCTGCAGCTGTCCCTCGGCATCGCTCAATTTCGTGCGGATGTCACCCAACCGTTGTTCGAGCGTCTTGCGCTCCGTTTGCAGCGACGAGAGCTGCTGGCCCATCTCCTGCTTCTGCGCCTCGGCCTCGGCCAGCTGGCGCTGGGTGCGGCCCAGCTCTCCCTGCACGCGGCGCAGCTCCGAGGTCTGCTTGGTGATATACATGGTCGCCGCACCGCCGCCCCCCACCACCACGAGGACCCCAAGCGGGACGAGCAACTTCTGCGCCCCTCCGGCCATACTGAATTTCGGTAGCGCCATGCCTCGCCCCCTTAGACCTAGGCCTGAATAAACATTTCGCGGACTACCCAGCACGCGGCCCCAAGCGCCACGGCATTATCGCCCAGCTGCGCGGGCAACACATCCACAAGGCTTGCGGGTTCCTCATACGCGTATTTCTTCACGGAGCGCCAGACCGGCTCGAGCAGAAGCGATCCGGCCCGCTCGATGCCTCCCCCGATCACGACGACCTCGGGGTTCAAGAGATTCACCAGGTACGCGATGCGGATCCCTAGCTGCATGGCCGCGTGCTCCACCAGCTCCGAGGCGATTTGGTCGCCTTGCTGGGCCGCTTGGAGGATGGTTTCCAGCGTGATCGCGGAGAGGTCGCCGCTCACCAGCTCCCCGACCGCCGAGGCATGGCCTTCTTCGATGAGTTTCTTGGCTTGAGCCGACAGGCCCAGGTCCCAGACATTCGAGAGCACGAACGACGGGCTCTTGATCCAATTCAGATAATCGTCATCGGTAGGCACGAACACGCCCAGCTCGCCGGCGCTGCCGCCCGAGCCCCAGAAAATGTGCCCATTGAAGATGAGGCTCGCCCCGACGTCCGAGTAGAGGTAGATCATGTTCTGCACCAGCCGATCAAGCCCCAGCCGCAGCTCGCCGTATCCGGCCAGCGTGGAGTCGCTACCCATCAGCACCGGCAAGCGCAGTTCGGCTTCCAGCTGGTCCCGGATCGCCACGTAGTTCGTGCGGATGCCATGCCGCGACGTTTCCCGAACGGTGCCGGCCCGTTCATCGAGGATGCCCGGCAGGCCGATGGCGATGCCCTGGATCTTTTTGGGATCGACCGGGCTGCTCTTGAGGAATTCGCGGATCACGCCGCCGAGATCGTGGAGGGTGCGGTCGAGGCTGTCGGTGGTGCGGGGCTGCACTGCCCGGTGGACGATCTGGCCGCGCAGATCCGTGATGACCATCGTGGTGTGCGGGGAGGAGGCGCCGACCGGGCCGAGATCGATGCCGACCGCAAACCCGGCCTTGGCGTTGAGCTCGACGAGGATCGGCTTGCGGCCGCCCGTGGAGATGTCGAATCCACGCTCCAGAACGAGTGCCTGCTTGATGAACTGGTTGACGTAATTCGACACCGTGACGATGTTGAACCCGGTGCCCTGGGAGAGCTCGGTGCGGGTGAGCGGACCGCGCTGGCGAAGCAACTCGAGGATTTGAAAATTCTTCTCCTCGCGCTCCGTCAGCCGGTGCTGATCCAGCAGGCTCCGGCGCCGCATAGTGCTCCTATTCTTATAGGAGTTTAGGAAGTTTGTCAAGGTAGCTTGAGAGTTTTTTAAAGTTGCTTGACTTCGTAGCATGACTCTCCTAAGCTACTGATGCGCTGGATGAAACGACGATTCCAGACTTGCCTGCTCATTGCGTGTCTGTGCCTCCCCCTTCCCACCCAAGCCTTTGCCGGTGCCTGGACCGTCCCTCGCAACCGCTGGTACGCGGAATACTTCGCCCGCTACCTCGGCTCGAAGAAGGAGTTTGACGCCCGGCGCAATACCAGCCGACGCGCCAAATCCGCCAGCTTCCGCGACATCCGTCACGAGCTCAAACTCGAATACGGCCTCACCGACTGGTGGAACGTGCTGGCCAGCGTGCCCTATCAATCCTCGCACTATCAGGACAGCAACATCGATTTGCTCAACGCGAACGTCGGCGACATCCACGTCCGGACCAAGCTGCGCTGGCTGACCAACCCGGTGGTCGGCAGCGTGCAGTTCAGCGTGAAAATTCCCAGCGCCTATGATCCGCTGGAAAGCCCGGGGCTTGGCGATGGACAAGTGGACTTCGACACGCGGCTGCAATTGAGCCGCTCGTGGATGTTCGGCCCGCAGCAGACGGTGAAGCGCCGGCGCAGGACATCAGCGCCTCCGGCACGCACTGAGACGGCCTCACAACCGTCAATGACGGAGCGCGTCTTAGTGGAGCGTGACGAGGCAATGCAGCAAGCTGTGGCCGCCGCACGCCGGTTGTTGCCTGAAACGCCGGCGGCTTCGTTGGACACACCGCGCGTGAGCCTGGGAGACCCCGAAGCCCCGCGGGCGCAGGAAGAGGCGGCTGACGAGATGGCGTGGGCGGAGGAGCTCGAAACGCGCTACGACCGGGTGGCCTTTGTGAACGTAGAAGGAGGGTTCACCGCCCGCAACGAAGACCCCGCCAATGAAGTGCCGCTCGTGTTCGAGGCGGGATTTACGCCGCTGCGCCGCCTGATGCTGGTGGGCTCGCTAGAAAGCGTGTTCAGCATCAAAAGCACGAACGAGGCGGTGGAAGATTTCTCCAAAGTGGGACTGCGCGGGATTTTCAACGTGTGGGGCGATGGATTTGCTTCGGTCTTTCGAGACGGCGGCCCCACCGTGAACGTCGAGCTCGGCTATACGGACATCGTGGCCGGCCGCAACACCAGCGATTCCTTCGAAGTCTTCGGCAAGATCGGCGTGTTCTTCTGACTCACGGCTGCTGCTGCAGCGCCTTGCGCATCGCCTCGGACGCCGTCTTGAGCTCCGCCTTCGGATCGGCCCCCTGCAGGATCACCTTCTGAATCGCCGCCTCGACGACGTGCGTCGTCTCGGTCCAGCCCGGGGCGGCGGGCGGACCCTTGGCATCCTGTGCTTGCTGGGTCATGACCGACTTCATCGCCTCATCCATCGGCAGATCTTTCCAGCCGGAGACGTTCGGCGGCAGATACGCATCCTGCGTTTCAATCCCCTTTTGATAGAGCTGAGCTTGCACCGAAGGCTCCGAGAAGAGGTATTGGAGAAATTGCCATGCCTGCTCCTGGTGCTTCGAGCGCTTGAAGATCGCCATGATGCGCCCGCCCAGGAACGCCGTCCGCTTCCCGGTCGGACCCTTCGGCAGCAAACCGATCGTCCATTTGCCGGCGATCTCCGGCACGCCGGCTGACAGGCTCATGATTTTCCAGTTGCCGGACAGCGCCAAGGGAAAGTCGCCGGTTCGCAGCCCCTGCTCGATCGGAATCGACGTACGGGGCACATCGTAGCGCGTGTACAAATCTCGGAAAAATTCCAAGCCGCGGGCCGCTTCGGGCGAATCGAGGGTGACAGTCGCCTGGTCGGTGGTATAGAAATCTCCGCCGGCCTGCCAGAGGAACGGCGCATACCCGATCCAGCTGAGATTGCCCCAGTCGACGATCATGCGCCGGTTGTCCTTGCGCAGCCGCTCCAGCAGCGCGCCCAAATCGTCCCAGGTCTGCGGGAGCTTGGAGATGATGTCGGTGCGGTAGTAAAGCACCTGCAGCGTCAAGTCGAAGGGAATGCCGTAGACCGTCCCGCCATGCTCGATCGAGTCCCACATGCCCGGGAAGGTGTTCTTCCGAATCGCAGGGAGGTCTTGGGGAAATGCCTGGGAGAGATCAATGAGCGCGCCGAGGCGGCCGAACTCGACGCCCCAGGTGAGGCCCATCGTCCCGATGTCCGGCTCGACTCCCCCGGCCACCGCGGTGAGGTATTTGCTGTGCGCCTCGCCCCAGGAGATGGCTTCGCAACGCACGCGGACCCCGGTCCGCTTCATGAACGGCTCGGCCAGCGCGTTGATGGCTTGCGCCTGCGCTTCGGAGCCGATGAGCCACATGGTGAGTTCGACCGAATCGGTCTTGCGAGAACCACAGCCGCAGATGAGTAGGGCGCAGCCGAGAGCGATCCATCGCTTCATGTGCTGACTCCTCCTGGCGTTCGCGGTCACGAGATGATGATCATACCACAACGCCCAAAAAACATCAGCCCCCCGGGCTTCGCAGCCGCGGGGAGCTGATGGATGGAGGGAACGCGTCAGGGATTCAAGCGGATATTATCGAAGTAAACCGGCCCGGAGTAGACAGGCTTGTGATTGCTCTCCACCCGGAATCCCACCTTGCGGATGTCCCTGCGGAAGTTGTCATCCGGGAAAAACTTCCAGTCCAGGCTGCCCGGCTTCAGGTTGGCGGTCACCGTCGTCCATTTGCCCGGCTCAAGCGTGATGGCCCGGTTCATCTCGGTCCAGGTCCACTGGTCGCCGACGGTCAGGATCCACCGCGCATCCAGACCCGTGGGCGCATCGGGCGGCAGGTAGACGTCGATCGACATCGTGCTAAACGGCGTCCAATCGGTCACGTGCATGAAGACTTCGATGTAGGCCCCGGTCCAAATTTCGCCCGGGAAGTCCGCCAGCAGCTGCAGCGACCCCACCCCGCTGGAGGCGATCTCCTGCGACAAGCTGAGCACCCGCCCGACATCCTCTTCCTTTTCTTTGGCCCAATCGGGAATGGCCCAGTCCTGCATCGAATCTTCGAAATCAAAAATGACCAGCGGCTCGCTTTGGCTTTGAGCCGAGGCCACGGTTCCTACCAGCAGGCAGCCGAGCACCCCGGCTCCCAGCCGATTCCACCTACGGTGAGACATGACACCCTCCTTTGTTTGCGATGAAGCGGTCGTGCTTATTCGGCGAGGCGGATGTTGTCGACGAAGACCGAGCCTTGATAGACCGGGGCCTTGTTCGACTCGATCCGCACGCCGATTTTCTTCACGCTGGCGCGAAAATTATCGTCAGGGAAAAATTTCCAATCCATGCTGCCCGGCTTAAGCCCCACCGAGATCGTCGTCCATTCGCCTGGCGTGAGGGGGATGGAGCGGTTCATCTCGGTCCAGGTCCATTGGTCGCCGACGGTTAAAATGAGCTTGCCGGTCAGCCCTTGGGGCGCATCCGCCGGGACGAACACATCCGCGGAGAGGCGGCCGAACGGCATCCAGTCGGTGACTTCCACCTCGCGCTCGATGTACGCGCCGGTCCATCGACCGCCGGGAAAATCAGCGTGCAATTCCAGCGCATGCTGCCCTTCCCCGGCCTGGGACTGCGAGACGGTGAAATCTTGCGCGACATAATCGGCGGAGGCCTTCGCCCAATCCGGGATCACCCACCCCTCAGGGCTTCCTTCAAACCCGTAAATGACGATTTCCGTCGCTCCGACAGGCGCGGCGGTGAGGCTCAGGCCGATCAACCACGTTCCAATGATCCACTTACTTGGGCGAGCCAAGGATCTCCTCCAGCGATGAGCCGGTGGCCGGCACCTCGAAGACATCCGAGGGGAACAGGTCCACCGGTGCATCGACGAAAAACAAATGCCCGAACTGGCTCGGATTGGAGTGCAGCTGCCCTGACCACGTGATATGCGTCCAGAGTTGGTCTTCATCTTTATCCACCATCGACAGGTTGAACCCGATCATCCCGCCATACGTCGGCTGGCAGCCGGTCAACGCTTTCCACGGCACCGACGCCTCGATGACGTACCCGCCGGGCTTGGCGGCGGAGGCCACCCGCAATGCCTTGCGCGTCGGCTCCGAGTTGGGATTGCGCCACACCCACCCCACCGGCTCCTGGCGATACTGGCTCGCCGGAGAGAATCCCAACTGGTACTCATCCTCCTGAAAGAGCGTGTTGGTCACCGCATCGTGGCGGCAGTCGATCCACAGCTCCAGCCCGTCATCCTGCCAGATGTTCTCGCCCTGCTGCTGGGTGACCACCTCATTATCCGTCACGACCGCAGCGATATACAGATACGTATCGTCCCACAAGGTGTAGACCACCGCCGAGAAGTCCTCGGCGTTCTTGATCGTCCCGGACTCCACCCTGGCCATGGTCGTGTTGAGGTACGTCGGCACCGCCCGGATCCACTCATAGACCTTGCCCTTTTTGATCTCCAGCTGGGCGGTCCAGTTGCTGCTTTCCAAACGGCGCACCCAATCATTAAGTGTACCATCTACGGTGATGGGTGTGTAGCTCCGCAGGCTGATAGCCGACTCCTCGGAGTGGGCGGCAACCGGCACGGCTGATCCCAGCCACACGCAGGTCGCCACCAGGAACCAGCACCCCCGCCCCCCGCCCCCTGCCCCCCGCCCCATCCTCATCCGCGCTCCCACCATTGCAGCTTGATCAACTTCGCCGCGATGTCAAAACGTACGTCCGGCATGGTGACCGTCACTTTGCCCCAGCGCGAATTCACCAGCTCCCGCGAGATGATCCGGCCCCGGTAGGTGTCCCACCACTCGATCCGGTAGCGCCCCAGCGTCTGGAGGCCGCTGATGGTCAGCTCTGCCCCCTGGATGAGCGGAGGCGCATACGGCTCCAGCGGAATTGTGCGTTCCCCCCGCGCATGCCGCAGCCGCCGCTTGGCAACCTCGCAGCGGTACGCGATGTATTGGTCCACGGTGTGCGCGCGGTTCTTGATCCAGATGTAGGTCCGGTCGGTTCCCGACAGCCCCCAGCCCGCCAACCCTTCCTTGGAGACCGATACCGTGGCAGGCTGGGTGTGGATTCCAAGCGCCTCCCCCCGCCAAAACGCCTCCAAACCTCGGAAGTGTTGCTCCAGCTTATTGGGAGCGACATACGTGTCCCAATACCAAATCATGGCGCTGCCGGCTGCACCCCCGATCATGCTGGCCCAGAGCCCTTCATGCATGTGGATGCCGAGGTTATCGAACTTGCGCACGACGTCCTGGATCCAGCCGAACTCCCCGATGAACACCGGCTTCTGGTACGTGCGCTTCAGCTCGGTCAGCTTGGAGCTGCCGAATGCCTCTCCAAAATCGCGGCGATCATAGACATGCAGCTGAACGGTGTCGATCCCGGGCAGCTTCCACACCTCTTCTCCGCTCGCTTTATGGAAGCTGGTCGTCAGCGGCCGAGCATGGTTGACGTCGATGCTTCGAAGGAACTGGCTCATATCCCCTGTCCAGGCGACCAGATCGGGGTACTTGAAGTCGCCGAAGTCCGCCTCGTTGAACAGCTCCCAACTGGCCACCTGCGGACTGTAGCCCCACCGGCTGACGGTGTAGCGCAGGAGGCGCTCAAAGAGCTTCTTGGCCAGCGGATTCACCAGGAAATCGTTCGGCTGGCGGCAGGGCCCTCCCATGATCTCGTTGTAGGGGTTGTTCTGCCAATCCGCATCTTGGGTGCGGCTGAAGCTGCCGTGGTTGAGCATGCAGACTTGCCAGTAGATGCCTTCCGCTTCGCTGCGCTCGAAGAGCTGATCGACTTGCCATGCCCGGAGCTGGTCATACCAGCCGGCTTTGGTGTCTTTCGTTTCCAGCCGGAACCCCCAGGGCGCAAACCATAAGCGGGCGTAGTTCGCCCGGTTGAGCGCCAATTGCTGGAGCCACTGGTCGTAGGATTTGTTGGGGTTGGTTCCGGGCCCCCAACAGACGTTCTCGCCGATGGGGATAAACGACTCGCCGGTTTCAAACCGGAACTGCTTGGTCTTCGGATCGAGCTGGATAAAGCCTTTATTCGTCGATTCGGTGACCAGCAGCGGCTGCTGGGCCAAGCGTTGCACGCCGGCGGCGGTGCGCAGCCGCACTTCATAGGACCAGCGTCCGGCTTGGCGGGGGGTGTAGCGCACCTTCCAGACCGGCGGGCCGTCTTCTTCGACCGTCCCCCGGCCGCCGTTAGCCATGCGCCGGTAGGGCTGCATGTAAAACCCCGGCACGGTGATGGAAGCACCCTTGGGAGGCGAAAACACCGCATCGATGGAGATTTCATCCGGATCGAACGGGTTCTTGACCGCGCCGTCGACCTGAATCGTCAGCTCGCAACGCTCAAACCGCTGGATGGTCGCCGCGGCCGCCGCAGCTGACCTCAATTTGGGCGGAGCCGCCTCGACCGGCGCTGGTCCAAGCCACAGCAACCCGAGCGCGAGCACGGCAGGCGCAAGGCGTGGTGTCATTCTCTCACCGTGGTCAGGAACACCCCGCGGATGAACTGCCGCTGGAACACCAGGAAAATCAGGAGCATCGGCAGCGTGACCACCAGCGCGCCGGCCATGATCATCGCGAAGTTGGCGCCGAACTGCCCGTTGAGCACCTGGATGATCAGTGGCACGGTGCGCATGTCGCGCGATTGGATCACGATCAACGGCCACACAAAGTCGTTCCACTGCGCAAGGAAGGTGAAGATCGCCAGCGTCGCCAGCGCCGGCACGATGAGGGGGAGGATCACGCGCCGGTAGATGCCCAGCTCGGTGCAGCCGTCGATGCGTGCCGCCTCGATGAGCGCGTCCGGAATGCTCATGATGTACTGGCGGCACAGGAAGATGCCAAACGGCAGCGCGAGCTTCGGGATGATCAGCGCCCAGAAGGAATTTAGCCACCCCAGCTGCTTGATGATCACGAAGCCGGGGATCAGGTTGACCTGCCAGGGAATCATCAGCGAGAACAACAGGACCAGGAAGATCCCGTCCCGCCCCGGGAAGCGCAGCTTGGCGAACGCGTAGCCCGCCAGCGAACAGAACAACAGGTTGCTGACCGTCACCGCCGAGGCCACGAAGACGCTGTTGAGCAGCGCGCGGGCCATGGGCAGCAGCGTGAAGAGCTCGATGTAGGCTTTCAGCGTGGGGTGAAACACCACGAAGCGCGGCGGGTAGGTGTACAGCTCCTCCGGCGGCTTGATGGAGGAGAGCACCATCCAGTAATACGGCAGGATCATGCCCAGCGCCCCCAGCGTGAGGACCCCCACGATCACCACCCGGCTCCAGCGGATGCGTTTCATCGCTCAGCGCGAGCGCAGCATGCGCAGGTTGACGAGCGTGAGCCCGAAGACGCAGCCGAACATCAGATACGCGATCGCCGACGCGTACCCCATGCGGAAGTGCTGGAAGCCCTGCTCATAGAGGTAGGACACCAACGTGAGGCCGGAATCGAGCACCCCGCCGACCCCTTCGCCGGTGCCGCCGGTGAGGATATACGCCTGGTCGAAGACCTGGAAGGAATTGATCACCGACATGACGACGACGAAGATCAGGGTGGGCCGCAGCATCGGCACCGTCACGTGCCAGAACCGCTCCCACCACCCGGCGCCGTCCACCTTGGCGGCTTCATAGAGCGTCGAGGGGATCGTGGAGATGCCGGCGGAGAAGAACACCATGTTGTAGCCCAGCCCCGCCCAAATGCTGACGATCATGATGGCCGGCAGGATCCATTGCGGTGACAGCAGCCAATCGATGGGCTGCAGCCCCAGCTGGATGAGGAAATAGTTGATCAGGCCGTATTTCTCCCCGGCGAAGAGCCACTTCCACACGACGGAGATCGCGACCACCGAGGTGACGGTTGGGATGAAGTACAGGACTTTGAAGATTTGTTTGCCACGCGTGAGCTCTTCAAGCGCGGCGGCGAGCACCAAGGCGATGGAGACCCCGATGGGCACCACCCCAAGGACGTAGCTGACGGTATTGCGGAACGCCTTCCAGAAGCGCGGATCGTTGGTCAGCAGCGTGATGAAGTTGCTCAGCCCCACCCAGCGGGGCGGATGGAGGACGTCGTACTTCGTAAAACTGAGGTAGAGCGAGGCGAAGATCGGCACCACGACGAAAATGGCGAAGAGGATGACGGCGGGCGCAATAAAGAGGTAGGCAACCGGCTGCCACGTGCCGCCCCCCCGCCCGGCGTCCGCTTTGCTGGGAAGCTTGAGCTTGCCGTTCATCCGGCGAACCCGAGACGCTGGGCGTAGCGGCGTAGCATCAGGATGGACTTGGGAACACCGATGCGCTCATCGAGCTGGCTTTCGTACTCCAGCGTGATGAACCCCTGGTAGCAATGGCGCTTCAGCATGCGGAAAATGCGGCCATAGTCGAGTGTCAGCTCCTCACCGCCTGGGCTGAGCCGATGGACCTTGGCGACGACGTGCGGCGCGTACGGCAGCGACCGCTCCAGCCCGGCATACACATCCGCTTCGCGGTAGTTCCCGACATCCAAGTTGATGCGCACCCATGGGCTCTCAAGCTCGTGGATCAGCCGCAGCGTGGTGCGTGAGTTCGAGAGGAACCCGCCCTCATCGTGCGGCTCCACGACCAGCGTCACGCCGGCTTGCGCCGCGTCGCGCGCGACGCGGCGCACGCACGCCACCATGCGGGGCCAGCGGCGAGCCGCCTCGCCCGGCGGCGCCCATCCGGCGAAGATTCGAAGGCACGGCGCGCCGAGGATCACTGCGGTGTCGATCCACCGCCGCACGTTGTCGACCTGCCGGCGCCTAGCAATCGCCGTGGGCTTGCCGAAATCGTTGCCCGGCGAGAGGCACGCGATGCTCAGCCGCCCATCGGTGCAGCGTTTGCGCACCTCAAGCCAGCAGCGGCGCGTGCGGCTGGGCATTTGCTCAGCGATGATGTCCACCCCGCCCACCTGCAACTCCTGCGAGCAGATCCGCAGCCACTCATAGAACGTGAGGCGCCGGCGCTCAAGACTGCGGTGGTACGACCAGCTGCAGCAGCCGAGTTTCATGCGCGCCCCGTCGTCAGCTCAACCCACCGGCGGGTCTTGGCCGATTCATACGCCGCCAGGAGCACTTCGAGTGTCGCGCGGCCCTCTGCGCCGGAAATGAGCGGTGGTGTGCTGGTGCGAATGCTGCGAATGAAGGCGGCGTACGCCCCGCCCTGCCGGCTGCCGTCCGGCACCTTGGGATACTGCACCGGACGGTCAAACTGGTTCGGATCACCGCGCCGGCGGCTCAACTCAAGCGCCACGCGAGGACCGCGGCCGAAGCTCGTGCGCAGCGTGCCGCGATCGCCATAGCAGACGGTCGAAATCTCATAGGGCTGCGTCGTCCAGCTGGCGTCAAACGCGCCGAGCGTGCCGTCTTCAAACTCCAGGATCGCGGCGGCGGCCTCCTCCACCTTGAGGCGCTTGTGCAGCGTCGATGTGCGGCAGCACAGGCGCCGGATGCGCTTGCCCGAAAACCACCGCAGCAGATCCACGATGTGCGCGCCGACATCCATGAGCGCCCCTCCGCCTGAGAGCCGCCGGTCGGTCAGCCAGGTCTTGGTGGTGCCGGCCCAGTACTGGGGCCCGGCGTGGCCCAAGCGGCCGCGCACTTCCCGGATCGCTCCGATCGCTCCGGCGCGCAGCAGCCGGTGGGCTGTTTCATGCGCGGGATCAAAGCGCTGCGTCTGTTCGACCATGAGGACCCGGCGATGGCGCCGCGCGGCGGCGATCATCGCATCAGCATCAGCCAGCGTCGTCGCGATGGGTTTTTCCACCAGGACATGTTTGCCCGCCTCAAGCGCGGCAACGGCGATCTCGGCATGCAGCGCATTCGGCACGTTCACGGCGACCGCATCGACGTCGGCATAGCGCAGCATCCGGCGCCAGCTCGTCCACACCAGGCGCTGGTCGATGTGAAACTGCCGGGCCATGCGCAGCGCGCTGGTTCGGTTGATGTCAATGAGCGCCGCCACCGCGGCGTGGCGGTTGTGCGCCAATTGCGGCAGCGCCAACCGTTCGGTGATTTTGCCGCACCCGACGATCGCGAACCGGACGGTGCGCATGGGATTTGGTTAGCTTAGCCGACGGTGCGGGGCTTGTCAAACATCCTCCAGCCCTTCACGATCGCTCCTGCGCTATGGTATGCTTTCACCGTAGTGACAATTCGGGTCCGTGGACTCCGTTGAGAAAGGCAAACCCCGAGTAATCGGGGGACGCAAAACCACTGGCCCTTCGGGCCGTAAACGGTGAACCGTGAACGGTGAACGGTACACCCCACCCGAAGGGTGGCAGGGTTGCCACAGGGAGGATGCCTCTCCAAGCACGGAGAGGCATTATGTTTGCGATGCGCATCGACCGCTGGCTCGTGGTGTTGGCGTTCGGATGGCTGGCCATGATGGGCACCACCGTTGCATGGGCGGATTCGGACAGCGAAACGGTCCAGGTCCTGATCATCATTCCCGAACGCTCTCCATCCACATCGGGCGCCACCCGTCTGGCCTCTGCCTCACCGGCGCCTGAGCCGGCCCACGCACCCGTCACCGCTGCACCGACTCCAGGATCAACGACGAGTGCTTGGATCCAAGACCAGAACGGCCCGGTGCTGCGCCATACCTATACCGAGCTGAACTAGGGCGTGGTCAGCAGCTGCACGGCAAACGGGATTTCGCCGATCGTCGCCCCCGGTTCGACCTCGATCGCGCGCTCGCGCTCTGACGTGAGCGCATAGCCCACCGGCAGATCCTCCTCATAGAGCTGCACGACATACCGGCCCGGCATGACCTGCTCGAACTCGGCCAGCCCGTCATCGGATGAGCGGCGGAACTGCTCGCCGGGCTGCAACACGACCGCGATCCCTTCCAGCGGCTCTTCGGTATCTTGGAACTGCCCATCGCCGTTGCCGTCGAGAAAGACCCGCGCGCTGACCGCCCCGGCCTCCTGGATCACGAATGTCATCGCCAGCCGCTTGTTGCGGCCCACGCTCACCCGCTGCGCGCTCTCGCGCACAGTCCAGGTCTCCGGCAGGCTGGCAGGGTCCAGCGTCACCGTGTGCGGCCCGGGAACCACCCGCGAGAAGCTGAAGTAGCCCGCCTCCGTGGTCACGGCCTGGCGGCCCGAGGTGTCGAGCAGCACGACCGCTTCAATGACCCCAGGCTCGCCGGGCTCAGCGCGCCCGTTGCCGTTGGCATCCTGCACCACACGCCCGGCGATGGACCCAAAAGCCGGCTGCGAGCGAAAACCGAAGCTTTGGGACAACAGGACGAAGACCGACCAGTCGCTGGGGGAGCGCCCGCGCTCGCGGTCGATGTCGTACGAACCGACGCTATATTCGGCGGTGAGGGCGCGCTCCGGGCTCATCTGCCAGCGCATCCCGGTCGCTCCCGCCAATGTGTCGGCGCCGACCGCCTCTTCGGTCGCGTTGCGGGTGTAGCTCGTGTTCCAGTACACGCTGAGATTCGGCTTGATCTCGTAATTGACGTTGAAGGATGTGGTCGAGTTCCAGTTATCCGGGCTGTCTTCAAAGACGGACCTCGTCAAGAGCTCGCTGAGATAGATGCTGGAGCCCCAGCCGAATCCCTTGAAGATCGAGCCACCGAACGCGTGCGAATACGAATCGCTGGCGGAGGGCTGGTGGGTGCGCAGGTGGTTGTAGTTGAGCAACAGGCGGGTGTCCCACGCAAACGGCATCGCATAGTCGGTGCGGTAGAGCCGGGTCCGGTTGCTGGAGCCCGGGTCTGGGCCGGAGGGATCGGAGAGGAAGTCGCTGAAGCTGAGTGCTACCGTATGCTCCCACGGCAGCCGGTAATTCGTGGACAGCGACAGCGCTTGGTTGTCTTGGGTGATCCGGTGCGGTTCATCATCCACATTATTGCCGTAGAGAAAGCCGTAGGCGGACGCGGAGAGCCGGTCGTTGAACTGGTGGTTGGCGTACAGGTTCCAGCCTTCGAAGTCGTTGTAGTTCACCGGGTTTTCCACCGACGCGTACCGGTCGCCCACGAGTTCGTAGGTCACCCCGAGGCTGGAGCGCTCTGTCTCCCAGAACGGGTTGACACGCACATCCCAGTCGCCTTTGCGCGCCTTGGAATCGTTGTCAGGCGCATAATCCGCGCGCGCGAGCGAGGTCGAGAGACCTAGGTCATACGGGAAATCCAGCGTCAGATCGGCGAACGACACGAGGTTCTGCCTGGGGAGCGTGCTGGTGGCCACAAGCTCCGGCAGATCGACCTCGTTTTCCAGCAAGAGCACCGACGTGTTCAATCTGGCCCAATCGGCGGGCTGCATTTCTTGCCCCACTTGGAACAAATGGCCCAGATATTTCACCTGGCGCGTGGTGCCGGGAACCACCGTTTCGGTCATTCCACCGAGAAAACTCGTCGCGAGCCCCTGGTCCCAGGCTTTGCGCAGCTTCAATCCCGTGACCGATTCGGACTGGCCGCGCAGCGGGTACAGGTTCGTCGACTGATCGAAGAGGCCGATGAACAGATCCGGTTTGCTGAGATTCAAGTACGTATAATCGTGATCGAAGATGCCGCCCCGGTCCTTGCGGCTGGACTCTCCGCGGACGTCGAAGTCATAGGCGCGCCCGGTCACCCCATAGATCAGCGTACGGTCCGAAGGACGCAAGTGCGGATCGCGGTAGCCGTAGGACACCCTGCCGGTCAGGTCGATGTCCGGGCGGGCCGCCTCGGGGATTTCGCCGCTGAACTCCGCCGGCGCGCTCGCCCGCTGGGCCAGCGCTTCCTGCGCGGCTTCTTCTTGAAGCTCTTCCGCGGATTTCTCCACCACGTACGTGCGGAAGTCCCCGGACGTGATCGTGCGAACCACGAACGCCTGCCGCCCGGGATCAAAGAGCGTTTCGACCCCGAAGAAGTCCCCCACCTCCTGCTCGGTCAGCATCGGCTCATCCCCGGGCGTCGAGAGCGCGATCGATTTGATCTCACCGTTCGGGAACACGAGCTGGTACTGCCCTTGCCCAAGCTCGATGAGGCTGACGTAGCGCGCCGCGGCCAGATCGCGCAGCGGGATGCGCGGCTCGCCGTCCACCACCTGGATCGGCCGCTGCAGCGGCACCTCGACATCGTCGATGAACAACCCGATCTGCCCGACGCGGGCCACTCGAGCCGCCGCCACAGGAATCCGCGGCGCCTCTTCGGTAGTTGCAGGCGTTTCGACGATGGATCGCTCGGCGGACTCGGCCGCTTCGATTCGCCCTAGCGCGGCGGCCATGGCTGCTTCCATGGCGCTCATCCGTTTCTCAGCGGCTTTATCTGGGACCGTTGATACCGGCGGTCGAGCAGATGGAGTGGGGGCTGCCTGAGATGGCTCAGCATCACCAGTCCGGGGCGCTGCAGGCTGAACTTCGACGAGCGAATCGAGCGACGCCTCGATGGCCTCGGCGCGCTGTTGGCGAGACCGGTGAATCAGCGCCAGGTAGTCGCGAGCCCCTTGGTGCGCCGGCTGGATCAGCAGTAGCTTGCGGAACTCGTGCTCGGCATCTTCATAGTTGCCGCGGTCGTAGCGCCGTTTGCCTTCTTCAAAGAGGATCTCTGCGACACCGGCAGCGGTGTTCGCGGACTCGCTCGTCCGTGCGGCAAGACTTGGCCCGGCCGCACCCATCGTCAGGATGGCAAGCAGACCGTAGCGCAGCGTTCCACGCCAGACCGCCGGCTGAAGGGATTTCATCGCTAGCGGACATCGAAGGTCTGCTCACCGACGAGCAGGTAGCGCGTGCCGTAGTCGATCTCGGCGCGCAGCCGGTAGGTCCCGGGGGGCAGCGGCTCGAGCTCGACGGAAAATTGCCGCACCGACTTCGGCAATACCCCAAGGCGTTGCGGGTTGAACTCCACTTGCGCGATGCGCTTCTCTCGCGCATCGAGGATCTTGATGCGGCCGCTGGGGCGGATGAGGACGTTGCTGTCGTTGAACAGCTCGACCAGCGCGCTGGAGGCCGACAGGACGCGCAGGTTCGCGATCTTGGCCTGGTAGACCTCGGTTTTGGGGACCGTGATCTGTGTGAGCGCCCCGATGCGGAAGTTGACGCCCAAACCTTTTTCGGTGTAGGTGGGGAGCGTCTCGAAGAAGACCATGGCGTAGTAGCCGCCGCTAGCACCCTCAGGCAGCTGCACGCTGACGCGGGCCTCTTGCACGCCGCCGGCAGGGATGTCGAATTCCGATGGGATGACTTTGACCCACTTCGCCGCCGACCACGCCGTGCTGCCCGGCTCGGGGAAGTCGTTGGTGCCGTCCGGCAGGAAGATCACATCGTTGACGTACGCCTTGATATGGATGGGCTTGTCGGAGCGGTTGTTGATGCGCACCGTCTTGCCGCGCTGCTTACCGGCAGGGATCGAGAGCTCGATGCGGGATGGTTCAACGCTGAAACTGAACGCAAGAGCTTGCTGACACCACAGAAGCACAGAGGAGACACAGAGGCACAGAGACATGCCGAAAACTGCCGCTCTGTGTCTCTGTGGAATTCTATGGCTCTGTGGTGTGGTCACAGCATCTCCGTCAGCGTGAAGCGGATGGTCGTCGAGTACGATCCGCTGGGTTGCTCCTCGGGGATACGCAGCTGATAGCGGAACTGGAACGTCACCGACTGGCCGGAGGCCTCCGCGGGCGTGCTGATATAGACGAGCTGTGGCACGAGCGTGAACGCGGAGAATTCGCGCGGGTGTGTGAGCGTGCCGCTCCCACTGGTGGAGATCACATGCCACCGAAACGCGTCCAGCGGAATCGTGTGGCCGCCGCTGCTCAGCGGTTGGATCACGCTGACCTTCAGGTACCACGCCTGGCCATTGGTCGAGCTGCAGGTGATCTGGTTGTGGTAGCCGCCCTGCTCTGCGAGCGTTTTTTCCTCGTCAAGCTGCATGCGGCCGAAGAATACGGACCGGTGGTCTGTCGAGAGTGTGAGCGCGGCCTGCGCAGGCGAGGCCGCAAGGACCCAGACAACCACCGCGGCCGCCAGACGCAGGGGCACGGGGCAAGAGACAGGGGGTAAGGAAATCACGCGCTTCCCTTGTCTCCTGTCTCCTGTCTCCTGTCTCGAAGTTTTCATGGAGTTTCCGCCATCGTGAAAATGACTTCGCCGACGTAGGTGCCGGCTGGGGCGTCTTCCGGAGTGGTCAGGGTGTACTGGAATCGAAGGATGACCTCCCGGCCTTTCTCATCCGCTCCCTGGCTGGCATAAACCAGCACCGGATCGTCGTCGAATGGCTTCGCATCCTGGCGGCCTCCGGCCGGCTCTGCCGCTCCGGTGAAGTCGACGACCCGCCAAGTGAGGCTGTCCGCCTTCAGCGGACGGTTCGTGTCCAGATGCCGCAAGCCCAACAGGTGCGCTTTGAGGTACCACGGACGGCCGGCGTTCGAGCGGCAGCGCAGCTCATTAAAAAACCGGCCGCCGCCGAGCGTGGCGGGCTGGCCGGGGGTCACCGAACCGAATGCAAGATGCGGGTTATCGAGCGTGCACTGAAATACCGCGGCGACTTCAACGGAGGCGGACAGATCTTGAATCCGCTCTTCAAGGGCGAACGCTGGAGAGGGATGGAGCATCGCGCCGGTGGTCATGCCGACCACCAGCGTCGCCACACACGGCGGAAGCCACCTCCTTCTAAGGACGCTCGGCATCAGGAGCGCCTAAGACCATCCGCCCCGCACACCTGCGACGTGCTCGCAGACATGCGGGGCGACAATGGTCTCAGTTGCGTTGTTGGGTTAGTTCGATGTCAGTGTGTAGGTGATAGAACCCGAGTACGTGCCGGACCGGATCCCGCCAACGTTCAAGCGGTAGGTGAAGGGCACGATGCCGCTGAACGGCTGGTTCAGCGCGCGGGTAAACGTGCTGGCCTTTTCCCAGTCATCGGTATTTTGATCACCGTCATCGACGGTCGCGGTACCCGCGATCGGCGTTTGGGTTCCCGGCTCAAAAAAACCGCCGCACCACACGCTCAGGACATCCGACAGCGGCTTGCTGCCGACGGTGCCGGTGACGTTCGCGGAGAGCGTCAGCGAAGCGCCGTTGGCCACGAGGCTTGCCAGGTGCCAGTTCTTCCCAGTCTCGCTGCGGTACGGAGCATACATGAAGCCGGCATTGCCGCTCGCGCCCTGGTTATCCTGGTCGTCAAACCGATCGAACACCAACTGTGACGCGGAAAATCTTGTCACGGAATTCTGATCGCGAGTGAGCGTCAGGCTCGCCCGCGACGCGACATTGGCCGACACCGTCATATTGGCATTTGACGTCGCGGCCCATACAGGCACGGCATACGTGGCCAACGCCATGGCTGTGATCGTGCGAACCATCCCTCCCACATGCTTCATAGGCGTTCCCCTCCTAACCCAGACACCCACACCGCCCGCCTCAGGCGGTCCGGATGTACTCCGTTTGCGAAGGTGGAAATGTAATGAAAATATTGTAATAACTAACCCCCTCCTTTGCAACAAAAAAATCGTGGTATTTTCTGCTATAATCCACCAGAAATGCCTAATGCCTTCGTGCCTGCGCCCATCACCACCGAGCCCAACACGACGCACTATGAGTGGGCCGGCCGCACGCTCCAAGCCCTCCTGAACGCCAACCAACCGGTATCCGAAACCTGGCCGTTCTTCTCCGGACCGCAAAAACCGGCACGGATCGCCGGTGCTGACGGCTCGCTGACCATGGAAACGCTGGTGACCCGCCACCCGGAGGTGCTGGGGCCCAACGGATGCGACCCAGAGAACCAGCGGCAGAAGTATTTCTTCGTGAAGTTCCTCGATCCGTCCGATTTCCCCGCGTTCGCGTATGTCGGGTTTGCGCCGGAAGCGGTCGCCGCACTGCGCAAGCCCGGCGATGAGTTCAAGGCGTACGTTGCGGAGCTCCTGTGGCGCGACCGGCAGGCGCTGGAAACGCTCCTCCCTCTGGTGCACCCGACACTGTCGCAGCGCAGCGACTTCGAGGCGTTTAAAGCCGCCTACAAACAGTGGGCGATTGCGCAAGCCGCGGCCAACTGGGAAGGCCAGGCGCGGATGGACCTCGCGCGGTTCGTCGACGCGGCGCGCGTGTCCGAGGCGGCGGCGAGCCTGGAGTCTCAGCGCCAAGTCCGGCGGCTCATCGTCTCGCTGATGCATCGCATCGATTTCAAACCGGATCAAGCCATCCTGATCGAAACCCCGACGCTGCATGCCATCGCCGGCCTGTCGCTGCAGCTCCACCCGAAAGCGCCGGGTAATTTCTTCCCGAAAGACGAGCTGTGGATCTACGAAGAGGTGCGGTTGCCCGATGGCCGCATGAGCTGGGTGCTGGTGGAACCGCAGCGGACGTTCGATAAAACCGAAAGCGGCGCGGACTTCTTCACGCCGTTCGCCTGGCAGGGGAAGGAGCGCGCCGGACGCATTGGATTTCGCAAGACGATCTCGCGGACATACCTCGAGGACTTCGTGCGACTCATGGATGCAACACCGCACCCGCAAGCTCACTACGTGCGGCGGCCGCAGCGCATGATGATTGCCGGGGGAACCACCGAGGGCGGAGCGGAGTGGTTTCGCGTGGTCGAGGAAACGGCTTGGCCGTACTTCCTGGTTCGGCAATTGCGTTTTCACAGCGCCGGGGCGGCCACCATGCCCTGCCCGCACCATAGCTTCATCGAGCTGCATGCCACCCGCGGCGCCGTCACCGTCGAGCTGCAAGGCGCTTCAGGCCCGGCGGCCTCATGCATGGTGACGCCGGCGCGCGCGGTGTTCCTTCCCGCCAACCTGCCGTACCACACGTTGACGTTCCGGGCAAGCGAACCGGCCCGGCTGCACTTCTTCACGCGGCCCCTGTAACCGGCAAGCCGCGCTCCGCGGCCGCGCAGGCCGCCCCCAAGACCCCCGCATCGCCTGAAGTCGCCGGCACCGCCACGATCCTGATATCCGCCAGGCCTTGCTCGGCCAGGCGCTCGAGCGCCCGATGACGCACCCGCACGCCCAAGCCGCGGCTTGAGCCGACAAACCCTCCAAAGAGAAACCGCTTCGCGCCGCGCACGAGTGCGCGATCCGCCTGGCTCCAGGCCCGATCCGGCTCATCGACGTGGCGCAGCACCCGTCCATCGGAGGGCGTCTCCAACCGCACCTTGGCAACCTGGCCCTGATGGAGCGCGTGGATGATCGCCGCCAGCACATCCCCGTATTCATCGGCAATGCGCTCGGCCACTTGGCGGTGCGAGGCGGGTGCGGCCGCGCCGCAGAGAATTTCATCGAGCCGCCCGCCCCGCGCAGGTTCAATCGGCGGGGAAAGCATTTCGTTGGCTGTGGCGACGCGCCGGGCGATCGCCGGCCCGGTAAAAACCTCCTCGGCGGTCAGGGTGCCGTCGCCGATCCCGGGCACTTGCATGTCAAAGAGATGCCCATCAGTCACCGGCGTGACGGTACCGCCGCGGCTGATGCGCGCCACGCCTCCGCCCATGCCGGTCCCCGGCCCCAGGTACACCACGGTCTCGCCCAACAGGTGCGGGCGCGTCGAGGGATCGCGCAGCAAGGCCGCCAATCCGTAGCGCATTTGGGAGATTGCGTCATTTTCCGCCAGCACCTCCAGGTGCAACCGCCGACGCAGCTCTGCCGCCGGGTTCAACCCATCGAATTGGCCGGGCACGGTGCCGATGTTCGGCGTCGTCGCGCGCGCCAGCGTGCCGTCCGGGAGAAACCGGCCCGGATGCGCGATGGAAACGACCGGCTGGATGTCGTGCCCGGCCTCCTGGGCGCTTGCGCGGACCGCGCGGATCAGCTCGGCGACGCGGTCATAGAAGACTGGCGGAGTCGTGCGGGGCGTGGGAACTTCATCGGCGATGAGCAAGCGGTGGTCGGCTCCCTCGGAAGCCAGCTCGACCGCGGCGACTTTGATTTTCGTGCCGCCGATGTCAACGCCGATAACGATGCGGGGACGTGGCATGAACCTATTATAGAGGAATGACGAAGGAATGCGGCGCGGAAGAACGACTAGCCGCGGGAAGGTGTCGCGGTGAGGGCGGTGGTATGCTCGCCGAACTCGAGGGCGACGCCGATGCGCTTGCGGCCCTCGGAGGATGCCGGCAGCTCACTCACACGCACGACGCGGGTGCGGCCGGCCACGCGCGTAAAGGGAAACTGGCGCCGTTGGGTTTCCGGCACCGTCACGGAAGCGAACACGAGGTCGTTTTCTTTGAGGCTGCCAGGGTGCTCGGTTTCGAAATACACGCCGGCAAGGCTGACGTTTTTCGTGAAATGCTCTTGGGGGGATTCGGGGCCCTGCGGTCCAGAGCGTCGCAGCTGGAGGGGAACCTGGAGGCTCACTCGTCGTCCTCGACGGCGTTCAATCATTGATTCCTCACTGGCCGTTCGGGCGGATGCCTCAGGCATATTGTCTACTCGATAGTGTAGGAAAACCCTGTGGAATGCACAAGTAAAATGTTCCCCTTGAAGCTTCAAGAACGTTTCGCAAAAGATCGTGCGGTGAAGCGTTAACGCATATGCTCATACCTCATCGGGGCGACATGTTCGATCCGAGACACGTCGTGTGCTGCTCGCAAAATGCGAGCGCGACCGCCTGTTTCCCTGCGGCGTTCGGTGTAGCCGCGGTGTCCACGCGCACCACGCGGCAGGAGCCGACAATGCGCGAAAACGGGAATAAGTTCCGCAGTTGCCACGGGATTATCAGCGAGACCGCCACGATCTCTCCAAGGACAAAACGCTCCCCTTCCTCGGTGGTCACGTAGAGCCCACCAGGACTCACCTCGATCGATGCGACCGCCTGCTTGGACACACCTCCGGCCGCAGCCTGACCTCGCCGCCCAATCTGCACGGGCACAGCCAGCTTGACGCGCGGAAAGCGTCGCCGGTTAAACGGCGCTTCGCGCTCCGTAGACCGATCCATTTCAGACATCAAACACCTCCCTTATTGCGGAGGAGCCCGCGACCGCCACGGCCGCCATGCTTCACTCCGCATTGCCATGACGTCGCGTGCGACCACCGCACGCGAAGACATCAGACGAAGGAAGGCGTGAAGGGCTGCTGCGGGACGGCGCCGCCGTGGCCACCAGCCGAACGGCCACCAGCCATTGCCGCCAGTCGGAGGTGGTGGGCTGCGCCGCCGCCCGCCGCCTGAGCCGCCCTGAGAGCCTGGATCTTCAGAAGTTGAACCGTTGGAACGCAGCCGGCGGCCTGAAATCTGCTGGACGGCCAGCGCCAAGAGCAGGCCGGCAACGAGCGGGGCGAAACGTTCAAGCACCGAGCGCAGCCCTTCGAAAAAGGCTGGGATCAGCTGTCCGAGCAGATCAAACAACCAACGTCCGCCCAGCAGCGGAAGCAGGAAGGCACCCAGCGGCATGCCGCCAGAGGGGGGCTGGCTGATCGCCGGAGGAACCGCTTGCGTCTCATCACGCGGTGCAAGCGCGCGGCGGGCAGCGTCGCGGATGTAGGGATCCGGATCCTCTGTCAGCCCAACGATCTGACCCATCCTCTCTTGAGTCTGAGTCTGCAACTGCGCCTCGGCGGTGGGGGCATCAAAGGTGTGCGTAAAGCGCCCGGGTCGAGCCGGCATCTGGGGTGATTCGACAAGGCGCCAACGATCATCTGCGATGATCACTTGCGTGAACAGCCGAGCAGCGAGCGCGGGGTCGGCAAACTCCACAGTCCACCCCAGCGGGGCGACGCCAAGATTGATGGGTTGTCCAAGCTCGAGCCAGAATTCGCCGGTGTATTCACCTTTCACCCGGGGATCTCCGGCAAATTCTGGGTTAGCCAGCGCGCCACTAATACGAAAACCGGTTTTGGCGCCGGTATTGGCCCGAACCCATCCTTCACCGAATGCCTCGGTAAGGCTCGGCGTTTGGGCATGTCCCTGCTGCGGCTGCACGATCAACTCGGCATATTGCCCCGGGCGCGCCTCCTCCGGCTTTTGATAACCAAATCGCAGGCCAAGGCGTTGCACCCGGGCAACATCAACCTCAGCCTCAAGGTTGATGAGCTTCCCCGGCTTCTCATCCAGCAGGCCTGACAGAATCACGAGGCACTGCAGCCCCGGCTGTGCAATCTCACCGAAGCGCCCCAGCCGGCTGCTGTGGCGCCCGTGCAGCGGATGATGCATGGCCAGCCACCACGCATCGGGTCCCTCGCGCATTAACTCCGGCATCGACGCGGCCAAACGCCGGTAGAGGGTTTCGCCCTCGCTCGGACTCATCGTTCCTGAAGGAGACTCCCTTTCGAACTCGGCAAAATCGAGCGGACGGCCTGCTTCGATATCGCTCAGGAAGCCTTTCACCTCTTCCGCCGCACCGCGCCACATGGCGGCGACGGCCTCGATGCTAAACCGGGGCTCCAAGAGCCTCCAGGAAATCTGCCGGTCTGAGAGGGTGTTCGCATCGATGCCGAATCGCTTCCAGCCTTGATAGCGTCTCACCCAACCCGGACGCATCTGGCCCAAACCCATCGTATTCTTACCCCCAGCAATCACGCCGCCAGCAAAGTCGCCCCACTCTGGGGTGGTCTCGAGGCTCAAGAAGGGATAGCTCGCCACGCGCAGCAGGGTATGCGTGAGGGGGGGGATTTTGCCTCGCCTCTTCAGAATGCGGAGGCTCCAGTCGAGTGGTCCTGCAGAGGTGCTCAGCGCTTCCCCAGCCGTCACAGACGTTAGAACGAGATACGGCGGCAGCTGGTAGGCGTGGGCGCTGTCCTCAGCCAACTTCACGATATGTCGGGGGATGCCCCGGAGGGATTGAATATCCTTGACGTCTGTGATCGGAATGTCGTGGATGGGGTCTTCGGCCAAACGCCTAAGCGCCTCAGCTTCGCCGGCCGATCCGCTGTCGCTGACCCACTGCGCAAACGCGGCACTGGCGATGCGTCCCTTCAGGCTACGGCCAGATAGGTGTAGCTTTTGCGGAACGCTTCCACGGTAATGGACGCGCTGGCTGAGCGCCTGCCAGCCCCCGATCACGCTGGCGCTTAAGACCAAGGATCCAATCATGGCTGCTACCAGCTGCCGCCGGTTCAAGTGGCGCAGCCAACGCCATGCTAACCGGCTCAGCATCGTGAGCGCTGCGATTATCGCTATCCATACCAAAGCGGCGGCGAACGCTTCTCCCGACCAGTCGCCATTCAGCAACGGAAGGGCAAAGGCGCCCAGCGGCGTGCCGCTGGAGGGCGGCTGGTTGACGTGCGCAGGCGGGGTTGGAGTAGATC
>PCVX01000020.1:10387-10543 GCA_002796105.1 Candidatus Omnitrophica bacterium CG11_big_fil_rev_8_21_14_0_20_63_9 | reverse complement strand
AGCGGATCGACGAGATCCCCTACATGGTCGTCAAGAAGGACGGCAGCCGCGAGCGGTTCGAGCGGCAGAAGCTGATCTCCGGGCTGCTCAGGGCCTGCGAGAAGCGGCCCGTCAGCGTGTCGGCCCTCGAGCGCATCGCCGACCGCGTCGAGACCA
>PCVX01000020.1:10183-10272 GCA_002796105.1 Candidatus Omnitrophica bacterium CG11_big_fil_rev_8_21_14_0_20_63_9 | reverse complement strand
CCACTTCCGCGACGTCGGCGAGTTCATGACCGAGCTGAAAGGCCTGCTGGGCAGCAAGGAATGAGGCGCGCCCTGCTGCTCCTCGCGCT
>PCVX01000020.1:0-10111 GCA_002796105.1 Candidatus Omnitrophica bacterium CG11_big_fil_rev_8_21_14_0_20_63_9 | reverse complement strand
ACGCATCCAGATCCTGTGGGTGCCGGGCGCCTTCGAGCTGCCGGTCCTGGCCGCCCGCGCGCTGCGACAGCGCCCCCGGCCAGATGCCGTCATCACCCTTGGCGCGCTCATCCGGGGCGAGACGCCGCAATACGAAGTCATCGCGCAAGCGGTTGCGCGCTCACTCGCCCAGCTGTCGGTCGACACCGGCGTGCCGGTGGCGTTCGGCCTGATCGTCGCGACCTCGCTGAGTCAGGCGAAGGCGCGGGCCGGGGGCACGCACAGCAACCGGGGTGCTGAAGCCGCCCGCGCCGCCCTGGAAACGCTCCGCATCCTTGAGACGCTTCGATGAGAAACCGGACCAAAGCGAGAGAATACGCGCTGCAGATGTTGTACCAGGCGGATATCCGCAACACCGATGCCGCCAAGATCCTCGAGGAATTCTGGCAGGAGCCCCAGGCGACCGAGGACGTCAAAACCTTCGCCAACGAGCTCTTCTTTGGCACGCTCAAGAACCTGGAGACGATCGACCCGCTCATCCGCCACCACGCGGACAATTGGGAGCTAAAGCGCATGGCGGTCATCGACCGCAATATCCTTCGGCTGGGGGCGTTTGAGCTGTTGCACCGGGCGGACGTGCCGCCCAAAGTGTGCATCAACGAAGCCATCGAGCTGGCCAAGCGCTTCGGCGACTCTGAATCGAGCAAGTTCATCAACGGGATCCTGGATGCCATCCACAAGAAACACCACACCACAGAACCACAGAAGACCACGGAGACACAGAGCGCATCCGATGACTGAGCGGTTTGCCGATCTTCATCTCCATACCACGTTCTCCGACGGGACCGACACGCCCCGGCAGTTGGTCGAACTCGTCCATCAGACCGGGATTTCGACGATGGCCATCACCGACCACGACAATACGGATGCCATCGCGATCGCCGAGCCTATCGCGAAACAGCTGGGCGTGGAGCTGATCCGCGGCATCGAGATGTCCGCGAGCATCGAGGACATCGAGGTCCACCTGCTCGGGTTCCTCATGGATATCAGCTATGCGGGGTTGCAAGCGCACCTCGCCACGCAGCAGCAGCGCCGCGTGCAGCGCGTCCATCAGATGATCAAACAGCTGCAGCAGGTGGGTGTGAACATCAGCGCCGAGGAGGTCCTGCAGCTGGCCGGTGAGGGCACGGTGGGACGCCCGCACGTGGCCCGCACGCTGCTCAAGCACGGCTATGTCAGCGCCACCGCCGAGGCGTTCACGAAATACCTCAGCCCGGGCAAGCCAGGGTTCGTGTCCGGTTCGCAGCACACCCCGGAGTACATCATCAAGGTCATCCGGGAAGCCGGCGGCGTGCCGGTGTTGGCCCACCCCGTGTATTTGAGGAAGGACGCGCTCATCGAACAGTTTGTCAGTCAGGGGCTGGCGGGCCTGGAAGTGTACCATTCCGGCCACCCCCCCGACTTGGTACAACACTACGAGCGGATCGCGGACCGGCTGCGTTTGCTCAAGACCGGAGGGAGCGACTACCACGGCAATGCGAAGGAAGGCGCGCCGGTGGGGTCGGTGAAAGTCTCGTACCAGTTGGTAGAAGGGTTGCGCGCATGGAAAGCGTCGCACGCGTCACGATAGGGCGGCGCGCCCCCGACGGGCATGCTTCGCGCCGCCTCCGCGGCGCTCAGGCGGCCGTCGATGATGAGCGCTTCATGGCGATGGCGCTTGAGCTGGCAAGACGCGGCATCGGGCGCACCGCGCCCAACCCCCCGGTCGGCGCGGTCCTCGTGCGCCACGGACGCGTTGTCGGGGCGGGGTTTCACCGGCGGGCGGGCGCGCCCCACGCGGAGATCGAAGCGCTTCGCCGCGCCGGCGAGCACGCCCGGGGTGCGACGCTGTACGTGACGCTGGAGCCTTGCAATCACACCGGACGCACACCGCCATGCTGCGATGCCATCCTAGCCTCCGGTATCGCCCGGGTCGTGGCCGCGACGACCGACCCAAACCCCATCACGCACGGCCGTGGATTTTCCCGGCTGCGGCGCGCTCGCGTACCGGTCACGCGCGGAGTGCTCGAAGCCTCGGCCGAAGCGTTGATCGCGCCGTTTCGCAAGGCGGTCACCACCGGGTTGCCGCTGGCGATCGGTAAAATCGGGCAGAGTCTTGACGGCAAAATTGCCACGTCGCGCGGCGAGTCCCGATGGATCACCTCGCCTGCGGCGCGCCGGCGCGCTCAGGCGCTCCGCCATGAGGCGGACGCCATTTTGGTCGGTATCACCACGGTGCTACGCGATAATCCCCGGCTGACCGCGCGAGGCCGGCGCGATCGCCCGGGCCGTCCGATCCGCGTGGTCGTCGATAGCCGGCTGCGGATTCCGCTGAGCGCGCGCTGCCTCTCGGGAGGGCCGCCCGCGCTCATTGCCACGACATGGCGCGCGGCGCGCAGCCCCAAGGGCCGCGCCCTCATCCGTCGCGGCGTGGACATCGTCGCGCTGCCATCCCGCCAGGACCGCGTCCCGCTCACACCGCTGTTTCAAGCGCTGGCACGGCGCGGTCTTCACACGGTGTTGGTCGAAGGAGGCGGGGAAGTGTTGGCCGGCGCGCTCTCAGAGCGGTTGCTCGACCGCGCGGTGTGGTTCATCGCCCCGCGGCTCATCGGGGGGCGAAGCGCCCCCGGCTCGCTCGGCGGCACGGGTGTTCGCCGCCTGGCCGACGCCGCGTGGCTCGACGATGTTACCGTCAGCCGGGCAGGGCCGGACATCTGCGTCGAAGGCCGTGTGGTATATCCGCGCTGATGTTCACCGGCATCGTTCGAGAGATCGGCACCGTTGCCAAGATCCAGCGCGCTGCAGGCCTGGTGCGGCTGACGGTCGAGGCTCCCAAGACATCCCCACTGGTCCAACCGATGGAGAGCGTCGCGGTCAACGGCGTGTGCTTGAGCGCCACCCACGTGCGGGGTGGTGCGATAACCTTCGACATGATCGGCGAGACGCAGCGCCTGACGACGCTGGGAGCGCTGCGCAGCGGCAGCCGGGTGCATGTGGAGCCCAGCCTGGCGGTGACCGACCGGCTCAGCGGCCACCTGCTGCTCGGGCATGTGGACGGCACCGGCACGATCGCCAGCCGGCGGCAACGGGCGGGCGAGCTGATCTTGAACATCCGCGTGTCATCATCCCTGCGCTCGTGGCTCGTGCCCAAAGGCCCGATCGCCGTTGACGGGGTCAGCCTGACGGTGGGAGCGGCGCTTGGCGGCTCGACGTTTCCAGTGCACCTGATTCCGGAGACGCTGCGGCGCACGACGCTCGGCGAGCGCGGGGTGGGCGATCGCTTGAACATTGAGATCGATTACATGGCGAAATTGATCCGGCAGTACATGACTGCATCTCACCGTAATGGTCAAGTTTGGCGGGTGACGCGGAGCGGGGGCCCCCGCCCGCCCGCCCGGAGTTCCGAGTTGGCGGTGTCCCGCAGGGCCGCCCCGGAACGAGGACGGACGGCGGGGTCGCGCAGCGGCAGGACCCGCCAAACTTGACCACGATTCATCGCATGAATCGCTGGCGAGGCGCCGACGAGTTATGCTAGTCTAGCTATTCGATGCATTCCGGGGCGTGGCTCAGCTTGGTAGAGCGCTTGGTTCGGGACCAAGAGGTCGAGAGTTCGAATCTCTCCGCCCCGATTCTTCCTCTTCGCTGCTTCGCATGAAAAAGCGGGTGCACGTCTTCTACTCCGGCCGGGTGCAAGGGGTGGGCTTCCGCATGACCGCGGAAGACACCGCCCGTCAGCACGGTGTCGTCGGTTGGGTCAAGAACCTCCGCGATGGCCGTGTCGAGGTAGTTGCCGAAGCGGAACGCGACAGCTTGGACCAGTTCCTGGAGGCGCTGAGGACCGGTGCCATGAAGAACTTCATCCAGGGGATCGACCTGTCCTGGAGCGCGGCCTCCGACACGTTTGACGAGTTCGAAATCCGCTATTACTGACTCCTCTCGCCCGATGAAGTCCAAAGACCTGGGCGCCAAGATCGACGCGTTGCGCAAGGCCATCCGCCATCACGACTACCGGTACTATGTGTTGAACCAGCCGGAGGTCTCCGATGCGGAATACGACCGGCTGTTGCGGCAGCTGCAGGAGCTGGAGGCAAAAGCCCCGGAGCTCGTGACCGCCGACTCCCCGACTCAGCGCGTCGGCGGCGTGCCCGATCAGGTGTTCCGCCCGGTTCAACACGCCACGCCGATGCTGTCATTGGACAACGCCTTCAGCGAAGAGGAGCTGGCCGCCTGGCATCAGCGGGTGTTGAAGGGATTGGCGGATGCCGAGCCGGCGTTTACCGTCGAGCTGAAGATCGACGGCGTGAGCCTCTCGCTGCTGTATGAGCGCGGGCTGTTGAAGCACGCGGCCACCCGGGGCGACGGGACGACCGGGGAAGACGTCACCGCCAACGCGAAGACCATCCGCGCGATCCCGCTGCGGCTGCAGGGCGAGGCCCCCCGCCGGCTGGAAGTGCGCGGCGAAGTGTACATGTCGCTGCAGGATTTCAAGCGCTACAACGACCGCGCGAGCCGGCAGGACGACGAGACGTTCGCCAATCCGCGCAACGCCTCCGCCGGCAGCCTGCGCCAGAAAGACCCGCAGGTGACGGCGGGCCGCCCCTTGCGGTTCTTCGCGCATTCGTACGGCGCGGTCGAAGGGATGCGCGTCGCCACGCACTGGGAGTTCCTGGAAACATGCCAGCGGCTTGGCCTGCCGATCACGGAGCAGGCGCTGGTGTGCCGCACGTTTGACGACGTGCTCACACAGTGCCGGCGGTTTGAGCGCTCGCGCGAGCGGCTGGCGTACGAGGCCGACGGCGTGGTCATTAAAGTGAATCAGTTGGCGCTGCAAGAGCGGCTGGGGATGACGATGCGCTCGCCGCGCTGGGCCATCGCGTACAAGTTTCCCGCCCAGCAGGCGACGACGCAAGTGCTGGACATCACGCCCTCCGTCGGCCGCACCGGCGTGGTCACGCCGGTCGCGAGCTTGAAGCCGGTCGCGTGCGCCGGCGTGACGATTTCCAGCGCCACCCTGCACAACTACGACGAGATCGACCGGCTGGGGGTGCGGATCGGCGATTGGGTGCTGATCCAGCGTGCCGGCGATGTGATCCCGCAAGTCATCAAGGCGATCGACAGCCGCCGGACAGGCAAAGAACGGGCGGTCAAGCCGCCCTCCAAGTGTCCGGCATGCGGCGGGATGATCATCAGGGAGCAGGACGAAGTCGCCTACCGGTGCATCAACCCCTCGTGCCCCGCGCAGCTGGCGCGCGAGGTGACGCACTTCGGCAGCCGTGAAGCGATGGACATCGAGGGATTGGGCGAGGTGGTGGTGGAACAGCTCGTCGCGCAGCGCATGATCCGTGACGCGGCCGATGTCTACCGGCTGGCCGAGCGCCAGCTGCTGACGCTGCCTTTGTTTGCCGAGCGCAAGGCTCAGAAGCTGCTGGAAGCGATCCGCGCGAGCCGCGACCGGGGACTGGGCCGGCTGCTCTATGGCCTGGGGATCCACCATGTGGGCGAGCGGGCGGCCCGGGATCTGGCGGAGCATTTCGGCAGCATGGAGCGGCTCGCAGCAGCGGACCGCGACGCGCTGGAGCAGGTGCCGGGGGTCGGCCCGGTCGTGGCCGAGTCGGTCGCCCAGTTTTTCCATCACCCCGAAACCTGCAAGCTGATCGACAAGCTCTCCGCGGCCGGGGTGCGGATGACCGAAGCACGCCGCCGGGGCCCGCAGCCGCTGGCAGGACAGACGTTCGTGTTCACCGGAGAGTTGGAGACGATGAGCCGCGCGGAGGCTGAGGGGCTCGTGCGGCAGCTGGGAGCGAAGGCCGGCTCCAGCGTGAGCAAGCTGACGTCGTATGTCGTCGTCGGCGAGGCTCCAGGGTCGAAGTTTGAGAAAGCAAAACAGTTGGGGGTGAAAATTCTCAATGAAACCCAATTCCGCAAGCTGCTGTCGCTATAAGTGGGTCCTTGTTGTTTGCGCTGTGTCGCTTGTCGCTGTCCTAACAGGGTGCGAGTCGCTGCAGCGCAAGTTCACGCGCAAGCCCAAACACCCCAAGGCCGCACCCACGCCGATCATTAATTTCCAGGACTACAGCAAAATCGTCACGCCGATGGACCGGTACCGGAAGCATTACGTGATGTTCGAGTACTGGAATGATGAGCTGGTCGAAGCGCTCAGCGCTAGCCCCCCCCTCAATGCCAAGCGGCTCAAGTTGGCCTCGACCGAGGCGCTTGGCGAGATGAGCACGCTGCATTCGTTGGTGGTCGATGAGCTCGCACAGCGGATGTCGCCCATGCTGGAGCATCGCGAGAAGCTGACGCGCCAGCTGCAGCAGGGCAGCCTCAGCGTGTCCGATGCGGATGCGATCCGCCGCGTGCTGGAAACACAGAGCCGCGATATTCACCGGTCGTTCTACTGGCGCGATCTTGAAGGGCAGCTCAAGCCGCTGGCCGAGCAGGCGGCTCCGGCAGAGCCTGCAGATCCGCCTTCAGGAGGATGATGGCCGGTTCGGACCAGGTCGAAGAGTTTCTCTCCTATCTTGAGCTGGAGCGGGGCCTGAGCCCAACGACCCGCTCGAGCTACCGGCAGGATCTGAAGGCGTTCCAGGCGTTCCTGGGCCGGCGACGGATCGGGTCGCTCGCGCGCGTCGAGCGCATCCATGTGCGGGAGTTTTTGCAGTCGCTGCGCGACGCCAAGCTCAGCCCGGCGACGATTGCGCGCAAGCTGGCGTCCGTGCGAGGGCTCTTTCGCTTTTTGGAAGCGCAGCAGCGCATCGCCCGCAGCCCCACCGCCTACATCGAAACGCCGCGGTTGTGGCGCCGGCTGCCGCACACGCTCAGTCTCGACGAAGTCCAGCGGCTGCTCGCCAGCGTGAAAGCCGAAGGGCTGGGCGTGCGCGACCTGGCGATGTTGGAGCTGCTCTATGGCGCAGGGCTGCGCGTCTCCGAGCTCATCGCGATGGACGTCGCCAGCTGCAACTTCGACGCGGGGTTCATCCGGTGCATCGGCAAAGGGAACAAAGAGCGCATCGTGCCGCTGGGGCGCGCGGCTTCCTCGGCCCTGCAGCGGTACCTGGCACAGGAGCGCCCCCAGCTCGTCAAGCGACAGCCGCAGATCACCGCGCTGTTCGTCAACCAGTGGGGCCGGCGGCTGACGCGGCAGCGGGTCTGGCAGCTGCTGCGGCGCTACGCGGCGGCCGGGCTGCTGCCGAAAACCTTCGGGCCGCATGCGCTTCGGCATTCCTTCGCGACGCATTTGCTGGAGCGCGGCGCGGACCTGCGGACGGTGCAGGAGCTGCTCGGCCATGCGAACATCAGCACGACCCAGCGCTACACGCACATCGACCGCTCGCGGCTGAAAACGGTGCACGAAAAATACCACCCTCGCCCCTAGGCGCATGACCCCGCTGGCGATCCCTCAATCCAATCGTCTGTTGCTGGAGCGCATCGGCGCGATCGCGCGCGCCGAAGGCGCGCACGCGTACGCGGTCGGCGGGTGCGTCCGGGACTGGCTCGCGGGGCGCGCGCAGCATGTGGACGTGGACATTACGGTGGAAGGCGACGGGCTGGGCGTCGCCAAGGCGGTGGCGCGCGCGCTGGATGGGCGCCTTCAAACGCATGAGCCCTTTGGCACCGCGACGATCGAGCTCGACGAGGCGCGGCCGCTGCAGCGCATCGATATCGCGACCTGCCGGCGCGAAACGTACGCCAAGCCTGCAGCATACCCCATGGTTCAACCGGGTACCTTGCGGGACGACCTGTTCCGGCGGGATTTCAGCATCAACGCCATGGCGATGAACATCACACCCAAGCAATTCGGCGAGCTCATCGACCCGTTCGGCGGGCAGACGGATTTGCGGCGGCGCGTCTTGCGCGTGCTCCATGACCGGAGCTTTCTCGACGACCCAAGTCGGATCCTACGCGGGGTCCGCTTCGCCCGTCGGTTCGGCCTCGCGTGGGACGCGCACACCAACACCCTGGCGCTGGAAGCGGTCGCCGCGGGCGCGCTCGGATGGCTCAACGCCGGGCGGCTGCACAAAGAGTTTGAGCGGATGCTCACAGAGCCGGATCCGCAGGCCTGCGTGTCGGAGCTGGCGAGGTTGTTGGACGATGGTCGTCGGCATCCTCCAGGTTGAGCTCTTTCTGCCGATGGCGCAGTCGCTCAAGGACAAGCGCTCGGTGCTCAAGAGCCTGCGCGACCAGGTGCGCCACCGGTTTAATGTCGCCGTCGGGCCTACGTCGAAGGTCTGCTGCGCGAAGTCACAACGTGGATCCAGGAGAGCCGGTTGGCCGAGCTTATCCGGATCGATGAGGAGTATGTCTGACCCATGAGCAACGACACCCGCATGCAGCGGCTGGCGAATCAATTCCGCGAGGAGATCGCCACCATCGTCCAGCAGGAGCTGAAGGACCCCGGCGTCGGCTTCATCACGATTACGCGCGTCGAGATCTCGAAAGACCTCAGCCGCGGGAAGGTGTACTTCAGTTGTTTGGGCGGCGAGGAGGACCAGGCGCAATCCCAGAACACGCTGAGGCGCTCGGCGCGGTTCATCCACGGCCTGTTGAAGAAACGGTTCCGGCTCAAGGTCATCCCCTTCCTGACGTTTTGGTACGACGAGTCGATCGCCGGCTCCATCGAGATGTCGGAAAAGCTCGACCGCCTTCGGGAGTCCGGGGAGGCGGGCCCATCAGCGCCATGATCGACGGCATGCTGCTGGTCGACAAGCCCTCGGGCCCGACGTCGCACGACGTGGTGCAAGTCGCGCGCCGCAAGCTCGGGTTGCGCCGCATCGGGCATACCGGCACGCTGGATCCGATGGCCGAAGGCTTGCTCGTGCTGCTCATCGGCGCGGCCACGAAACACCAGCACGCGCTGCAGGGGCATGACAAGACCTACCGCGCGCTCGTGCAACTGGGCACGCAAACCGATACGGCGGATGCCGCCGGCAAGCCCATCCGCACGATGCCGGTGCCGGCCTTGGAGCGCGGCGCGGTCGAGCAGCTTCTCCGCTCGTTTGAAGGGACACTGGAGCAGACGCCGCCGGCGTACAGCGCCATCAAAGTGCAAGGGCGTCCGGCCTACTGGTGGACGAGGCGGCAGCAGCCCGTCGAGCTGGCCTCGCGCACCATCCATCTCGCCTCGGTGCAGCTGGGCGACCTGACCGCCCAGACGCTGACGATGACCGTCGATTGCTCGGCCGGAACGTATCTGCGCGTCTTGGCTGAATCGGTCGCGGAGCGCTTGGGCACGGTGGGCCACCTGGCCGCATTGACGCGCTTGCGCATCGGCGCATGGCGCCTTGAGGAGGCCAAGCCGCTGACCTGGATCGAGCGCGCAAGTCCCGCCGAAATCACCCAACAGCTGCGGCCTGTCGCCGGCGAGCTGCGCCGGTAACAGGCGATCGTCATGGGCCGTCCCCGCATCATCCACGGACTGCAGACCATTCGCCGCCCGCCACCCCATGCTGTCGTCACCGTCGGCGTCTTCGACGGCGTGCACATGGCGCATCAGCGGCTCGTGCGCACCGCGGTGCGATGGGCGCAGCGCCGGCAGGGCACGAGCGTCGTGCTGACCTTCGACCCTGATCCGCATCACGTGCTGGACCCGCGCCACGCGCCTCCCGCGTTGATGTCGCTGGAGGAGCGGCTGCGCGCGCTGGCGACGCTGGGCGTGGATTGGATCGTCGTCGTGCCTTTCACGCGCCGCTTCGCGCGCATGAGCGCCGAACCATTTGTGCGGCGAGTCCTCCGTCGGCGCCTGGGCGCTGAAGTCGTGGTGCTCGGCGAGGCGTTTCTCTTCGGGCGCAACCGGGAAGGTGACATGGAGACGCTGCGCATGCTAGGGGCGGCGTGCGGCATGCGGGTGCTCTCGGTCCCCAATGTCCGCCGGGGCGGGGCGGTGGTCTCCAGCTCGCGCATCCGTGCGCTCATCGCGAGCGGGCAGCTGCGCCAGGCGGGCGCGCTGCTCGGGCGCCGCCCGTCGCTGCACGGCGTCGTCGTGCGCGGAGCGGGGCGAGGGCGCCGGCTGGGATTTCCCACCGCGAATATCCGCCTCGCGCCCCAAGCGCTTCCGCCCCAGGGCGTGTATGCCGTGCGCCTCCATCTCGACGGT
>PCVX01000064.1:1633-10582 GCA_002796105.1 Candidatus Omnitrophica bacterium CG11_big_fil_rev_8_21_14_0_20_63_9 | reverse complement strand
GGCCCGCTTCCAATCATGCGATTCGATCGCCGAGCGCAATTGTTGGAAAAACCCGTCGGTGTCCGCGCCTAAGTGCAGCTGGATGAAATAGTACAGGCGCTCGATGATGAGGGCGACCGAGAACATGGAGCACATGACGATCGGCACCATGACCGGGCCGCCCCGATGGATGATGTCCACCTGCGTGTAGAGCACGATCCCGAACACCGCCGCGCTGATGAGCCACAGCGCGGTGTAGATCATTTTCGTGATCATCGCCACTCCTTGTTGCTGACTGAGTCTCGCAGCGCCATCAGCCGCTCCCGGATGGCTTGCGCCTCCGGGATCGGCTCAGCGGCCAGCCGTTCGTAGATCGCCTCGGCTTCCTCAAACCGCTCTTGCCGCTCAAGCAGCTTGGCCAGCGCCAACTGCCCCCGGATCCGCCATGGGGGCTGGGCAATCTGCCCGTACCACCGCATCGCCAGCTCGATATCGCCGGCCTCCTCATAGCAAGACGCCATGCGATAGCTGTTCTCGTTCGCCAGCGAAGGCAGCAGCTGAGCCGCCCTATCATACCATTGCAAGGCATCGCTGTACGCGCGGTCCGCTCTCGCCAGGTCCGCGATCCGTTTCGCCAGTTTCGCCCGCTGGTGAACCGTCAACCGGGCGCTGCGGTACCACTCGGTCAGTCGGTGGCGCAGCACGACGGGTAATAAATCCCGCGTGTCCAAATCCAGCAGCAGGAGCCTGGCCTCGAACGCTTCCTCAGAGCCTGGCGCTCCGGCGATGGCTTCGCGGCAGAACTGCACGGCGGTCGGCTCATCATCGGCGCCGAGTGCTAGCAGCGCCCCGTAATACGCGGAGCGCGCCGTGATCACCGTAGCCGGACGAACCGCGCGAATCCGCTCAAGCACCGCGCGGGCCGAGGCGTCGTCGCCTTGGTTCACATAGGCGATGACCAGGGCCAGCTGCGCATCCGCAGCGATGACCGGATCGCTGCTCTCGCGCAGCGCGGAAAACACCTGGATAGCCTCCTTGGCGTTGCCGCCTTGGAGATGCGCCCGGCCGGATTGATAGCGCGCGTACTGGGCCAGCGAGGTCTCCGGATCCAACTCGATGGCTTGGGTGTAGAGCTGGAGGGCTTGCGAGACTTGTCCCATGAACATGTGGACGTCGCCAAGCCCGGTGAGCGCGCCCTGCTGGACGGCGGGATCATCGGTGTCCCGGGCCAGCTGGTACACAGTGCGGGCCTGTGCCACATTGCCCTGGGCGAGCGCGATGGTTCCCAGCCGCAGCTGGACTTTTGCGCGAGCGGCCGGATCGGCGTAGCGGCGCAGCATCGCGTGCAACAGCTCTTTCGCCAGCGCGAATCGCTCCTGCCGCTGGTAGGCGTCCACGAGCACCAGTCCGCTTTCGATGGCCAAGGGATGGTTGGCATCCCGTGAATACACCTGCTCGAAGCGGGTCAGCGCTTCCCGCTCCCTGCCCAGGCGCAACAGGCATCCGCCCTGGGCAAACAGTGCCTCGGCCCAGTGGTCGGCGGTCGTATGCCGAAGGTAGGCGTCGAAGGCCGAGAGGCTGCGCTCGCACTGGCCGAGCTGGTACGCGGTCCATCCGACGCCGAACTGTGCGAGCTGCGCCCAGCGCGTCGTGCCACCCGCACTGATGGCCCGCTCGTAGGCGCCCAGCGCTTCCTCATACCGCTCAAGCTCGTTATAGCTTTCTCCCAGGTAGAGCGCGGCCTGCGCCAACGCCCCCTGATCCTGCAGTTGTGCTACCAGCGGCTCCAGCATCGCGATCGCCTCCTGGAACCGCCGCAACCGCAACAGCGCGAGCCCCTGGTAGAGCAGCGCATCGTGGCCGACGACGGTGTCGGCCCGCTCGGAGGCGATCTGCCGGAACTGCGCGATGGCGTCCTCGAAACGCTGCTGATAGAGCGCAATCAGCCCCAACCCTAAGCGTGCTTGGGCCGTCCACGTGGAAGTGGGGTAGCGGTCCAGCACCTGCTGGTACGCCTCGATCGCGCGGGCCATCTGGAACGCCCGGCGGCTGATGTCGCCTTCCCAATACAGCGTCTCCGCCCACAAGGCATCGTTCGCAGGCAGCTGCTCTTGCAGCCGGTCCAGCTCCGCCATGGCCTCCTGCGACTGGCGCAGCCGGTCAAGGCTCAACGCAAACCACAGCCAGACGCGGTGCGCCTCAGGCGCGCGGGGGGATTGGGTGATGAAGGACCGGGCCAGATTGGCGACCTCCGCAAAGTCCTCCCGCAGGAACGCGCGCTGGATCGTGGAGTAGTCTCCGGCCGGCTCAAGCGCCTGCAGCAAAGGCGGCAGGGACGCGCTGCTGCATAGGAAGGACACCGCGCACAGCAGGAAGCACCGGTTACGAGCGGTCATCGCCATTGTGGTGTTGGAGTGCGACCGTCAGCGAGCCGCGCGGTCCGCCGAGGAGCGGGCGCAGGAACCGTCCGGTCCAGGAGGCCGAGACCTCGGCCACCTGCTCCGGTGTGCCGGCGGCGACGACCCGCCCGCCCGCTTCGCCGCCTTCGGGACCCAGGTCGATGAGATGGTCCGCGGTCTTGATCACATCCAGGTTGTGCTCGATGACCACGACGGTATTGCCATGGTCGACCAGCTGGTGCAACACGCGCAGCAGCTTTTCGATGTCGGCAAAGTGCAGCCCGGTCGTCGGCTCATCCAGCAGATACAGCGTGCGGCCGGTCGCCCGCCGCGAGAGCTCTTTGGCCAGCTTGATGCGCTGGGCTTCGCCGCCTGAGAGCGTGGTCGCCGATTGTCCAAGCTCCAGGTAGCCCAGCCCGACCGCTTGAATCGTGTGGAGCTTGTCGGCGATGGATGGCACCGGGCCGAACAGCTCCAGCGCCTCTTCGACCGTCATCGCCAGCACGTCCGCGATCGAGCGGTCCTTATACGTAACCTGCAGCGTCTGGTCGTTGTAGCGCTTGCCCTTGCAGACTTCGCAGTGCACGTACACGTCCGAGAGAAAGTGCATCTCGATGCGCTTGATGCCGTCTCCCTGGCAGGCCTCGCAGCGCCCGCCTTTCACATTGAAGCTGAAGCGCCCGGGACCGAAGCCGCGCAGCTTCGCTCCGGAAGTCTGGCTGAACAGATCCCGGAGGGGCCCGAACGCGCCGGTATACGTGGCCGGATTGGAGCGCGGGGTCCGCCCGATCGGCGACTGGTCGATGACGATCACTTTATCAAGATGCTCGATGCCGCTGATGCGCTCATGGCGCCCGGGCCGCTCCTTGCTGCCGTACAGCCGCCGGGCCAGCGCACGGTAGAGGATGTCGTCGATGAGCGTCGATTTGCCGGACCCGGACACGCCCGTGATGCCCACGAAGCAGCCGAGCGGAATCCGCACATCAATCGAGCGAAGGTTATGCTCCGCCGCTTTCTCGATGACGAGCGCTGCGCGGCCGCTGGACAGCCGGCGCACCGCCGGCATCGGGATCGCGCGGCGCCCGGTGAGAAACTGGGCGGTCAGGCTGCGCGGCGAGCGCAGCACCTCGTCGATCGTGCCCTGGGCCACAATCTCGCCGCCGTGCTTGCCCGCGCCCGGCCCCAGGTCCACGATATAATCGGCCCGACGGATCGTCGCCTCGTCATGCTCGACGACGATCAGCGTGTTGCCCAGGTCCCGGAGGCGCTCCAGCGTGTTCAGCAGCTTCTCGTTGTCCCGCTGGTGCAGCCCGATCGACGGCTCATCGAGAATGTAGAGAACGCCGACCAGCCCGGAGCCGACCTGCGTGGCCAGCCGGATGCGCTGCGCTTCCCCGCCCGAGAGGCTGGCGGAGGTGCGATTGAGCGTGAGGTATCCCAAGCCCACATCGAGGAGGAATTGCAGCCGCTTGAGCAGCTCTTTGACCAAGGGTTGGGCCACCGCCTGCTGGCGCGCGCTCCAGCGCAGCTGCGACAGCCACCGGTGTGCCCCGCTGACCGCATCCGTCGTCACCTCGGCGATGGAGCGGCCGTCGATGAGCACCGCCAGGCTTTCCGGCTTCAAGCGGGCCCCGTGGCATGCCGGGCATGGCAGCACGCTCAGATAGCGGGTGAGCTCTTCCTTCACGTAGTCGGAGCTGGTGTGCTTGAACCGCCGCTCAAGATTCGGAATCACGCCCTCAAAAGGATCGCCCCACACTTCTTCTTCGGAGCCGTAGAGCAGCGATTTCTGGACGCGGCGATCCAGCGAGCGGAACGGCGCATCAAGGCTCACGCCGAAGTGCTGGGCCGCTTCGCGCAGCAACCGGTTGTAGTACATGATCATGTGCATGCCGCCGCGCTTCCACGGCTCGATGGCGCCTTCCCGCAGCGACTTGGACCGGTCCGGCACGACCAGGTCCGGGTCCATCTCCAAGCGCGTGCCCAGCCCATCGCAGCTCGGGCACGCCCCGTAGGGCGAGTTGAAGGAGAACGTTCGCGGGGAGAGCTCTTCAAAGCTGAAGCCGCATTGGGCGCAGGCATAGAGCTCGCTGAAGACCAGATCGCCGCGCGTTTTGGCCTTGGCTCCCTCCCCCAGATGGATCGTCACGAGCCCTTTGCCCGCTTTGAGCCCTGCCTCGATCGATTCGGTCAGCCGCCCTTTGGCGTCGGCCTCGATGAGCAGGCGGTCGATGACGACTTCGATCGTGTGCGCCCGCTTCTTCTCGAGCGCGATCGGCTCATCTAAATCGCGCAACACGCCGTCCACCCGGGCGCGCACGAACCCTTGGCGCTTGATGTCGCGGAAGATCTCCGCGTACTCGCCCTTGCGGCCCCGCACGAGCGGCGCCAGGATCGTCACGGTGCGCCCGGCCGCCTGCTCCAAGACGTGCGCGACGATCTCCTGGGCCGACTGCTGCGTAATGGGGATGCGGCAGCGCGGGCAATGCGGCTGGCCGGCGCGGGCGAAGAGCACCCGCAGGTAGTCGTAGATCTCGGTTTGCGTGGCAACGGTGGAGCGGGGGTTGCCGCCCGCCGTGCGCTGCTCGATGGCGATCGCAGGCGAGAGCCCCTGGATCGACTCCACGTCGGGCTTTTCCAGGCGCTCGAGAAACTGCCGCGCATACGCCGAGAGGCTCTCGACGTACCGGCGCTGGCCTTCCGCGTAGAGCGTGTCGAAGGCCAGGGTCGACTTGCCGGAGCCGGACAGCCCGGTGATGACAATCAGCCGGTTGCGCGGCAGCGTCAGGTCGATCGATTTGAGGTTGTGCTCCCGGGCCCCGCGGATCACGATAGCGCCTTCCGGGGCGGCGGAGCGGACGTCGTTGGGGGGCATGAGGAAGATTATACTCCAGGAAAAACACTGGGGACGTTTCTACTCTTCGCGTCGCAAGCGCGCGCAAACGGTAGAAACGCCCCCAGGACGTGTGCCGAAGGCGCCTTAGCGGCGGCGACGGCTGCGGCGCTGGCCACCACGAGCCATCTTCGCCCGGGAAATGTCCCCCTGCTTGTCGACGAAGTAGAGGTAGCCTGCCTGCTTTTTAATGCCAACCTTTGCAACTTTCTCTGCCACGGAACGTCACCTCCTTCCCTGATCTGTCCAAGTGTCACGCCGTCGCCACACCGGGTTGTGGCTCCGAAAAACGTTTACGTGCCGATCTGCGCTGAGCCGAAGATCCGCTCCAAGGTAGCAATCGCGGAACGGACCGCTAGTTCGCTCGTCTTGGGGTTGCGGCTTGGGCGACTTTCCACGCGGGTCCAGAGCCGCCCGCAATCGCCGAGGATTTCGACCTCATGGATATTCCGGGTAATCGTCGGATCGGCGACGACCCGGATGCGGATCGATGGCCGGCGCGCCGCCGCCTTGCCGTGGGAAACGGCCAAGGTGAGCGCTGCCGCCACATTCGTGTTCTGGGGGAATGCCTTGACGACCGCTTCCGGCGACCCGTGAAAGACGACGGTCGGCCGCTTCACACCGGCCAGACGCACGCCGCGGCGCTGCAGATAGGGAGCTGAGGCCAGGGCGCGGGGGGGCTTGCGGCTGGTGAGCGTCGCGCGGGTGATCCGGCCCAGCGCCATCGCTTTCATGCCGTCGAGGCCGGCCAGGGCGCCGCTGGGAATGTACACGCGGCCGCGCGACGCACGCAGCAGCCCCTGCCACGTGCGGTTGATCAGCAGGCCGCCGACGCTCATCACGAAGATGCTGCGGTGCGCGCGCAGGGCTGGCCCCACGACCTTGGCGGCTGCGTCAACGGATGCGGCCTCCAGGACCAGCTGGCTGCGGCGGAGGAGTGCAGAAAGCGCAACGACCGGGGGATGGGATGGAAGCCGACGGGCCAGGGAGCGCGCCCGGGAAGGATCAGCATCATGCAGGGCGACGATGCGGGCCACCGATCGATACTTGCGCGCGAGCGTCAGGGCCACACGCGATCCAATGGTGCCGCAGCCGATGAGGCCGACACGCACCATCAGGAGTTATAGAGGGGACGACCAACCTCACGATCCTCACTTAAACTTAAGCGGCAGCTCTCAGTGATGACCTGGAGGATGCGGTTGCGCTCATCAAGCACGATGACCTTGGGGCTTAAGGTCTCCAGCTCTTCCGGCATGACTTGGGCATAGGAAATGATGATGACCCGGTCCCCGGCGGAGATCAGCCGCGCGGCCGCCCCATTGATGCACACGGTGCCCGACCCGGCAGGCCCCTCGATGCAGTAGGTCACGATGCGGACCCCGTTGTCCACGTCGACGACGTGGACCTGCTCATACGGCAGCAGATCCGCGGCCTTCATGAGCTCGGCATCGAGCGTGACGCTGCCGGTGTATTGCACGTTGGCCTCGGTCACCGTCGCGCGATGAAGCTTGGATTTGCAGATCGTGCGAATCATCGTCGAGGTATTATGGCACGTCGACGAGAAGATTGTCAATCAGCCTCGTGGAGCCGACCCGCGCAGCGACGAGCAGCGCGATCCGGCCGCGCAGCCGCTTCACCGGCTCCAGCGTCGAGGCGTCGACGGCCGCGGCGTACTCCACGCGCGCGCCAGCCGTCGCGCGGATCATCTGGCGCATGGCGGCCTGGACCGACGACGCGCGCCGCTCTCCGCGCCGGATCAGCGCCCGCGCGGCCCGCAACGACCGGACCAGCACAAGCGCGTCATGGCGCTGCCGCGGCGTGAGATAGACATTGCGCGAGCTCATCGCCAAACCGTCCGGCTCCCGCACCGTCGGGCAGAGCCGGATGCGCACCGGCAAGCGCAGATCGCGCACGAGCTGTTGCACCACGCGGACCTGCTGGTAGTCTTTCTGGCCGAAGTACGCGACAGTTGGCCGCGTCAGCTCAAAGAGAATGGTGACGACCGTGGCCACGCCCCGGAAATGTCCCGGCCGCGCCTGCCCTTCCCAGCGCCTGGCGAGCCACCCAGGATCCACCGACGTGGCAAAACCGCGGGGGTAGATGTCCTGGACTGATGGCACGAAGGCGATGTCCGCGCCGGCGCGCCGCGCAAAACGCAGGTCTTGCTGCAGCGGCCTCGGATAGCGCGCCAGATCTTCGCGCGGACCGAACTGCATGGGATTGACGAAGATGCTGACGATGACGACATCACTGGACGCGGCGGCCGCGCGGATGAGCGAGCTATGGCCCTCATGGAGCGCTCCCATCGTGGGCACAAAACCGATGCGCCGCCCCTGCCGCTGCAACCGCTCAGATACCGCGGCCATCCGTTTGGCCGACCGGATCACTCTCATGACGCCGTGGGCGCGTCGTGGGCCGCTGGAAGCTCGCGGAGCAATGCGGCGATGTCGCGCTTGATGACCGGATGGATGAACGCTGGGGCGAGCTCAGCCAGCGGCTCCAGGACAAAGCGCCGCTCGTGCATCCGGGGGTGCGGCACGGTCAGGCTGGGATCGTGCAGGATGCGGTCGTCATAGAGCAGCAAGTCCAGGTCGATAGTCCGCGGGCCCCACCGCTCAGCCTGGCGACGCCGGCCCAGCGCGTGCTCGATCCCTTGCAACGTGCGCAGCAGCGCCGGAGGCGCCAACTCTGTCTCGATTTCGATCACGGTATTGAGGTAGCGTTCTTGCGGAGGACCGCCGACCGGATCAGTCTCCCGGATGGTCGCCATCTGGACCAGGCGGATGCCGCGCGTGGCTGAGAGCTGGCGGATCGCTTGGGAGATCATCGTGAGGCGATCGCCTTCGTTGGAGCCGATGCCGATAAAAACACGGGGCATGGGAAACTCCGGGCGGTCTTAGAGGGCGTTGGCGAGACGAGCGACAGCTTCTTCGATGCGCTCGGTGGGCAGCGTGAGCGAGAGCCGCACGTACCCCTCGCCGGAGGGGCCGAAGCCCACGCCCGGCGTGATCACCACATGGGTTTGCTCAAGCACCCGCGTAGCGAAGGCGATGGAAGATTCTTGCGTGGGCACGCGCGACCACAAGTAAAAGGTGGCGCTGGGCTTGGGAATCGTCCAGCCAGCCTTGGCCAGCCCCTCCACCATCAGATCTCGACGCTGCTGGTAGGTGGCCACCGCCTGCTGGCGCGGACCCTGATCGCCGGTGAGCGCTTCGATGCCCGCAAACTGGATGGGCTGGAAGATGCCGGAATCCAGGTTGGTCTTGAGCTGGCCGAGCGCGGCGATCAGCTTGGCGTTGCCGCACGCCCAGCCGATGCGCCAGCCGGTCATGTTATAGGTCTTTGAGAGGCTGTGAAACTCGACGCCGACCGATTTCGCGTCCGGCAGCTGCAAGAAGCTGACCGGTGACTTCCCGTCAAAGCTCATCTCCGAATAGGCGGCGTCATGGGCGATGGCAAACCCGAACTCCTTCGCCATCGCGATCGCTTCGGTGAACTGTTCGGCGGTGGCGACCGCGGCGGTCGGGTTATTCGGATAGTTCAGGAACATGAGCTTGGCGCGCCGCGCGGCCTTCTGGCTGATCGCGCCAAGGTCCGGAAAAAAGTTGTTCTCTTCAAGCAGCGGCATGGACACGATGTCAGCGCCGGCGAAGATCGTGCCGCTGCGGTACGGCGGAT
>PCVX01000064.1:0-1620 GCA_002796105.1 Candidatus Omnitrophica bacterium CG11_big_fil_rev_8_21_14_0_20_63_9 | reverse complement strand
CACCAGCACCGCATCGCCGGGATTTGCCACCGCCAATGGAAAATGCGCGATGCCCTCTTTTGAGCCCAGCACCGGGAGCACCTCGGTCGATGGATCGAGCGTCACGCTGAAGCGCTGCTGGTACCAGCGGGCGATCGCTTCCCGAAGCTGCGGCACCCCCTCGGTAAAGCTGTAACGGTGGTTCGCCGGATCATCGACGGCGGCTTTGAGCCGCGCGATGATGTGCGGCGGGGTCGGCAGGTCAGGATCGCCCACCCCCAGATCGATGACGTCCTTGCCCGCCGCCTGGAGCTTGCGCTTGGCCTTATCGATCTCGACGAACAAATACGGCGGCAGCTGCTTGAGCCGCTCAGCTTTCTCAAACGAGCGCGAGGACTGGGTCGTCGCGTTCATCGCCCGCGTCACCGCGACCCCTTCAGCACATGCGACATGTCATAGACGCCCGGAGCTTTGCCGACCGCAAATTGCGCGGCCCGCAGCGCGCCTTGCGCGAACACGTTGCGGTCATGCGCCCGGTGCGTCAGTTCCAGCCGCTCTGACGGCCCGGCCAGGATCACCGTATGATCGCCGACGATGTCGCCCGCACGCAGCGCATGCACCGGAATAGCATTGGCCGGCTGCTGGCGCGCCTCGGCCAGCGCTTCGGCCAATCGCTTGGCAGTGCCGCTGGGCGCATCCTTCTTGTGGCGGTGATGGCTCTCCACGACTTCAACATCGTACGTCAGCCCTAAGCGTTCAGCGGCCAGACGAGCCAGCTCGAACAGGACGTTGACCCCGACGCTCATATTGGGGCTGATGACGAGCGGGACCGCTTCCGCCACCTGGCGCAGCGTCGAAAGCTGCGCATCGGAGAGCCCGGTCGTGCCGATCACCATCGGCTTGCGCAGCTGCTGGGCAAGTTGGGCGTGCGCGATCGTGGCTTCAGGCGAAGTGAACTCGATGAGCACATCGCCCTGCCCGATCGCGGCCTTCGCATCCGAGGTCACCTTGACGCCCGAAGGCTTCGGCTGCCCGAGGATCGCGGCGTACTCCCGGCCGATCGCCTCATGGCCTTCCGCCTCCAGAACCGCGCCGAGCGCGAAGACAGAGTCCTGGAGCGCGCATCGGGCGATCGCCTGCCCCATGCGTCCGCACGCGCCTGAAATCGTCAGACGAACAGTCATGTATCGGATTTTCTCTTGGCTTTGGCCCCGCGCGCCTTGGTCCCGGCGGCCGATTTAAATAATCCGTACGCCTCGATCGCTTGGTGCAGCCGGGCCTGGTTGGCCTCGGACATCGCGCACAGCGGCAGGCGCATGTCAGGCTGAATCATGCCCAGCATTCCCATGGCGGTCTTGATCGGAATCGGGTTAGTTTCCAAAAACAGCGCCTTAATCAGCGGCAGCAACCGCTCATGCCAGCGGACCGCTTCCCCGTGCTGTCCCGCCTGGAACGCGGCGATCATCGCGACGACGTCGCGCGGCACAATGTTGGCCGCGACCGAGATGACGCCGGTGCCGCCGATCGCCAGGACCGGCAGCGTGAGCGCATCGTCGCCTGAGAGCAGCGCGAGCCGGCCGTTCGTGAGCTGGAGGATGCGGCTCATTTGTTCCAGGTTGCCGCTCGACTCTTTCACCGCCA
>PCVX01000095.1 GCA_002796105.1 Candidatus Omnitrophica bacterium CG11_big_fil_rev_8_21_14_0_20_63_9 | reverse complement strand
GCGACGAAAATCGACCGCGCCTGCATGACCTGGGCGCCGAGCGAGGCCATCTCGAGCATCTCATCGTAGCTGATCGCATCGAGTTTGCGGGCCTTGGGCACGATGCGCGGATCGGCGGTATAGACGCCTTCGACGTCGGTGAAAATTTCGCACACGTCCGCATGCAGCGCTTTCGCCAGCGCCACGGCGGTGAGATCCGAGCCGCCCCGCCCGAGCGTGGTAATGTCTTGGTTCTGGTTGACCCCTTGGAACCCGGCCACGATCACGATGCGGTGCTGCTCCAGCTCGCGCGTGATGCGGTGCGCGTTGATGTCCACGATGCGCGCCTTGGTGTGCACGCCGTCGGTCAGGATGCCGACCTGTGCCCCCGTGAAGGACACCGCGTCCTCGCCGAGCTTGTGGATCGCCATGGCCAGCAGTGCTACCGACACCTGCTCGCCGGTCGCCATCAGCATGTCCAGCTCGCGCTCGGTCGGCGTCTGGGTGATCTGCGAGGCCAGCGTCAAGAGCTCGTCGGTCGTGTCGCCAAGCGCCGAGACCACCACGACGACATCGTGGCCGGACTTTTTAACGTCCACGACGCGCTGGGCCACCCGGAGAATGCGCTCAGGGTTGGCGACCGAGCTGCCGCCGTATTTTTGCACGACCAGCTTGTGTCTCATGGGGTCATGAACCAGGAAAAGAGTTTGTGGCTGTCGTCGAACGCCAGCGAGCTGTCCGCCAAGTCCTTCGTTTGCAGCGAGGCGGCGGGCTGTTGGGCGACGTTGCTGCCGGCCGCGACGAACGGCACTGCCCGGGCGGTCCGATCGTCGATCGCCGCCAGCAGGCGCCACGCGCCGTGCTTGGACAACCGCTCCGTCAACGGCTTGAGGAGCAACTGATCGATACGCTCCATTTCGCACAATCGTTCCACCGGATCCGTCGCCGTAACCTTGAGGTGCAGGTAGACGAAATCGCGCCGGTCAAGAATGTCGAACAGCTGTTTTGCCAATCGCTGCACCGAGGCTTCTTCAAGCGAGCTGGGCGCTTCGTGCCAATCCAACCCGAAGGCGCGCGCGAACCCTTTCATGGGAAAGCTGCCGGAGACGACCGTGCCGGCCAACCCAGTGCGCTCTGAAAACACCGACGGCGGCTGGCCACGCGACGCGCCCCACAGCCATATGAAGTTCGCCGGGTTTTCTCCAAGATCGATGCGCACGCGGTTGACCGGATGCGCCTCCAGCACCTTGGCGGCCTCATCGAGCAGCAGCCGCAGCGCATCGCCGGCCGCTCCCTTGGGGAGCGCGCGGTCCCAGGCGTCGCCCAGCAGCGCGTCCGGCGCAGGCACGCTCCGCTGCTCTTCCTGGCTGAGCGCCGGATCGGTCGTCACAAGGATGTGGTGCGACCCGTGGCCCACGTACCACCGTCTGGCCTCGGAGCCGAGCTGCTCGTCAAGGTCTTGGATCAACAGGCTGCTCTCCTTTGTCGGGATCTGTCCAGCGGTAGGGTCCACGATGCGTCCATCCCGCTGCGTCACGAGCTCGCAGCACCAGGCGGTTTCTTCCGGCCCGACGGAGACGTTGGCCTCCGCTGCATAGCAGCGCCCTGCCTCGGAGGGCTCCCGGGACGGCAGCCCGCACAGCGCGCGGTGCAGCCCGAACCGGTCGAGGACGCGCGTCTGAAGCAACCCGGCCGCGCCGGACTGCGCCAACGACTCCAGGTGCGCGGCCTTCGCCCCTGCCAGCAGCGAGCTCCCCTGGAGGTGGCGGGGGGCTTCATCTTCACAGCGAATCACGACGTATTTCATGCCGCCTTTCATTATAGCGGACTCAGCCCAGCCCCGCGGCCTTGCTGATCGCGGACAGCGACGGTGGCAGCGGTTTAGCCAGGCGGATGCTCTTGATCGCGCGCTCAGGATCTTTCAGCCCATGCCCGGTAACGATGCAGACGATCTTGAGCGGGCGGCGGCCCGGCGTGCGCACGCGCTTGAAGTGCCCGCTGCGCGCCAGCTTCAGCAGCCCGGCCACGGACGCGGCCGAGGCCGGCTCGACGAACACGCCGTCCTCCATGGCGAGCAACCGGTACGCCTCGAGGATCTCCCGGTCGCTGACCGCGTCGATCAACCCATGCGATTCGTCGCGCGCGCTGATCGCTCCCTGCCAGCTGGCCGGATTGCCGATGCGGATCGCGGTGGCGATCGTCTTGGGCCTGGCCACGATCCTGCCTTTGACGAGGGGTGCTGCGCCTTCCGCCTGGAAGCCGAGGAGCACCGGCAACTGCGAGATCTTGCGCAGCCGGTGATACTCCCGGTAGCCCTTCCACTGGGCGGTGATGTTGCCTGCGTTGCCGACCGGTGTGGCGTGGAAGTCCGGCGCGCGCCCCAGCACGTCGCAAATTTCAAACGCGCACGTCTTTTGACCCTCGATCCGGTAGGGATTGATCGAGTTCACCAGCGTGATCGGGTGGCGCTGCGCAAGCGATTTGACCAGCGCAAGGCACGCATCGAAATTCGCTTCGACCGCGATGACTTTCGCGCCGTGAATCAGCGCCTGAGACAGCTTGCCCAAGGCGATCGCCCCGGCGGGAATGAGCACGATCGAGCGGAGCCCTGCCCGGGCCGCATACGCGCTGGCCGAGGCGGACGTATTGCCGGTGGAGGCGCACAGCACCGCGACCGATTTCGCCTCGACCGCCTTGGAAATGGCCAACGTCATGCCCCGGTCCTTGAACGATCCGGTCGGGTTCAAGCCCTCGTACTTCAAATACACCTCGGCTGAGCGGCCCAACCGGCTGCTGGCCGCCCGGCTGAACACCAAGGGGGTGTTGCCTTCCAGCAGCGTGATGATCGGCGTCTTCGGCGAAACCGGCAGATACGGCCGGTACGCTTCAATCACACCGGGCCAGCCGGTGGCATGCCAGATGCGTGATCGAGCGGAGCGCGTCGTCATCAACCGGGGGTCACTGTGACCGGGGGGCTTCGGTCCGGATCGCCACCGTCGGGCGCTTCACGAAGCCCAGCCGATCGATGGCCTGCAGGGCGGCGCGCACATTGGACTCTTTCGCTTCGTGGCTCATCATCACCACGGGGACGATGCGGGCGGCTTTGCGCTCCTTCTGGTGCACGGTGGCGATCGAAATGTGATGCCGGCCGAGCACGCCGGAAATTTTCGCCAGCACACCGGGCTTGTCGGTCACCATAAAGCGCATGTAATAGCGCGTCTCCACGGAGCCCATGCGGCGCACGCGGCGGATGCCGTGCGCCACCGGCTTGCCCAGCGGGATGCGCTGAGTCGCGCCGCTGGCGATGTTCCGCACGACGTCGGCAATGTCCGCCACGACGGAGCTGGCGGCGGGATTTTGCCCCGCACCGCGGCCGTAGAACAAGGCTCCGCCGACCATGTCGCCATGCACGTAAATCGCGTTATAGACGCCGTTCACGTTGGCCAGAAGGTGCGTCTTCTCCAGCAGCGTGGGATGGACCCGCACTTCCAGCTCATGGTCCACCCGCTTGGCGATCACCACCGGCTTGATGCAATACCCCAGCTCATCGGCATACTGGATGTCGGCCTGCGAGATCTTGCTGATTCCTTCAATGTACATGTCCTCGAGCTTCACCGACATACCGAAGCCCAGCAGCGTGAGGATCGCCAGCTTGTGCGAGGCGTCGTGGCCATCGATATCCAGCGAGGGATTGCGCTCCGCATAACCATGCTGCTTCGCCTGTAGGAGCGCCTCGTGGAAACTGAGCCTGCGCTCCCGCATCTGCGTCAGCACGTAATTGGACGTGCCGTTGACGATGCCGATGATCGCATCGATTTCGTTCGCCACCAAGCCTTCGCGCAGCCCTTTGATGATCGGGATGCCCCCGCCGACCGAGGCCTCAAAGTACAAATCGGTATGGCTCTTGGCGGCCGCATTGAACAGCTCGCGGCCAGCATGGGCCAGCAGCGCCTTGTTGGCGGTCACGACGTGCTTGCCCTGGCGGAGCGCTTCCAGGATGAACGATTTCGCTGGCTCCAGGCCGCCGATCAACTCCACGACGACCTGAATGTCCGGGTCGCGCAGGATGTCCGCGGGATCGGTCGTGCTCATCCCCGCCGGCAACCGGAAGCCGCGCGAGCGGCGGAAATCCCTGTCGCACACGCGGCGAAGCACCGGCCGGGCGCCGATGCGCTGCTCAAGCAGCGCGCCCTTTTCAAGGAGCGCTCGCGCAACGCCGGCGCCTACGGTGCCGAACCCAATGATCCCAACGTTGACCTTATTGCTCATGTCCTCAATCGAATATCGGGCCGGAGAGATTCGAACTCTCGACCTCCTGAACCCCATTCAGGCGCTCTACCAAACTGAGCCACGGCCCGGCAGCTCTACACATGGGAAACCCTTCGGGGAGAAGAACCTAGAGATTAACAGGGTCTTACGAGGCTGTCAACCGGAAGGCGGGTTTGGGGTTACGACTCGGCCTTGCCTGTTCGGCGCATGAGTGCTTGCAGCGCGCGCTGGGGGGAGCGGCGCTGGAAGAGGATCGCGTGCACTTGCTCGATGATCGGAAGATGCACCCGGTAGCGCTTGGCCAGCGCGATCGCCGCCTTGGACGTTTCGACCCCCTCAATGACCATCGGGGTTGAGCGCACGATGGAGGAGAGCGACCGGCCCCGCCCGATCTGCTCGCCTAGCCAGCGGTTGCGGCCGGAAAGACACGTCGTGACCAAATCGCCCAAACCGCTGAGGCCCCAGAACGTCTGCTCTTTCGCCCCGGCCGCCACGCCCAAGCGCGCCATCTCGACGATGCCCCGCGTGACCAGCGCCGCTTTCGCGTTCGCGCCAAAACCCAGCCCGTCGCCGATGCCGGCCGCGATCGCAACGGGATTCTTCAGCGCCCCGCCCAGCTCGACACCGGTGACGTCATCCGAGGTGTACATCCGCAGCCGCTCGCTCATCAGGGTCGCCTGGATGCGCTTGGCCAGCGCGATGTTGTGCGAAGCGACCACCGAGCTGGCCGGTTGGCCTTTGGCGATCTCAAGCGCGATGTTCGGGCCTGAGAGGACCGCGAGGTGCACCGGTCCAAGCTCTTCGTGAATCACCTCTGACATCCGTTTCAGGCTGCGCTGCTCGATGCCTTTGGCGACGCTGAGGATGCTCGCGTCCGACCAGCGGGCCGGCCGCAGCCGCTTCGCCACGCTGCGCAGGTGCTGCGAGGGCACCGCCAGGATGAGGAGCTGAGCGCCATCGATGGCGGCTGAGAGCGTCGAAGTAATCGACAAACCGGCAGGAATGCGGATGCCGGGCAGATACTTGGGGTTTTCCCGGCGGCGGGCGATCTGTGTGACGTACTCGGGGAAGGCTCCCCACCAGCTCACGCGGTGGCCGAGCCGGTGCAGATGGATGGCAAGGGTCGTGCCCCACCCCCCGTCACCCAGCACCGCAATGCGTTGAAATGACCCGGAAGCCCGCATCGTGGGGCAACTCTAGCACAGGCCCCCCACCAGCGTCAACGGAGCACCGCTACTCCAGCAGCGGCGCGATATCCCCCGAAGCCCCCCACGCGACATAGTAGCTGTTGCAGTAATCCGTCAGGCCGCTGGCCGTCATCTGATAGACGCCCGGAGCTGTTTCCTCTGGACGGGCAGTGGGATTTTTGTAATGACCGGACGTGAAGTGAAACAGGCCGTTTGGCAGCGTGCTGCCAGGCGGGGTCTGCTTGGTGACCCCGGCTCCGCCGATTTGCTTGATCGTGACGCTCAAGCCGCCGCAATCACGATCGCTCTCATCGTACCAGGAAAAGACCAGCCGGTGCGGATGCATGCCCTCAGGAATATAGGGGGGGTGCACCAGTGCGCAGTAACGCCGCGTCACACCGGTGGGGATGTGCTGGCGCGTCGCCCAATACCCGTATTGCCCGTTGGGAGCTGGCCCGGCAATCACCCCATCCGGACAAATCTCCGCGAGCTCTGCTGGAGGCGCGGCCAGCGGGCTGTGGGTAATCGCGCTGCCCCGCATATTCTCAGGAACCATCAGGTCCTCGACCCACTCCTCCGTCTCTTGATCCCACCGCCACCCGCGCTGCCAACCGGAGGGCGGGGTTGTCGACTGGATGTCCTCCCCGTACATCGCACTAGGAAAGCTGCCGATCAGCGCCATCAGACCTGCGATCAACCCGACGGAGCGAGCCGTTCTCATCATCGCGGACCTCCTGGATACGGCGGACGTTCGATGCCGACGAGCGTATCCACGACGCAGTTTGGCGCGTAGGGGTGGCCTGGAAATCCAGCAATCCCCGCAGGCGCATGAAGCGACTGGGGGTCTCCCGTAGCGCGATACTCCTCGATCGACATCCTGTGCCAGTCATACGATCCATCGGGATTTCTCCCCCAGTAAAAGAGCCCTTCCTCAGCCGGTCTTCCGTTGAATTTGTAGAACGGCGGACCGTCCACGATGTATCCATATTTGGTGATGAATGAGCCCCCGTTACAGACCAGCCATCCGCCGTTTGGATACCGCTTCACGTAACTCGGCTCGCCATCCCGGGGAAAGTCGGTTCCCGTGTAGACCAGGACGTACGTATTGGTGACGAGCTCCGTATCCGCTCTCACCCACACGAGCTCTCCGGCCTGCGGGCTCTCCGGACGTTGGGACGAGAAGTTCAGACCGGATCCCGCGGGCGGTGTCGGCGCAGGATCATCCGCCGGCGCAGGAATCGCCGGACCACCCACCTCGACAAAACGTTCGGCTTGAGGGTCCCATCGCCATCCGTGCTGCTCTTCCCCGGCCGCCACAAACGGCGCAGCCAACACCATGATCATGGCGAACATCCATCGGTGCATGAAGAGTACTCCTAAAACTGCGGGGCGTCGCTGATCGTCACGATTAAACTCTGAATGCCCCGGCACATCCAGCCTGATGCGCTGTAAAAATCGCTGCCGGCCACCGCCATATCCCAGACATAGATGCCGGGCGGCACGTCATGGGTGAAATGGCCGATCGTGTTCCCGGTATGGATGCCATCGGCCACCCGATTGAACTGTGGATCGCGCAGCCGATAGAGAGTATGGCGAAAATTTCCATGGCAGGTGACCGACAGATCCTTGGGGGTCGTTCGGATCATGTTCGTCCCAGGAGGCACCTCGAAACAAAAACTCCTGTGCTGCTTGCCGCCCGGGGTGAACTCTACCGTAATCCCATTGCCCATGGCGTTCGGGGCCCGATTGGTCATGGAATCCGCCAGCCAGTACCCTGAGCCCAGCTTCGGCGGGGTTGGCGGCAGGAACCCGTCCTCGCATGCCCGGCCCACGATCTGGCTTGGAACGCGCTCCAGGGACGGTTGGAACCCTGCCATGAAGTCGCCAGCCTGCGGGTTCACGCGAAAGTGCTGCGCGGCCTCGAACAGCCGTGAGGTGGGAATGGGCGGCTGGGTGTCATACCCCCAAGGCGGCTGGCATGAGGACTTCGATTGATCCGGGCTGTACCGCGCCAGGTTGTAAAATGCGCACTGGCACACCGTTCCGGTCCCGTCCCCGTCCCAGTACCCGCCACCGCGATACGGCCCGTCTCCATAGGTTGTGGAGAGCCACCATTCATTCCCGCGGGTGCCTGGTTTGACGTGCCAGTCATTGGGGCATGAGGACCTAAAGCGCCCGGTTTTTGTTTCAGGAATGATCGGCGGCCAATTCGCCGGCCGCGCCAGGAACGATCCCCACGGTCTTAGTTCTGTCTGGCTCGTGCTTGCCCCGGCAGGAGCCGGAGATGGAATCTGCGCGGAGGGATTCTTCGACAGCGGTGCCAGCACAAACTCCCCGGCGTCGCGGTCCCAGCGCCACCCGTACTGCCAACTTGTAGCCGCCGTCTGGCGGGCAGCTTCGTCGCCATACACACTGGTGGGGCCGCCGAATGACAGACTAACCAGCATCGTGACGATGCCGACGACTGAGTACGTCGCGGCGCGTTGCATTAGTAGGCGACCACCAATTGGTAGCCGGTTGACGGGCATTCCGAGTGGTTCTCGATGCGGATCCCCCAGAACCCTTGCGGCAATGAGGGGACATCGAACACGCCGACGCTGACATCTCGGCCGGCTCCTGCAAGCGATTCCGGCCGGTCCGGAACATACCCATCGGGAGGGATGATGGTGACTAGCGCCCACAAGCATTGCTCCGCGCCTTCATTGGCAAGCGAGACGGTCAACCCTCTCGTTGGGCGATCGATGTTCACGTACCACACGTGCGGCGCATCCCCGACCGAAAACGCGACGTCCTTGATTTCACGGACCCCTGGCGCATAGGTCGGATCTGACGTGAGCGGGACTTCACCCTTATTGGAGATGGGCATCGACTCCGGCGGTGGAGTCACCTGAGAGCTTGGTCGTGCCGGGCTAGCCCGGTTTCTAGGCAGGAATACCGGGACAAACTCTTCGATCGATGGGTCCCACCGCCAACCCTGAATGGCGGGTGAGCGCGGCCCGGTACCGCCGGGATCATCGGAGCCTGAGCCTGCGGGGCTGGAAGGGAGCGGCCCGCCACGTGATAGATCAAATGGGTCTGACACATGCGGGTGGTGAAGACCCTGGTCCCGCATGGCGGTTCTGACGAGAATGCGCGGCGCCGGCGCGTCGGCCGGCAAGGTGAAGGACATCGATGCCAAATCTTCCGGGCCGCTCACGCGGCACGATTGGAGCAGCGGCTGGCCGGTATTGGCATCGAGAATCTGGAGGAAAAGTTGCGTTGCAAGCCCTCCCGGAGGGCAGAACGTGTTGTCCACTGGGAGGAACGCGTCCGCCGAGAAGAACGAACGATTCGTCATCGCCACCGTATACCGGATATCCGACCCCACCCGCTCCTGGCTGACCAGATCGATCTCGGGGATGAAGGTCGCCGGTGGAACGGCGCTGGGGACGTCTTTAAACCCAAGGACCAAGCGATAGATCCCCTTCCCATCATCGAGCGTAGTGGACGGTCCACCGGTCACCTTGATGATCCAATTGCCCGCAGGCAGGGCGCGGTATCGGCCGGCCTGCTGATCAAAGCTGTATTCCTGCACCTGATTAAAAGACCCGGCTGTGCTGCGCGTCGTGCTGGTGGAATCGCTCCACACCTTGCCGTCGGGACCCAGGATCTCGACCTCGAAGTGGCAACACCGGTCGACCCGCTCTTCGAGCAGCGCTTCAATGGCGTGGACGTCGTTCTCACCCACGGGAAATTCGTAGCACTGCGTCTCGCCTTCGCCGATCTTGACCATATCGATCTTGAACGGGTATTGTCCCCCGGGTGCGGGCTTCGGGAGCTTACGGCACCGCGCCGCGTCAACGCTCCCTGGCACGGCAAAAAATCCCACGACAATCACCACGACTAGCCCCAGCCAACCAACCGTCATCGCTTGCTTCCTCCGGCAATAAAAAATCCGGACCGCCTCTCGGCAGCCCGGCTTCCCGCACGGCATGGGTCCGTAGCTTTGCGTCCCTGCCTTTCGGCAGGTTTGCCCTGGACGAGTGACAGATCTCTTCGCCTGTCCTTCAAGGATGCCTGATCGGCCAACGATCATCAAGAATGCCCCTAATTATTAGGGGTCGGACCGACCCGCAAAATCATCGACAACGGTTTGCAGGCCGGAGGCGGTGCTGAGGACGCCAATGAGCCAGCGCGTGGTCGCACCGCTGTACCAGCCTGGCATGCAACTCGCAGGGAACGTCTTGGCGGTGGAGGCGATGGTGGGCGCACCGGTTTGTTGAAGGTCTTGCAGGAGAGTTTTTACCTCATAGTCTCCCCCGCCCAGTCGCTTGATTTGGGCATTGAGGCGATACCAGTGGTTCGTTTGGAGCCCGCCTCCAGGAATGGTCACAGGATTATAGAGCGCCACCGAGCCATCGCAGCCCGGTCCATCCTCCAGACCGGTGAACTGTACATAGAGTTGGTTTTGGAACACGGAGCCTCCGATCCGACCGAATCCCTCGCTGGCCGGAGGACTCGGCGGTTCAAACGCCGCCATCAGCCCGAGGTGGTTCCAGTCGGTAAACGATGGAACGCGAAAACTGACGTCCGCATTTCGGCGAGAAGCCCCTGGCGTGCTCGTGAACCACTCCATGCCAGCGGCGTAGAGCCCTTCGGTATGCGGCGAGGTCGTTAAGCGCCCGGATTGGCCTGCGCCACCCGAACACGCGTGGACGGGAGGTTCGTTCGTGGCCGCGGTCAACGACCCCCACCGCTGGGACCATGTGCCCGAGCTCAGGTTCATGATGGGTTCGCAGACGATGACTTGGGTTGGGGCCGCGGCGACCACGAGGTTCAGTGTCTTATCATCGTTGTTGTCCTCATTACTCTCTTGAATTTGCCCATTCTTGTCCGCAGTCGTCTGAATCATGTGCGAGCCTTGAGGAAATGTGAGCGCCACCGCAGCTTCTGCGGTCTTCGAGGCCCCGACCGCCAGAGGGCCATTGATCGTCGCCGTTGTCCCGGTTCCTCCCGATCGGATGTCCACGACGAATGAAGCACCCGATCCTACAGCCGCTGTGCCTTGGTTCTTCACCGTGACGCTGAAGGTCACCGGGCTGATGGCCGTCGGCGCGTAGGGGCTCGCGGTGATGTCGGTGACGATCAGATCCGGTTTCGGCGTGGAGCTTGGATTCACCGTGAGTTGCAGGGTATCCGTCTTGATCAATCCTTGCCGCTTAACCTCGACCTTGGCGGTGAAGACCTTCGCCACGGTCCCGCTATTGGTATAGGCGCAGGTCGTGGAGGAGGTGTAGCTGTTTTGCGGAGGGATGTGCCCCAGGTCGTCCTCAATGGTGGGGTGCGTTTCCTGGTACGTCCCGTCCGCTTGATCGCAGTCAAAATTGACCGTCGTCAATCCTTTCGCGGTGCCGGTC
>PCVX01000058.1:4969-42487 GCA_002796105.1 Candidatus Omnitrophica bacterium CG11_big_fil_rev_8_21_14_0_20_63_9 | reverse complement strand
CATCTTCCCGATCGACCGGCTCATCCGCATCAGCCTCCGGACGATCACGCTGGACGTGCCGCCGCAGGACGTCATCACCAAAGACAACGTGTCGATCAAGGTCAACGCCGTCATCTACTTCCGCGTGATCAACCCGAACAAGGCGATCGTTGAGGTCGAGGATTACCTGTTCGCCAGCTCGCAGATGGCCCAAACCACGCTGCGCAGCGTCCTAGGCCAGGTCGAGCTGGACGAGCTGCTGGCGCACCGCGAGACGCTGAACCAGCGGCTCCAAACGATCATCGACAAGCAGACGGATCCCTGGGGCGTGAAGGTCTCGGCGGTGGAGATCAAGCAAGTCGATCTCCCTGAGGAAATTCGGCGCGCCATGGCGCGCCAGGCCGAAGCGGAGCGCATCCGGCGCGCGAAGATCATCGGCGCCGATGCCGAGTTCCAGTCCGCCCAGAAGCTGGTGGAAGCCGCCCGGCTGATGAGCGAGCAACCGATGTCCTTGCAGATGCGTTATCTGCAGACGCTCGCGGAAATCGCCACGGAGAAAAATTCCACGATCATTTTCCCCGTGCCCATCGACCTCATCAAGCCCTTCCTTGAGAAACAGTCCAAGTAGCAGCGAGATGCGCCGAGGTGGCGGAACTGGCAGACGCACGGGTCTCAAAAACCCGCGACCGCAAGGTCATGAGAGTTCGATTCTCTCCCTCGGCACTCTTCTTGGAATTTTCTCATGCCCCATATCCTGCTGATCGACGATAACGCGCAGTTTCGCGAGGTGGTGGGGCTGCGCCTCAAGAAGGAAGGCTTCGAGGTGACCGATGTGGGTTCCGGCCAGGAAGGGCTAGCGGCCGCGGGCGCCGGCTCGTTCGACCTGATCCTGCTCGACATGCTGATGCCCGAGAAGGACGGCATCGCGACGTACCAAGAATTGAAAGCCTCGCCGGCCACCAGGCATATCCCGGTGATTCTTCTGACTGCGGCGGCCGTCGAAGGCCATTGGGAAGTCTTGCCGTATGAAACGGATGGCCCGGCCTTCGTGATGGGAAAACCCTACGACTCCCAGATGCTCCTGGCCAGGATCCGGCAGATCTTGGTGGGAAGTTAAGCGGAGGCGGGGGTAACGGTGGCGCGCTGCGATGACGCGTACGCGCCCATGCGGCGGAACCGGTCATAACGGCGCTGCACCAGCTGCTCGACCGGCACATCCTCGACCGACTTCAGAAAGCGCAGGATCGATCCTCGCAGCCGCTGCGCCACAAGCTCCGGATCCCGGTGCGCCCCGCCCAGTGGCTCTTCAAGCGCCTCATCGACAATCCCCAGCTGCAGCAAATCTTTTGACGTCAGCTTGAGCGCGTCGGCGGCATCCGGCGCGCGGGCCCGGTCCCGCCAGAGGATCGCCGCGCACCCTTCGGGCGAAATCACCGAATAATACGCGTTGTCGAGCATCGCGACCCAATCGCCGACGCCCACACCCAGCGCGCCGCCGGAGCCCCCTTCGCCGATGACGCAGATATAGATCGGGGTCTTCAGCCGCGCCATCTCCCGCATGTTAAACGCGATGGAGTGCGCCTGGCCCCGCTCCTCGGCGCCGATGCCCGGATAGGCGCCCGGCGTGTCGATGAAGACGATGATCGGCAGGCGGAACTTCTCCGCCATCCGCATCAAGCGCAGCCCCTTGCGGTACCCTTCCGGGTGCGCGGAGCCGAAGTTGCGCATGAGGTTTTCTTTGGTGTCGCGCCCCTTCTGATGCCCCAGCACCACGCAGGGGCGGCCTTCGAGCTTGCCGACCCCGCCGATGAGCGCGCGATCGTCCCCGAAGAGCCGGTCGCCGCGCAGCTGCAGGAATTCCGTCAGCAGAAAACCGATGTAGTCGAGCGTGTAGGGCCGCTGGGGATGGCGCGCCAATTGCACCCGCTGCCAGGGGGTCAGCGTGCCGTACACGGAGCGCTTCAACTGCTCCAGCTCCGCCTCCAGCGCCTTCACCGCCTCAGGCTGCGGCTTGCGCTCCTCCGCCTTCTGCACTTCCTGGAGCTTCCGCTCCAGGTCCGCGATCGGCTTTTCGAAATCGTAGCGGTAACTCACGTTAGTCGACAATCGTCACCTCGGTGCCTTCCGGGACGATATCGAACAGCTCTTCGACGTCGGTATTGATCATCCGCACGCAGCCCGCCGTCACCTGCTGGCCGACCGCTTCGGGTTCCGTCGTCCCGTGGATGCCGTAGCTGGGCTTGTCGATCCCCATCCACCGCGTACCGAGGATATTCTCGGGCGAGTCCGGCGGCACGACCGCGCCGAGCTTGTACCAGGCGGGGTTGGTGATCTTCGTGGTGATCTTGAACGTCCCGGTCGGCGTGGAGTTGTCTTTGCCCGTGGCCACGCGGTAGCTCTTGATGAACTGGTCGTTCTCCGTCAGCAGGAGCTGATTCTGCGATTTATCGACCACAATGCTGAATGTCCCTTTGGGGATCTTGAGCTTCTGCTTCGGCCGGATGATGTCGCCCTTGATGCTGTTCGCCCGGCGGATGAAGCCGATGGTGGTGCCGTACCTGGCGGCGATCCGGCCCAGCGTATCGCCCGGCTGCACTTCATGGACGACGTCCAGGTCGGTGACGACCGAGGAAAAGAGCAGCGCGATATTCACGCGCCCGAGGCGCTCGTGGGTCTGGGCGATCAGCGGAGAGTCCGGGAACTGCTCGAGGAGCATCCGGTACATGGAACGCGCTTCCACCAACTGCTGCTGGGCTTCGTAGACCTCGCCCAGTTTCAGCAGCCCGTCATCCGCCCAAGGCGAGTCGGGAAAGGTGGCGACCAGCTCTTCCAGCGCCGCCTGGGCCGCGGGATACTCCTCGCGACCTATCGCGTGTGCCGCCTGGCTGTAGAGCTGTTTCGCCTTGCCCCCGAAGACGCCGTGCTGGCTGGCGACAACCAGCAGCCCGATCACGACCACGACCCCCAACCCTGCCCCCACTCCGATCAACACTTTCTGACGCATCGCGTCCTCCCTTGCGCCCCGCACCGGAGTACGGGGCCTGTCCCCACGTCCTATCGCATCGCCAAGGCGGTGGCCAAGCCGACCGCGGCTCCGGCCAGCACCTCGACGGGCGTATGTCCAAGCATTTCCTTCACACGCTGCTCCTGGATCCGGCGTTTGAAGTACATGTCCTCGATCATTTTGTTCAGGATTTGCGCCTGGCGGCCGCTCCAGCGGCGTACGCCCTGCGCATCAAAGAGCGTAATCACGGTGAAGGCCACGGCGGCAGCGAAGAGCGGCGAGTCGAATCCGGCTTCAAATCCAATGGTGGCGCTCAGAGCGGTCACACCGGAGGCGTGCGTGCTGGGCATCCCGCCGGTGCCGAGGAGCCAGCGGAAGTCAAAGCGGCGGAGCCGGATGGTGCCCAAGACGATCTTGATGCTTTGGGCAAGCAGGCAGGCGAATAACCATGACTTGAACGCCTGGTTTGCGGCCCAGGCGTTCAGGATTGACATCGCATACGCGACTTAGCGAGCTTCAGGCTCCAGTACGTGCACGTGCATGCGCGGGCCGCTGCCGAGCGTCGCAGCGCCGCCGCGAACCAAGTAACCTCGATTGCCGGAGGCAAGCTGCTCCTGGTCCTTCTCGCGCTGCGATGCCGCGCGAGCGCGCCAGGCTTCCCAGCGCCTCGCCCATACCTTGCGCTTCACGTCACGAATGGCCAATTTCAGCTCTCGGATATCGGAGAGCTTGGCTTCAAGCTGTTGTTTTTCTGAGGAGACTACGGAGAGCTGGGAATTGAGGGAGGAGTTTTCGGTCTGCAGTTTCGCATACTGCTCTTGAAGCATCGATAGCTCGGAGACGGTGCGCTCCAGACGCGTTTGCACCTCGCTCAGCTCCTGCTGCAGGTTGTCGAGGCTGCCCTCTTGCGTCTCGATCGTCGTGCGCGCGCCGGATAGCTCGGTGTTGAGGTGCGTGCGCTCCTGCTCGATCTGGTTCAAGAGGTCTTGGGCCTCTTTATAGGCGGCTGCGATGCGGTGCTTTTCGCGCTCAACCGCGGTCGCCCGCCACAAGCTGGCCACCGCCACGATCAACAACCCGAATACAATGAGCCGTCGTTTATTCGTCATGACCGGGATTCTCCTTGCGTTCGGTAGGGCGTTATGTTAGGCTCCCAGTATACGGAAATCCCTTCCGTCGCGCAAGTGTTTTCTCTCCGTATCGCCTCCAGTTCTTCCTCGGCTCTACTCTAGCATATCTTCTTGTCCAATAGGGAGTTCCTGATGCTGGCCAGGACACGATCCTACACCACTTTTGGGGTTGAAGCGCTCCCTATTGAGGTGGAGGTGGATGCGTCCCGCGGGCTCCCAGGACTGGCCATCGTTGGGCTGCCGGATCAGGCGATTCAGGAAGCGAAAGAACGGGTCCGCGCAGCCATCCTGAACAGCCAGTACCAGCTGCCGGGCCGGCGCGTGATCGTCAATCTGGCTCCTGCCGATGTCAAAAAGGAAGGAGCGGTCTTCGACCTCGCCATCGCGCTGGGCTTGTTGGCGGTGTCCGAGCAGGTGGATCCTGCACGGCTTGCCGGGGTGCTCGTGCTCGGAGAGCTTGCCCTCGACGGGCGCGTGCGTCCGGTGCCTGGCGTCCTGCCCATCGCTTTGGCATGCCGAGGGAGCCGCCGGCCGCTTCTCGTCTGCGCGGGGAACGCGGCAGAGGCTTCCGCCGTCAGCGGGCTTGACGTCGTGCCGATCGCTACGTTGCAGGAAGCGGTGGAATATCTTGCGGGCACGCGCCCAATCACCCCGCGACGACGGGGAGCTCGTCCTCGCACTTCCCGCCCGCTATCCCCGGTGGATTTCTCAGACGTCAACGGCCAAGCCCAGGCGATCCGCGCGCTCCAAGTCGCGGTGGCCGGGGGGCACCATGCCCTGCTCATCGGCCCGCCCGGCTCGGGCAAAACGATGCTCGCACAGCGCATCCCGACGATCCAACCGGAGTTCACGCATGAGGAGAGCTTGGAGGCGTCGGCGATTCACAGCGTGGCCGGGCTGCTCGGCGGCCGCCCGCTGTTGGACCGGCGGCCGTTTCGCGCGCCGCATCATACGAGCTCGGCGATCGCGCTCATCGGCGGCGGACCGCTCCCCAAGCCCGGTGAGATCTCGCTCGCGCACCACGGCGTGCTCTTCCTGGATGAGCTGCCGGAATTTCACCGCGACGTGCTGGAGAGCTTGCGCCAGCCGCTGGAGGAGGGCAGCGTGCGCATCGCACGCGCGCGGCGCACGCTGAGCTTCCCCGCCCGCTTCATGCTGGTGGGCGCGATGAACCCCTGTCCCTGCGGGCATGCCATGAGCGCGCGAGGCCGGTGCCGCTGCCCGGCGACGAAGGTCCAAGGATACCTGGGGAAGGTGTCCGGGCCGCTCCTGGATCGCATCGACGTGCACATTGAAGTGCCGGCGGTACCTGGCGCGGTGCTGGCGGCCGCGCCGCGGGGCCCAGCCTCAATGGAGCTGCGGGCGCAGGTCGCGCAGGCCCGGCGGCGGCAATTGAAGCGGCTCAAACGCTTCGCCGTCTCGCTCAACGCCCACGTGCGCCACCGGGATTTGCGCGCCGTCTGCCCGATGAGCGCGGATGCGTCGCGGCTGCTGCCCGCTGCCATGGAGGAGCTGCGCTTTTCCGCGCGCTCCTATGACAAGATCTTGCGCATCGCCCGCACGATCGCGGACCTTGAGGACATCGAGGTCATCCAGCCCAGCCACCTGGCCGAAGCGATCCAATACCGCAGCATCGACCGGCAGCTCTGGGCATAACATAGTCGCGGCGGTCCAACGGACCGCCGCGACCCCCACACCCGTCGTCGTGGTGCGGAGATAATCTCTGGCGTATCGCTTATTTGACCGTCACCGTCACCGAGGCGATGGCTTCATTGCCCGCATTGTCGATAGCCTTTGCGCTAATGACGACCTGCCGGCCGCGCTCGAGCCGGTCCAGCTTGCTGACACGATGGCGGAAGGGAGGCTTCGCGTCCGAGAATATGACGACGCCATCGATCAACATGTCCACGCGGGCGATGCCGCTTTCATCGATCGCGGTGACGTTGATCTGTGGACGGCGCTCGACCCTGGCGCCAGGTTTTGGATGCGTGATGGTGACTGTCGGCGGCGTACCGTCCGTCATTACCACATACGTGGCCGCTACCGCAGCGGTATGCTCCACCATCGCGCCATCGCCCACCTGCAGGCTGAGCGGGTAGCTGCCGTCGGTCGTGCCGGCAGCCGAGGCGACGTCCCACGTCGAGGTCCCGGTCGCTCCAGGCGCCAGGCTGAACGAAGAAACCGACAGCGTTCCTGACCACCCGTTGGGCAGCACCGGCGTCAGGGCGAATACCCCGCTGTTGCAGTTGCTGCCGTCGTGGTTGGTGATGGAGACGGCGTAGGAGACGGTCTCCCCTGGCGAACCGGCCTGGCTGATCGGCGTAAGGTTCACGCTAGGCGTTGCGCGCGTGCAGGGGGCTGAGCCGAACGACACTTCTACGGTCGCTGCGCTCCCGCCATGACTGAGCTGTTTCACCGTGATGTTGTTCGCCGCATCGTTGAACGTCCCGCCATCTGACAGCGCCGCATTCTGGAACCCGTCGCCAGGGCTGGTATCCAACAATTTCGTCTGCACCGCGGCGGCGTTAGCACTCCACACATGCACGCTCACGCCCTGCGTCATGCCCGAGGGCAAGCCGCCGTCCATGCCAAGAGGCTGCCGGTACGCCACGTAGTACGCCTCGGAGGTGTTCGGCCGGTTGATCTTCAAGACCTGCGGGGTGTTTTGGTCCAGCTCCAGCGGCGTGAGGGTAAACAGGCCCCCACCGGTGACCGTTTGCACGCGGCTTCCTGACAGCCACCCCGCCCCAACTTTATGCGGTCCGTTCCATTGGAAGAGATTCCAGAAACCCATCACATCAAAGGCATCGCCATACTCGCTGGTGGTACAGGCCCCGGAGGCGCCGATGGCGCTGCCGCCGCAACTAAGCGTTGATGCATGGTGCGCGCCGAGGTTGTGCCCCAGCTCATGCGCGAAGAGCCGGTAGTCGTTGTAGCCGTTGCTCCAGGCCCGCGAGGGATTGCCGCCGATCGTCCCCAGCCCTGCCCACCCGCAGCTGCCTGTGCGCGGAAAGAGATACACGCGCCGCTGGTAGTTGCCAAGCGACACGCCAGCCGCAGTCGCCGCGGAGTCGGCGGCATTGGCCCACCCGTTATAGTTGCAGCCGCTGTTATCCAGGGGGATCGTGAACCAGCCCACGACGTCGCCGGACAAACTGAGGTTGCCGAAGGAGACATCCTGATAAAACCGGTTGACGGAGCTTGCGGCATTGAACATCGCATCGTGGACCGAGGCCGGGCTCCACGGCTGCTGGGTGTCGTTGGTGAAGTTGATGAGCATCACGATGGTGCGCTGGTCGCCGCTGATCATCGTCGGAGCGGCCGCGATGGTTTGAGCGCTGCTGCCGCCCGCTTCCGCCACGACCAGCTCGGAACCCAGCGCCACACCCCGTACCTTGATGCGTGCGCCGGTTAGCCATGGCGCTTCTCCCTTGGCAAAACGCAGGCGCAAGCGTTTGTCGCCGGTCTGCGCGCTGCGCAACTGGTAGATCAGCTCGCCGTGGCCGGTAAAATCATCCACCTGCAGCGCGGTTACCTCGCCCTCAAGCTCCACTTCCTCCTCCACCAACGAATGCACGGGACGCGGCAGCCGCTGACGCGCCTCCTTCGGGAGCGCGTGGCGCAAGAATCGTTCGGGGTCAGCGCTGGCATCCTGCAAGAGCATCGCTTTGCGGCGCTCGGCCGTGGCGCGCATGCGCTCAAGTGCTTTCGGGCGCTGTCCTGCCGGGATCCGGTGATACTGGCCGCCGGCTTGCAAGAGGCCATCCGTGTGCAGCCGCAGCTCCTCGCGCACCTCAGCGCCAGCGCCCGGCCCGGTCATCGCAATCCCAAACGCGCATAAGCCCACCGCCGCTCCCTGCCGCCATCCCTCGATCCGTCGGCTCATCGCACGTCCCCCCTGTCCCCGCCCGGTCACCAAAAACAAAAACACCGAGCGGCTCGTGCATCACGAGCGGCTCGGTGAACCTCCTCGAACGCTGCCGATCGCCCTGCGGGTCGTGCGGCGATCCAGGTTCAAGAGGGACCGAATCGTACTAGAACCAGTATGCCTGACAGCGCCCGCCCGGGGCAAGAGACAGGATTTTACGCAGGAGTACGCGGAATTACGCGACGACTAGTCCGTCGGGGGCTTCTTGAGGTAACCGGAGGCGAACTTGCGCAGATGTTTGACGTGCACGGCAAAGCCCAGCCCTTGATGGCCGCCTGACGTGCTGAGAATCATCGAGTTGATGCCGACGATCCGATTGCTGCCGTCGAGCAGCGGGCCGCCGCTGTTGCCGGGGTTGATCGCCGCGTCGGTTTGGATCCACGTGGCTTTGTTGAGCTCCCGCCCGCTGACCGCATCACAGGCGGGCACCTTGAGCTCCGCGACGTCGCCACCCATCAGGAAATCCCTGGTCGTTCGGACGGCGCTCACCACCCCCTTCGACACGGAAATCGCCAGCCCCTGGGGGTTGCCGACGGCGCGGACTTCGGCCCCTATCGACAGCTCGTCGTGCTCGGCCATGCGCAGGTAGTGCGGGGTCTTGCGCGGAATTTGCACGAGCGCCAGGTCCATGCAGGGGTCAGACCGCAGCAGGCGGGCATCGTATGTTTTCGGCTCCTTGCCGGCCACCACTTTCTGTTCTCCGGGCAGCAGGACGACGATGCGCTCTGCGTCGTGGATGACGTGGTAATTCGTCACGAGGACGCCTTTCTCGTTGATCGCGGCCCCGCTGCCCAGACCGACCCCGCCGGTCTTGGTCAGCACCGCGATAAACGCCACCGCTTTCACCGCATCCTCCAGCGACTGTGGCGCCTGTTCAACCGGGCTTGCGGCTTCCACCGGCGGAGGGGGTGGCGCCGCCACGACCGCGTCTGCGGCCGCCGGCGACGGCAGCGGCAGCTCGGTAGGCTGCGCGGCGGCAGGCTCCTCGTCCTCGGGCTCCTCGGGTTGAATCTCCGCAATCTCGTCCGGACGGAAATTGGCGGTGCCGAAATCGAACTGGATGACGACGTCGGTGGCCGAACGTTTGATGACTTTGCCGCGTAGCGCGGTGCCGTTGCGAAAGAGGATCAGGTCGGCGGATGCGGAGGGGGCCGCACCGAGCAGGACGAGCAGCACGCACAGCAGGCGGGGGAGCGCGCGGTTCATCTGGGCTGATTATACCTCACTGAAATGCAAAGAGCTCATTGGGGGCGATGCGGCCCTCGATCTGGTGGCGCCGCACGGCTCCGAAGAACCGGCTGTCGATGCTCAAGAGTCGGTTGTCCCCCAAGACGAAGTAAGTGTCCTTCGCGATGCGATGCGGCCCGAAATCCGGGCCGGTCGGGCCAAGCGCGTACGGCTCGGCCAGCCGCTTGCCGTTGATGTACACCTCGCCCCGCGCAATGACGAGCATATCGCCCTCCACGCCGATGACGCGTTTGACATACTGGTCTTCCGGCAGAGTCGTATGGCGGATGACGATGACGTCGCCCCGCGCAGGCCGGCGGAAGTGGTAGATGTACTTGTTGATGAGAAACTGGCTGCCGGCGGGCAGCGTGGGGAGCATGCTCTGCTCATAGATGATACCGAAGCTGATGACGTACTGGTGGAACACGCCGAAGAGCAGCAGCGACCAAAACAAGATGCACGCCAGCCGGTACGCCCGGCGGGACTCCTCCGGCACGTAACGCCAGTCAAAGAGCTTTCGTGGGCGGCGTGTCATCCTTTCAACCATAGCACATCCGCAGGTCGATCAGAAATCGGCTGGCGCGATCAGGAGCCGGCAGGCGCGCCGGGTGCGGATGGCGAGACGCTCGACGCGCCCTCGGGAGCGAGGTGCCGGACGTGCGCAAGCAGCGCGGCCAACGAGCAGTCATCTTTGGGTAGGTAGCTCCCGGCGCCCCACAGCAGGCACTGGTCCAGGATATCCCGCGTCGTCGTCCGGTCGATCAACAGTACGACCGGGACTTTCACAAGCCACGGCACGTCGCGCAGCAGCTTCAGCACTTGCAGCCCGTCCATGCCCGGCAAATGTAAATCGAGGAGGATGACATCCGGCATCCACTGGCGCGCCTTGGCGAGCCCGCTTTGCGCGGTCGCCTGATGCGCGACCTCGAACCCGGCGCGGCGCAGGCGCATCGTGTAGGCTGAAGCGAGCAGCGCATCGTGGGTCAGCAGGAAAATTTTCGCCATCACGTTTCCGTCACGGTGGTCGCTGTGGTCGGCGAGGCGTCCCCGGCGGTCCGTCCCGATGGATCGGGCACCGCCAGAGGAAAGGTCACGGTAAACGCGCTGCCCGTCCCCGGCTCGCTGGAGGCAAGCGACAACTCTCCGCCCATCAGCTTGGCCAGCCCGCGGGCCACGTACAAGCTGATGCCCTTGCCGTGCAGGAGCGCGCCCAGCTTGGGACGGGCGAACAAGGAACCGATGTGCTCCGGCTGAATGCCGATGCCGGTGTCCGTCACGGTGATGACGACGCGGTGTTGCTGTTGTGCGCAGAGAATCGTGATGCCACCCTGCTCCGTGTACTCCACCGCATTGCTCAACAGCGTGGAGAGGATCCGATGGAAGTGGCCGGGGTCGACGGCGATCGCCATCGCTTCCGAACCTTGTCGGGAGAGCGAGAGTCCTTTGCGCGCAAGCGGCGACTGGATGTCCGCCACCGCCCGATCGAGCGCCTCCTGGAGCGTGGTTTTCTGCAGCGACACCGAGAGCTGTCCATGATCGATGCGTGCCACATCGAGCGCATCGATGACGATGCGCCGTAGGCGACCCTGCGCGGTCCCCATCTGTTGCAGCGCTTCGCGCAACGGCGCCGGCAGCTCGCCGTGATCCCCTTCCATCACGCCGCACAGCAGCGTGTGCATACTGGCCAGCGGCACGTTCAATTCGTTGGCGAGCAGCGTCAGCGTCTCTGAGGAGAAACGGTCCGGCATATCCGCGGCCACCGAGGCTTCCGCGAGACGCCGCCGGGTGTCATGCAGCTGTTGGCGCGAGGCTTCGAGCTGTTGCTGCTCCATCTGGAGCTGGCGCCGGCTGATCTCCACCTGCTCCCGCTGGCGCTCCATCCCGGCGCGCTCATCTTCGAGTTGGCGCTGCAGCACCTCAACTTGTTGCAGCCGCACGGACAGCTCTTGTTCGTGCCGCGCCGATTGCTGGGTCATGTGCTGTTGCTGGTGCTCCAGTTGGGCGCGCTGCTCCTCAAGCTGCGCTTGAAGCGCCTGGAGCTTGCGGTGCCGGTCATCCAACGCTTTGGTCTGTTCGGCAAGCTTGCGGGTGTGCTGCGTCGTCTCCTGCCCCGCAGCGGCATGCGACCGCTCCCACTGCCGGTGCGCTTGCACGAGCTCGTCTTGCTGAACGGCCAATGCGCGGCGCTGCGCGTCGAGTTCCCGTTCCCGCACGGTGAGCGCTTCTTCCAACTCGTGCTTGGTGTGGTCCCATTGCCGGGCGGCCGCGTCGCTGGACAGCTCCCGCTGCGCCAGCGCGCGCTGCAGCGTCTCGAGCTCTTGCTGGAGCCGGCGCACGTCTTTGGCGCCCGCCTGCTCGGCGGCCTGGCGCTCAGCCTGGTGGCTGCGCTGGGATGCTTCCAATTGGTCGCGCTGCTGCAAGAGCTCGGTCTTGGCGCCTGAGAGCCGGTGCTCGGTTTCGCCGACTTGCTGGAGCCGCTCGGCCAAGGCGATCTCGCGCTGGCGGAGCTGCTCGAGCATCCGCTGCCGCTCCGTCTCAAACGCGTGCTGGGCCGCTTGCAGCTCGTGGGCGGTCCGCGTGCCTTCCAGCGACTGCTGCTGCAGCTGCTGCTCGCGCATCGACAGCTCCCGCTGGACCGTCGCCAATTGCCGATGCTGCTCGCGCAGCTTCTTGGCCTGGGCCTGCAGCGCGCGGCGGGCGTGCTGCATGAAGAACCCGCGGGAAAACCCCAACAGCCCGTCGGTCCGTCGGCGCTGCCGCTCCCATTGCTCGCGCTCTTCCGTCAGCGCGCGCCGCTGCGTTTCAAGTTCTTCGGTCTTGGCGACCAGCGCGCGATGCGTGGCTTCCCATTCGGCCTGCTGCGTCTGGAGTTGCTGAGCCCGCTCCTGCAAGGCGCGCTCGCGCTGGGCGAGTTCCTCCACAAACCGCTGTTGTTCTTGCTCAAGCGCCGCCTGCTGGGTCTCCAGGGCGGCGCGCTGCGTCCCAAGCGTGTCGGACTGCTGCTTCGCGTCACGCGCTGCGGCATCACACTGCTCTTGCTGTGTGGCGCATGCCGCCAGCTGCTGGCGCACGGCATCCTCCCGCGCGGCCAGATCGGCTTCCCGCTGGGCTAATTGATGCCGGGCTTCTTCGAGCGTCGAGTGGCGCTGCGTCTCATCGGTGGCCACCGTCCGCTCGCGCTCGGCCAGTTCGCGAGCGCGCGCCTCAAGCTCTGCGGCGCGTGCGACGGCGGCGTCGGCCTGCGTTTCCAGCTCGCGGCGGGCGCGCGCCTGTTCCTGGATCAGCGTCTCCTGCGCGCGGCCGAGATCTTCTTGGCGGGCGGCGACCTCTTCTTCGCGGGCGCGCAGCGCATGATCCGCGCCGGCTTGCTCCGCTTCCCAGTGCGCCCGCGCGGCGGCAAGCTCCCGCGCAGCCGTCTCGCACTCCGCGCGCTTCGCCTCCACTTGCGCCATATCCGCGCTGACGCGCTTGAGGCCGCCAAGCAGCGTCTGCTCCAGCTGCACCAGCGACTGGGTGGTCTGAGTGCGCTGGGCCTCGAATTGGCGCTTCGCCTCACCCAGCTCGCGATGGCGCTCAGCGATCCCTGCTTCACGCTCATCGAGGAGGCGTACCGTCCGCAGGCGCTGGGACTCCACCCCCTTGCGCTCTTCCTCGAACTGCTGCTGAAGCGTTTGGAGCGCCCCAGAGCGCTCTTCCACTTGCCGTATCCGTTCGGCCAGGGCGGCCTCCTGATCCGCAAGGTGCTGCGCGGCCTGGGCGCGCTGCAACTCCGCTTGCTGCTGTTCCCGCTGCGATTTCTCCTGCGCGGCATCAAATTGCCGCCTGGCCTGGTCAAGTTGAAATAGCCGTTGGCCGATCTGCTGCTGCTCCGCCTGCAGCCTGGCGTGGTCCGACGTCAAGGACGCTTCCTGTTCGTGCAATTGCTGTGCGCGCACAGCCAGCGTGCGCTCATGGCGAATCGACCAGCGGGCCAGCAGGGTCGCGGCCGCGCCGGCGATCAGATACCAGCCGGCGACGCTCACACCCTGCAGCCCACCGTACGGCTCTCCCAGCACGCCGTGCGTCACCATCACCCCAACCATCAAGGCAAAGGACAGCCACGCCACGACCACACCCCGTCGCCGGTCGCAGACCAGATCGGCGGTCGTCAGCGCGAAGTACAGCCACGCGACCGGGCTGGTCGCAGCACCCGTCGTGCCGATCATCAGCGTGATCAGCCCGAGCAGCCCGATGCTGTTCACCCACAACAGCGGCTGCACATGCCGTAAGAGCCCGGGCTGATGCGAGACCCAGGCCAGGCCATAGGCCCAGAGCAATCCGAAGAGGCACAGCGAAATGGTGAGCTGCAACGAAGACCACGCGTGCGGGGCTCCCAGCACCACGGCGGCGATCCCGAACAACACCGTTCCGACGATGATGCCGCGCACCCACCAATAGAGCAGATGGGCGGCCTGTGCGGCCGCCTCGGGGTGTTCCAAAGGCTTGCCCAATCGCAGCGGATGGTACAGCCGATCCAAAGCCGAGCTGGCGGTGCGTCCGCGTCTCATGTGCTTCACACTCCAGGCCGAAAAAAAGAGAAACCGAGCCACCGTATTCGGTAGCCCGGTCGATCCCGCCCTGAGCGCCGCTGATCGTCACCGTGCAATCCGGACGATCCGGCCTCAGGAGGCTCCGGGAAACACTCGTACAACACGAGTATGCCTGATCGCTTGCGCAAACGGCAAGGGGGCGTGCGGCTTAGGCAGCGGTTGGCTCTTGCGGCAGGACGCGCAACAGCTCATCCAGGCTGGTGGCGCCTGATTGCACCAGCTCCCAGCCGGAGTGCCACAAGGTGGCCATACCGCGCGAGGCGGCCGACTGGCGCAACTGCGCGCTGGGCGTATGCTTCAGGATGAGCGAACGGATATGGTGGTCGACCGGCAGCCATTCGAATACGCCGGTGCGGCCGTGGTAGCCGGTCTGCCGGCAGGCGGCACATCCCTTCGGCGTCCATAACCGCACAGTGTCCTTCTTCTCCGGCACGGTCACACCCATCGGCAGCAGGCTGGCCGCCGCCACCTCCGTCGCCACCCGGCATTGGGTGCACAAACGCCGCACCAGCCGCTGCGAGAGGATGCCGGACATCGTCGAGCACAGCAGGAACGGCTCCACGCCCAGATCGACCAGGCGCGTCACGCCGCTGGCGGCGTCGTTGGTGTGCAGCGTCGAGAGCACCAGGTGTCCGGTGATCGCCGCCCGGACCGCGAGACTCGCGGTTTCCTGATCGCGAATCTCGCCCACCATCATGACGTCGGGATCGTGCCGCAGCATGGACCGCAGCCCTGCGGCGAAGGTGAGACTGACTTTCGGGTGGACCTGGATCTGCGTCACGCCTTTGAGCTCGTGCTCGACCGGGTCTTCCACCGTGATGATGTTGGCGCGGCCGGTGTTGAGCTGCGAGAGCAGCGCATACAGGCTCGTGGACTTGCCCGATCCGGTGGGGCCGGTGATCAACAGCAGCCCGGTGGGCTTTTGCAGCGACGCCTTCACGCCGTGCAGCTGCTCCTCGCCCATGCCCAGGTGCTCGACGTGCAGGATGCGCGAAGGCTCCAGCAGACGGATCGCCACGCTCTCTCCGTGCAGCGTCGGCAGGACCGAGACCCGCAGATCGAGCGTAAGGCCGTCCGCCTCAAACCAAATGCGGCCGTCCTGCGGCAGCCGGTGCTCCGCGATGTCCAGGTCCGCCATCACTTTGATGCGGGACACCACGCTGTTGTAGAGCGCTTGGAAATTCGCCGAGACCGTGACGTCGTAGAGCATGCCGTCGATGCGCTGGCGGATCCACGGCCCTTGCGCGCCGATGCCGAAGTGCACGTCGGTGGCGCGATTCGCGTGCGCTTGCCGCACGAGCGCGTCGAAGAGCTGCACCACGCCGGCGTCTTCATGGATCGAGGCGGCCTGGCGGGTTTCCGCGGAAGGCTTTGCAGACACGCGCGGCTTGGCGGTCGCGGGTGCGCGCTGCGTGGACGGACTCGCGACCCCCGCCCCCACCCCGTACCACGTGGCGATGGCGGCGGGCAGCTCGCCGCTGAGAATGGCCAGCGGCTTCACGTCAAGGCCGAGCACCGCCCGCAGCTCATCCAGCTCCTGGACGTCGAGCGGATCCCCCATGGCCAGCTCCAGCACACCGTCGCGCAGGCGCAGGGGCAGCACCGCATATTGCCGCGCGATCGCCACGGGCACGCGCGCCAGAGCCTCGGGCGCCGGCTGGACCGAGGCCAGGTGCACCGCCTCGATGCCCATCGCGGCGTAGAAGCACGCGGAAAAGTCGAAGGGTTTCGTCAGGTAGCTGCTCGCACCCCGGTCAAAGGCCTCCTTGATCGTCGCGGGCTCGGCCAGCGCGCTGATAACGACGACCCGCGTCTCGGGATGACGTGCTTTGAGCTCAGAGAGCACCTCCATCCCGGATCCGTCGGGCAGGCGCAGGTCCAGCACGACGACGTCGGCCTGGATTTGCGGCAGCTTCTCCAGCGCTTCATGCACGCTGTTCGCCGTCGCCACGCGGAACCCCTTCTTATTGAAGAGCGTCGCCAGCGTGTCGCACAGCTTCAGCTCGTCATCCACCACCAGGATATGCTTCATTCGCCGCTCGCCATGGACGCGATGAAGGCCGCCTGGATCTTGTGCAGGAGGTCCTTCGTTTCGTAGGGTTTCTCCACGTGGAAGACCGCGCCCAATTGGAAGGAGTTGGCGATATCCGCGTCCGCCCCGCGGGCGGTCAGCATGATGACCGGGATTTGTTTCGTATCCGGATCGCGCTTGAGCCGGCGCAGCACTTCATGGCCGCTCATTTTCGGCATCATGAGGTCCAGGAGGATGAGGTGGGGCTGCTCGCCCTTGGCCAGCACCAGCCCTTCCTCGCCGTTGGCCGCGGTGAGGACGCGATAGCCTTCGCGCTCCAGCAGCAGCTTCATCAGTTTGCGGCCGCTGGTTTCGTCGTCGATCGTCAGGATCGTGTGCGGCTGTCCCGTGTCGCTCATCGCGCGCCTCCACCCTGCCGGGCCAAGGCCTGCTCGATCGTGTGGCACAACTGTTCGTGGTCGATGGGCTTGCCCACCATGCCGTCGGCGGCCCTGGCCATCGCGGGGGTCACCGTCACCGGATCGTCGTGATACACGGAGAACAGCACGACCGGGATCTTCGGCCGCTTCGACTTCATGTGGAGCAGCACCGTGCCGCCGTCCAGCCCCGGCATGTTGTAATCGGTGATGACGAGGTCAAAGGCCGCTTGGTCCGCTTTGTCCAACCCTTCGCGGCCGGAATGCGCCATCGTCACCTCGTAGCGCCCGCTGCGCTCCAGGTTCAGCTTGGTGACGCGGCACAAATCCTTTTCGTCGTCAATGAGAAGGATCTTCACTTTACCGCTCATCGCCCGCCTGTTGTGCCGCCGGCAGCGTCACTGTCACCGTCGTGCCGCGCCCCTCTTCGCTTGCCATCTCGATCAGCCCGCGGTGGCGCTCCACGATCGACCGGGTGATCGCCAATCCCAAGCCGGTGCCTTCGCCCGCCGGGCGTGTGGTGAAAAACGGATCGAACACTTTCGACAGGTGCGCCTTGGGAATGCCCACGCCGGTATCCCTCACTTCGCACACCACGGTGAGCATGCCGGGCCGCAGGCGGTCGTCCGCCCGGCGCCCGACCCCTGGACGCACCTGGGTGAGCCGTTCGGCGTATGTCCGCAGCGTCAGCGAGCCACCACTGGGCATCGCCTGCAGCGCGTTAATCATGGTGTTGATGAACACCTGCTTCATCTGATTGTCGTCCACGACGGCCGTCGGCAGCTGCGCGGCGAACTCTTTGGTGATGGTGATGTTTTTCAGCAGGAGCTGTTTTTCCACCAGGTCGATCGAGGTGTCCATGATCTGGTTCATGTCGCAGGGCTTGGCTTCCAGTGGTGCCTGGCGGGAGAAGTTGAGCAGATCGCGCACGATCTTATCCGAGCGATGGACCGCTTCCTTAATCATGCGCAGGACATCCCCCAGCTGGGCCTGGTCGGGCCGCAGCTCCATCTCCAGGTAATTGACGCCTTGCAGGATGATACCCAACGGATTCTTGACCTCATGCGCGATGCCGCTCGCCAGCTGCCCGACCGCCGCCATTTTCTCCGCTTGGATCAGCATCGCTTGGGTGTTTTGCAGCTCGTGGTAGGCCTGTGCTAGCTCTTCGGCGCGCTTGCGGGCTTCGGCCGCGGAGGCTTCAGCCGCCGCGGCGAGCCGTTTCTCGGTCTCTTCCGCCTGCTTGCGCTGCGTGATGTCCCGGATGGCGACGACCGTGCTGATCTCGTGCTTGCTGAATTGGACCCGGGCGGCGAAGAACTCGAGCACCATGCGCCGGTCCCCTTTTTGAAACTCGTAATGGCCGATGGCGTTGGGCTGGCCTTGGAGCGCCAAGGTCACCGGGTGCGCCTCATGGTTCAGGCGGCGGCCGCCCAGCTCCAGCGGGAGGATGTCGGTCAGCCGCATCCCGGTGATGTCCTGGTCCTGCCGTGCGACCAGCCGGCGGAACGGGGCGCTGAACCACTGCACCCGCCCGTCCTCATCGATCCAGGCCAAGGCGTCGACGATCGCGCTGAGCGCCGTTTCCAGCTTGCCGAGCTTGGCGCGCAACTCTTCCACTTGTGGGAGCGTTTCCACGTGGCTCATTCGGCACTCCAGACACACTCGTACATAAAAAAGCTTACCATATCTCAGCGGGCGGCAAGGCGGCTGAGAAAATTTGGTGTATACTGAGGCCGTCACGGCTGTTCACCATGCGCCTCGCTCACTCGCGTCTCGCAACCGGTCTCCTCTCCTTGGCGGTCCCGGGCCTTGGGCAATGGGTCCGCGGCGTGGAGCTGATGGAATGAAGCACCTCGCACACCTGATACGGCGCGCGGCGATGTGCGTGTCGGCCGCCAGCATCGCCGGCTGCGTGCAGACCCATTTCGACCTGGCCACCCGCCACCAAGACTATACGTTCACGTCGACGGAGAAGGAGGTGGCGGTCGGGCGCCGTATCGCCCGCGAGGTGGAGGAGGAGCTGACGCTCGTGCAGGATGAGCCGATGCAGGAGCGCGTGCGATCGATCGGCCAGCGGATCGCCGCCGTGTGCGACCGCCGGGAGATCCTCTACCATTTCGGCGTCGTGAAAGAGGCTGAGGTCAACGCCTTCTCGCTTCCCGGCGGCTACATCTACCTGCATGAGGGGCTGGTGAAGCGGGCGGACAGCGATGACGAGCTGGCGGGCGTGATCGCGCACGAGGTGGCGCATGTGGCGGCGCGCCACTCCATCAAGCGCTACGAGAGCAGCCTCGGTCTGCAACTGGCGCAGATGGCGACCATCGCCACGCGGCAGGGAGAACTCGTCCAGGGCATGAGCCTGGCGGCGTCAGCCACGCAGCTGGCGTACGCGCGGGAGGATGAGCTGGACGCGGACCGGCTGGCGGTGAAGTACCTCAAAGCGGCGGGGTTTGACCCGGAAGGGATCCTGACCTTCCTCATGAAACTGCAAGCGGTCCATCAGGAGAAGACGCACTACTTGCCGCGCGGGGTGGTGCGCCCGCACTACGGGATGACGCACCCCTTCGTGGCGGACCGCCTGCGCGCCGTGAAGGAAGAGCTCTTCGGCGTGGCCGATTACCTCGACTACCTCAACTCACCCGAGTAGTTTCCCGCCCATCGCCCAGTCGGCGCGCTTCACGTCCTTGAACACGATCCACACCTGCTCCTTCGACACCTTCGCGATGTCGACGAACGCGGTGGTGAGCGCGTCGGCGAGCTGCGCTTTCTGCTGCGGGGTGCGTCCTTCCAGCCAATCGACCGTGATCACCGGCATTATGCGTTCTCCTGGGATGTGGCGGCGAGCGGACGGCGTGGACGGACATGCGACGAGCGGATCGCGCTGCGCAATTCCCCAACGAGGAAGAGCGAGCCCGTCACCACGATCACGTCGTCATCACCGACGGTGTTAATCGCGTACGTGTAGGCATCCGCGGGGTCGGACATCACGTGCACTTCGGCGCAAAACGGCTTGAGCCGCTTGGCGAGCGTGGCCGCGCCCACGGCCCGGGGATGATGGCTCTTCGTGCAGGTGATGCTGCTGGCAAGCGGCCCGATCCGCTGCCCAAACGCCTCGGCGGACTTGTCCGACGACATGCCCACCAGCAGGTGGATCTTTCGGCCGGGACACAGCTCCTTGAGCGCCTGGGCCAGCGCGTCGGCCGCGTGCGGATTATGCGCGCCATCCATCAGCACCAGCGGGCGCTCGTGCACCACTTCAAGGCGGCCCGGCCATTCCACCGCCGGCAATCCACGCTCCACGATGCCGTACGGAATACCCGTGAACGCCAGCGCTTCGATCGCGCCGACCGCGGCGGCGGCGTTGTCGGCCTGGTGGCGTCCCAGCAGCGGCAGCTCCAGCGCATCGTACCATCCCCGCAGCCCGGTCAGCGAAACGGTCAACCCCTCGAGACTGTGGCGCTGGACGGCCGCGGTCAGCTCCCGGCCGACCACGAGGAGCGGCACGCCCTGCGCATCGCAGGCCTGCTGCAGCACCTCGAGCACCTCGGGACGTTGCGGTACGCTGATGGCCATCTGATGCGGCTTGATGATGCCGGCTTTCTCGCGGGCGATGCTGACGGGGTCTGGTCCCAACACGTCGGTGTGGTCCACATCGATGGGGCCGAACACGGACACCGCCTGTTGGACTAAGTTGGTGGCATCGAGCCGGCCGCCCAGCCCGACTTCCAGGATGGCGATCTCCACGCGGCGGCGGGCGAACGCGAAGTACGCGAGCACCGTGAGGACTTCGAAATACGTCGGGGCGTGCTCGGCGTCTTGTACCCGCATCGTCTCCAGGACCGGCTGCATCTCGCTCACCAGCGCGGAAAATTCCTCTTCGCCGATCCAATCGTCTCCATGCCTGCGCGCGCCCTGCGCGGGTCCGGCGGTCCAGCAGCGGATGCGCTCCCGCACGTGCTCCAGGTGAGGCGAGGTGTAGAGCCCGGCGCGCAGGGAGCTTTCGCGCAGCATCGAATAGATCATCGCGCTGATCGAGCCCTTGCCGTTGGTGCCGGCCACGACGATCGAGCGGAAGCGGCGCTGCGGATCGCCCAGCAACTGGCACAAGCGCGCCATACGGCCGGGCTGGATCTGGCGCATGGCGCGGCGTTGGCGCGTCCGCTCAAAATTCGTCCACGTGTCCAAAAACGCGATGGCGTCCTGAAAGGTCATAGCGAACTCCCTACGGGCGTCACGGCTCGCGATCGGTCGACCGCCGCTTGCGCCATGCTTCCAGCATCCGCCGCAGATCACCCTCGGCGGACCGCACCACGAGCGCCCCGACGAGGAGCAGGATCGAAAACTGCCAGGCCGCTTCGGGGCCGATGACCAGTCCGGTCGTCGTATCCTCGGCCATCGTCAGCCGCTGGGAGAAATGGTCGATGGCGCGCTGCAGCGACCCTTCGTAGACGTCCAGCGATGACACCTGATGCCGGTACTTCAGCGAGGGGAACTGGATGCCGCGCACCAGGAGAAACGAGGCCACGAGCTCGTCGCTGAGGTGCAACTCGCCCTCAAAATCGAACCCTTCGAATTGCGGCGAGAATTTCGGCAGCACGATGGCGGGACGCTCGATGACGACCTGCCCTTGCCGCACCACCGTATCGCCGGCGTTCAGCGAGGATTCGGCAAGAAAGAGGTACGGCACCGCAGTCGCGTCGAACGTCGCCAAATCCTGCATCCGCAAGCGCACCAACTCGGTCTGCTTGCGCGCCTGCTCCCACAACTCTTGAATATCCATTAGGATTTCGGTTTCTTAGTCACCTTATTGATGACGAACATCACGACGAACAGCGCGATCAACCCGATCGTCAATGGATTCATGCTCCACCTCCCTGGCGAACCGCCCTTCAATGGCGAAAGTGCCGCAGGCCCGTCACGAGCATCGCCATCTTCGCGGCATCCGCTGCCGCAATGACTTCCGCATCCCGAATAGAGCCTCCGGGCTGGATCACCGCGGTGACGCCTGCGTGTGCCAGCGCCTCCATGCCGTCGGCAAACGGGAAGAACCCGTCCGAGGCCGCCACCGCCCCTTTGGCCTTCAGTCCGGCCTGCTGCACCGCCATGCGCACCGAGCCTACGCGGCTCGGCTGTCCTTGCCCGATGCCAACGGTCGCGCGCGACGTGGCGATGACGATGCTGTTGGACTTCAAGTGCTTCGCGGCGGTCCACGCAAAGAGCAGGTCGATGCGCTCGGCGTCCGTCGGGGCGCGCTTCGTCGCGACGCGCAGCGTGTCCACCGATACCGTCGCATGATCCGGCTCCTGCACCAGCCAGCTCCCGAGCACTTGACGCCAGTCCAGCCCCGCGGGGATTGCCGCAGGCCAATCCAGTGTCACCACCCGCAAGTTGGTCTTACGGGCCAGCACCGCCGCAGCCTCCGGTTGCACCGAAGGCGCGACGATCACTTCGAGGAACGTCGATGCCAACCGCTCGGCCAGTGGCGCATCCACCGCCCGGTTCAACCCGACGATACCGCCAAAGACGGACTCCGGGTCGCACGCGTACGCGAGGTCATAGGCGTCCCCGATCGCGCCGGCGCTGGCCAGGCCGCATTGCGAATTGTGCTTCACGATAGCGCACGTCGGTTCGGAAAAATCGAGCAAACAACGCACCGCCGCGTCGATATCCAAGAGATTGTTGTAGGAGAGCTCTTTGCCCTGCAGCTGCGTCAGGGTGCCCAGCCCCCAGGTCCGCCCGGCGGCGCTCATGTACCACGCGCCCTGCTGATGCGGGTTTTCCCCGTAGCGCAGCGCTTGGCGCTTGTGGAGCGCGACCGACACGTCCTCCGGGAGCCCGGCCGCGCGGGCCGGCGCATGGGGCGCCGAGGCGGTCTTCCCATTGGAGGAGCCGGCCTCCAAATACGACGTAATAAGCGCATCATACGCGCTGGTCACTTGGAACGCGCTCACGGCGAGCGACCGGGCCACGGCCGGGTCCAGCGTCCCATGCCCCTGGCGCAGCGCTTTCAGCACCGGCGCATACTGCGCAGGCTGGCTGATCACACCGACGTGCGCGAAGTTCTTGGCAGCCGCGCGCAACAAGGCCACCCCGCCGATGTCGATCTGCTCAATCGCATCGGCCAGCGACACGCCGGGTTTGGCGATCGTCTGTTCAAACGGATACAGATTCACGACGACCAGGTCGATCAGACCCTGCGTGCCGACCGACTTCAGGTGCGCGGGGTCGTCGCGGCGCGCCAGGATGCCGGCGTGGATCTTCGGATGCAGCGTCTTCACCCGCCCATCGAGCTGCTCGGTAATGCCCGCAAACGCTTCGACGGTGGTGACGGACAGCTTGAGGTCGGTCAGAAACTTCGCGGTGCCGCCCGAGGCCACCAGCTCCACGCCGAGCTCGGCTAGGCCCTTGGCGAAAGCCTCCAGGCCCATTTTGTCGTGGCAGCTGAGGAGCGCGCGCGCAATCTTCGCCATCTACTTCCCCAAGTCCCGCCGCACCAGCTGACGGAACGCCCGGTGTAGCTTACGCGTCAGCGGCCCGGGCCGACCGGTCCCGATGCGCCGCCCGTCGATCCAGGTGACCGGCAAGATTTCTTTCAGCGTGCTCGACAAAAATGCTTCCTCGGCATTGTACAACTCATGGCGCGTCAGCGGAGCTTCGCGGATCGGCAGGCGCGCGATCGCGGCGAGCTCCGTCAGGACGTCCCGCGTGATCCCGGCCAGCAGACCCAGCCAGCACGGCGGGGTGACGATCGCGCCGCCGGCGATGATGCCGATGTTGCTGGCGGTGCTCTCCGTCACCGAACCCACCTCGTCAAGGAACAGCGCCTCATCCACACCGCGCAATTGCGCATCCATCACGGCCAGGACACTGCCCAACCGCGCGGAGTATTTGGCCTGCGGGCTGATGCTGCCGACGGAAAATTTGCGCGCCGGGACCACCGCCAGGCGGATGCCGCGCGCATACGCCCAGGCCGGGGACACGATCGCCGGTTGCACGACAATGCTGGGCATCGCCGGCCCGGCGGGTTGAGGCATCATGGCAACGCGCACCACCGCTTCCCGCAACCGGGACGACTCCAGCGCGGCGCGCAGCTGCCGGGCCAAGCGGGTGCGGTCCATCGGCATCGGCGTGCCGAGAAACTTCGCCGAGGCAAAGAGCCGGTCCAGGTGCGCGTCCAGGCGAAAGATACGCCCCTGGTAAACGCGCATCGTTTCGAAGCAGCCGTGGGACGCGTCCTCGGTCGGCACCAAGCCGACCGGCGGGTTAGCGACCAGGTTCTTCATGGGAATAGCTGGGCCGCTGGCCTCCGGAAGCCCCAAGCGCTTCCATCAGGGCGGCTGCTTTCGCGAGCGTTTCGTGGTATTCGCGCTCCGGCACCGAGTCCGCCACGATGCCCGCTCCGACATGGAAGGAGAGCGCATCGGCTTGGCGCACCATGGTGCGGATCGCGAGGTTGAGGTCCATCGTGCCGTCGATCCCGATCGAACCCACCGAGCCGGTATACAAACCCCGCGGCACCGGCTCCAGCTCGCGCAGGATCTCCATGCAGCGCACCTTCGGGCAGCCGGTGATCGTGCCGCCGGGAAACACCGCCCGGATCACGTCGACGGGGTCGATGCTCGGCCGCAGCGCCCCCGAAACGTTGGAGACGATATGCATCACGTGCGAATACTCTTCGATAGCCATCAACTCATCGACCGCCACCGAACCCGCTGCGCACACCCGCCCAAGATCGTTGCGGGCCAAGTCCACGAGCATGATGTGCTCGGCGCGCTCTTTTTCGCTCAGGAGCAACTCCAAGCTGTTCATCGCATCCGACTCAGGAGTCATCCCGCGCGGCCGCGTGCCGGCGATGGGCCGCGTCTCGGCGCGGCCCCGCTGGACGCGGACCAGCCGCTCCGGCGAGCAGCTCACGACCGCCAAATCCTCCCAGGAGAGGAAACAGGCGAACGGCGAGGGGTTGATGCGCCGCAGCGTGCGGTACAGCGCCAGCGGATGGCCGTGCCACGGCATCGTGAAGCGTTGCGACACGTTCGCCTGAAAGATGTCGCCGGCGCGGATATGCTCCAGCGCCCGGGCCACCATGCGCTCGAACTCGGCTTGCGTCGTCGTGGGACGGGGAGAGGCGGCGGCGCGAGACGCCCACCACTCCGGGCCCGCCACGGAAAACGGTGCTGCGCCCTCGGGCTGCAACTGATCGAGCGCCCCTTCGAACGCCTCCATGGCCTGCCGGCGCGCCAGCGACTGCGGACTGTGCGGATCGATCACGCTCAGCACCCAGCTGCGCTGCTGGGCATGGTCCACGAGCACGCTCACGCGCATGCCGAACCACGCCAGCTCCGCCAATGGGCGCTCGGACGGCTGGGGCTCAGGCAGACGTTCGATCCAGCGGTTCAGCTCATAGCTCAGATATCCCAGAAAACCGACCGCCCGCCCCACCACCCCCCACTCTTCCATCCGGGCCGCGCGCCCGCCCGCGCGCAGACGATAGCGTCGCAGCACCTGCCGCAGCCCATCCAGGGGATGGCCGCGCCATGATTGCGTCGCATCGCTGGTGCGCAGCTCAAGACGGTCGCCGTGAGCGGTGAATGTGAGCCAGGGATCGTAGCCGACAATCGACCATCGTCCGGTCACCGCGTGCTGGCGCGCGCTATCCAGCCAGACCACCGGCATGCCGGAGGGCAGCGCGGCGACGAACTCCGCCAGGTTGGGACACCCGTCGAGTGACGCCACGTAGACTGAGAGAGGACCAAGGGAGAGCCGCACAGGAGACGAGCGGGACATAGCGAACTATTGTAACACATTGGGAAAAATGAGAAACGTCAGTAGTAGTCAAGTTTGGTGGGTGACGCGGAGCCGGGGCCCCCGGGCCGCGCGCAGCGGCAGGACCCGCCAAACTTGACCATTACCGTCTGTTACAATGTTGTTATGCCATTGACCTTGCTGCTTCATGGCCGACATGCCCCTCAGATGGCGTACGAGCCCTTCGGGCCCTGGCTGGTACCGTGGCGTTTCACCGACACGCGCGACGAGTACCGGCGGCTGCGAAACACCACCGGGGTGCTCGACGCCTCGGTCTATGCCGCGATCGAAGTGCGAGGCGATGACCGCGCGGACTTTCTCCACCGCCTGCTCACCAATGACATCAAGCGGCTCGCGCCGGGCACCGGGTGCCGGGCCGCGCTCTTGACCTCCTCAGCCAAGCTGGTGGCGGATCTGCTCGTGCTGGCGGATACGGACGTGCATTGGCTGCTGTGCGAGCTGCCCTACGCCGAGACGGTCCGGCGCGCGCTGGAACACTACCTCTTTACCGAAGCGGTCAGCCTCATCGCGCACGAGCGGCGTTTGGCCGCGCTGGCATTTCCCGGCCCGCAGGCGATGGCGCTCGCGAGCCGGTTAGCCGGCACGCCGCTGCTGTCGCTCGCATCACCGGGTGATCACGTGCAGCTGCCGCTGCACGATGAACCGGCGCGCTGGATCCGCTGGTCGCCAATTGGCGGCGAGGGTTTGCTCTGCTTGGTGGAGGCCGCACGTGTGGCAGCGCTCTGGGAGCGGCTCGTGCATCATGACGCGGTAGCACCGATCGGATGGGAGGCACTTAACATCGCCCGCATCGAAGCCGGCGCGCCCTGGATGGGCATCGACATGACGGAAGAGAACCTGCTGCCGGATACTGGGCTTGATGAATCGATAGCAAGCGAGACGAAGGGTTGCTATATCGGACAAGAGATCGTGGCCCGCATGCGCACGTACGGCTCGCCGAACAAACGGCTCATGGGGTTATTGCTGGAAGACTCCGTAGTGCCGTCATCCGGCGATGAGCTGCTGCGAGGTGGTGAGGCGGTGGGCCGGGTGACGAGCGCGTGCCGATCCATTGTGCTGGACCGGGTGATCGCGATGGGCTACGTGAAGCGCGGGGCGGATGAGCCGGGCACGGCGGTGGAGGTCGCGCGAGGAGATCAGCGGCTGGTGGCGACGGTCGCGGCGCGGCCGCTTACCCTTCCTGCCAGTAGCGGACGAACTCGTTCAGATGCGTGAGCGTGGCGAGCGTGGGCATGCGATCGAGGAAGACTTTGCCGACCAGATGGTCGCATTCGTGCTGGATGACCCGCGCAAAGAACCCCTGCGCCTGAAAGCGCACCTTTTCGCCTTTGCGGTTGTACGCTTCCACTTCCAGTGACTCCGCGCGCGGCACCTTGCCCCGCAGCCCATCCACACTCAGGCAGCCTTCCCAATCCTGGATCGTCTTTTTGGACATCGACACGATCTTCGGATTGATCAGCACCGTCAGCGGAATGGCTGATTCGCCGGGGTAGCGCCGGTTGTGCGTCACCTCGATCACCGCCAGCTGCGCCGACACGTGGACCTGGGGCGCAGCCAGCCCCACGCCGTCATACTCGCGCATCGTCTCGACCATGTCGTCGATAAACCGCTGCATCTGCGGCGTGGTGATCGCATCCTTCGGGACCGGCTGAGAGGGGGTGCGAAGTACCGGATGACCCAGCCGCGAGACTTTCAGGATCGCCATGAGTGTCGGGAGGTTACCCGGAGACGAGGGGGTTGGAGGTCGGGCCGCCGCGCTTCGTCAGCGGTTCGTACTCGGGGTGCCGCTTGAGATACGCGCCGGAGATGTACGAGCATGAAGGAATCACGGTGAGCCCCTTGGCTTTTGCGTACTCGAAGGCGGTCTTGCACAGCTTCTCGGCGATGCCGCGGCCGCGGAACACTTCAGGCACGTAGGTGTGGTACAAATCGATCTCCTGCCCGGCCTGGCGGTACATCAAGCAGGCCTCATATCCTTCCAGCTTGACGCAGAAGCGATGGCCTGGCTGATCGTGAATGACGTCAACGTCGGTCGCCATAATGGCTTCATTATAGAAAGCCATCACCTCGGCTGGCAAGTGTACGTTTCTGAATGCCAGCGGTATACTAGTGGGCCATGGACGCCATCGGAATGCTCCTCCAGGATATTGCCGCCGCGCTGCCGGAGAGCCGCACGCACCTGCGCAAGCTGAAGACCGCGATCGCCGCGCGCTCGGGCGGTCCGCTCATCCGCAACGACCATCTGTTGCAGCGCTATCGAGCCGAGCTGGCCCAAGGCCTTCGCCGGCCCAACGGCCGACTGGAGCGCATCCTCACACTCAACAGCATCCGCTCGGACTCCGGCATCGCCACCGTCACCGTCATCACCGAGCCGTACGCCTGCCCTGGCCGCTGCGTCTATTGCCCGACGGAAGCCCGCGCGCCCAAAAGCTACCTCACCAATGAGCCGGCGGTCATGCGGGCCTTGCGCAACGACTATGATCCGCATCGCCAAGTCACTGAGCGCCTCTCCACTCTGCACGAGACCGGGCATGCGACCGACAAGGTCGAGCTGATCATCAAAGGCGGCACCTGGTCGTTTTACCCGGCCGCGTACCAGCGCCACTTCATCCAGCGCTGCTTTGAGGCGGCGAATGTCTGCGCGGCGGATTCGCTCGAAGACGCCCAGCGCGCCAACGAAACCGCGAAAAGCCGCCTGATCGGGATCACGATTGAAACGCGCCCCGACTACGTCGATGGAGCGGAAATCCTCCGGCTGCGCGAGCTGGGGGTGACGCGGGTGGAGCTTGGGGTGCAGTCGCTTGAAGCGCGGGTGCTGGAGCTGATCGTGCGCGACCACGGTGTCGACGCGGTCCAGCGCGCCACGCGCTTATTGAAGGACGCTGGGATCAAGGTCGCGTACCACCTCATGCCTAACCTGCCCGGGGCCACGCCGGAAAGCGACCTGGAGAGCGCTCGGCAGATCTTCACGGACGAGGCCTATCAGCCGGATACGATCAAGCTGTATCCGTGCGTGGTCATCGAAACTGCCGACCTGTTTTCCTGGTGGCGGCAGGGACGCTACCAGCCCTACGATGACGACACCCTACTTCAACTGCTGATCGGCATCAAATCGCTGACTCCGCCGCACGTGCGCATCGAGCGTGTGATCCGGGATATCCCCTCGACCTCCATCCGGGCAGGCTGCTTGGTAACCAATTTGCGGGAAGAAGCCCAGCGCCGTATGGCCGCCCAGGGGCTGCGATGCCGCTGTATCCGCTGCCGGCAAGTCCGCTCGGATGCGCGCGGGCGTTTTACGCTGACCCGGTGCGCGTACCCGGCCAGCGGCGGCACCGAGATCTTTTTGAGTTTCGAGGATGCCACCACCGACCGCCTGGCGTCGCTGCTGAGGCTGCGGATTCCTTCACAGGACCACGCATCGATTCCTGCGCTCCGGGGCGCGGCCCTTGTGCGCGAGCTGCATTCCTACGGCCACCATCTGCCGCTGCTGGAGCACAGCGATGCGGCGGTGCAGCATCATGGGTTCGGGCAGCGGCTGTTGCAGGAAGCGGAGCGGATCGCCCGGGAGGAGTGTGCAATGCCCCGGATGGCGGTCATCGCCGGAGTCGGCGTGCGCGAATACTACCGGCGCTTCGGCTACGCGCTACAAGACACGTATATGGTGAAGGAACTGCGGTAAACGATACGGCACCCGGACAAAAAAAGAAGCGCCCAACATGACGTTGGGCGCTTAATTTTTTGTGGCCGCGTGCGGCTTAGTTCACGAGTTTGTTGCCGGGCCGCTTGGGCGGGTCATTCTTGGCCCGCTCAGGCGCAGGCGGGTTGTTCTTGGCGGCAGGGGTCAGCTCTTTATTGATGGCGGCGTAGGCTTTGTCCTCATCTTCTGAGGCGACGATCGCACCGACCGGGCACTCCGGCAGGCACAAGCCGCAGTTGATGCAGACCTCAGGGTCGATGATCATGAACTCCTGCCCCTTATGATCGATCGGGTGGATGCATTCCACCGGGCAGACGGTCGCGCAGACGGCATACCGTTCGCCGAGGCACTTCTCCGTAATCACGTAGGACATTCACTCCTCCTAGGTTCGTGCGCTGTGGGTGTTATCCTACACAGCGATCCGGGCGTTCGTCAAGCTACAAGACAAGGTGGGACTCGGTGTCGCGCACACCGTTGAGCTGACGGATGGTGGACAGGACGACCGCGAACTCTTCATAGGGCTCGGCATCGATGAAGGCGATCATGTCGTTCTCTCCGGTCACTTGATAGACCATCTTAACACCGGCGAGCTTGGCAATCGCCTCCTGCACCGCCGCTTCCCGGCCAGGCACAACATCAATCATGATGAAGGCTTTGGGCATCTTAAAAGGCATTGTAACGTAGCCGTTGCTTGCGCGCAAGAGTGTAGGGGCGTATGGTAGTGCCAATGATTGCCGGGGCTGCGTCCGTGTCCGCGACCGAACGGTTCCGCCAGCGCTTCGCTTCCCTGCACCCCGCCCATTTCCGCCAGCTGCAGGACCTGTGGGTCTCCTCGCTTGGCTTGGGCACCTATCTGGGCGATGCGGATGACACCACCGATGCGCTCTACGCCGACGCCATCGCCCAGGCGCTTGCGCGCGGCTGCAACGTGATCGACACCGCGATCAACTACCGCTGCCAGCGCAGCGAGCGGGTGATCGGCCGCACGCTTGGGAAGCTGATCGCCGGCGGCGCGATCGCGCGTGAGGAGATCGTGCTGTGCACCAAAGGGGGCTACCTGCCCTTCGATGGCGCGGTGCCCGAGGACCCTGCGCGCTACATTGTCGACACGTTTATCAACCCGGCCCTGGCGGCGTACGATGACCTGGTCGGCGGCTGCCACTGCCTTGCCCCCGCTTATCTGGACGCCTCGCTGCAGACCAGCCTATGCAACCTGCAGGTGGACACCATCGACGTGTACTACCTCCATAACCCGGAGCAGCAACGGGAGGAGATCGGCCACGAGATGTTTTGCCGGCGCCTCGAGGCTGCGTTCATGCTGTTGGAGCGCCGCGCAAGCGAAGGAATGATCCGCTATTACGGCATCGCCACTTGGCATGGCCTGCGCAGCAACCCGAAGTCCAAAAGCTATCTATCGCTGGAGGACATCGTCGGGATGGCCCAGCGCATCGGCGGGTCCAACCACCATTGCCGCGTCATCCAGCTGCCGTACAACCTGGCGATGCCGGAAGCGTACAGCTTCGCCAATCAAACCGTCCGCGGTGAGCTGATGACGCCGCTGGCCGCGGCCCACTCGCTCGGGTTGGCCGCCGTCGCCAGCGCCAGCCTCCTGCAGCAGCAGCTCGCCACGCTGCCGGCGACTCTTGCGGCGCGCATCCCCAACCTGTCGACCTCGGCGCAGCGCGCGATCCAGTTCGTGCGCTCAACGCCCGGGTTGACGACGGCGCTCATCGGGATGAAGCGCGCCGCGCACGTCGAGGAAAACCTCGCCCTCGCTCAACAGCCGCTGTTGAGCCCCGAGCATCTCGCCGGCATCTTCGACCGCTCACAGCGCCGATGACTCCTTCGCGATGGTCCAGCGGCCTCCTTGTCGCTGCGTGCAGCGTCTTGTCCGGGTGCGGCACCCCGGGGCAGCCGCTGATCGTGATTGTGCCGGTCGCCGATGTGCGCTCGCAGCCTGGCACAGCCGCGCGCTCGCACGAGCACGATCCGGAACAGGAAACGCAAGTCCTCTATGGCGAACAGGTCCTGCTGCGCCGCGCGCAAGATGGGTGGATGCAGATTGAAGCCCTGGAGCAGCAGGAATTCACGCACAAGAACCGATGGCAAGGCTATCCCGGCTGGGTCCAGGAACGCGCGCTCAAGCCACCGCCATGGCATGCGCGGCCGCCCTCCATCGTCGTGACGGAAAAATGGGCGCCGTATTGGGCTGATGCGTTTCAGTCGCAGATGGCCGGCTGGCTGCCGATGGGTTCGCAGCTGTTTGCCGTCGATATCGGAGGGCAGTTGTGGCAGGTGGAGGTCGCCGACGGCAGCACCGGATGGCTGTCGCGCCGCCACGCACGGCCGCTGTTCGAGCTGGAACGGCTCCCCGCGCAGCAGCGGCGGCTGACGATCGTGCATGCCGCCGAGCAATTCATCGGCGATCCATATTTTTGGGGCGGGCGCTCTCCCCATAGCCGCATCGAAACGGACCGCATCACCGGCGTGGACTGCTCAGGGCTGGTCAACCTGTCCTACCGCGCAGCCGGCATCACGATTCCGCGCGACGCGCATGAGCAGTGGATGCGCGCCCGCCCGGTGAAAACGCTGGAGCCCGCCGATCTGATCTTCCTCTCTGAGCGCGACAACCCGCGCCGCATCGTCCATGTCATGCTCTTTGCCGGCTCCGGCGAGGTCATCGAAGCGCCCGGCACCGGCGAGCGCGTGCGCCGGATCGCGCTGATGCAGCGGCTGGGCCAGCCGCTCACCGACGTGCATCCTGGCGCGGTGATCAACGGCCAGACCGTCTACTTCGGCAGCCACCTCGAGACCTCCCAGCAGCGCAGCCGATGAGCGCGTGGTGGCCGGCCGCTGTCCTGCCGCTCATCGTCCTCCTCATCCTGTCCGCCAGCCGCCACGCCAGGTGGGCCTTGGCTTTTCGATGGGCTCCTGCCCCGCTGTGGTGCTACGTGCTCCCGGCAGCGGCGGTCACGCTGGGCTGGCTTCCTCGCGACACATCCATCTACAAACTCCTGGCCGATGCGCTCCTGCCCTTCGCGCTGGCGGTGCTGCTCCTTGGCGCGGATCTGCCTGCGATCCTGAAAACCGGAGCGCGCAGCCTCTTGGCAGCCGCATGGGGAGCGGTGGGGATCGTAGCCGGCGCCTGTCTTGGCCTGTGGCTCGTGCGCGCCGGTTTGCCTTCAGAAGCATGGAAAGGTGCTGGCGCGCTCGCCGGCACCTGGACCGGTGGCACCATGAACCTGCTCGCGCTGCGCTCGGTCCTGGAAATCCCCGAGGAAATCTTCGCGCCGCTGATCCTGGTCGATGCGCTGATCGCGTACAGCTGGATGGCGCTGCTCGTCGCGGCCAGCGGTCACCAGCCACGCATCAACCAATGGCTGCGGGCATCGCCTGGAACACTCCAACAACAAGCAGACCGCGCGCAGCAGCCTGGAGATCGGCGTGTTGCAGCGCGCACGCGCCTGCTGGGAGCAACGCTTGCGCTGCTCCTGGCACTGGGTGTTCGATGGCTGGTCCCGCGCATGCCGATCGGTTTCATCACCTCGGCAAACGGATGGATCATTGTGCTCGTCACGACCGCAGCGCTTGCCCTTTCCTGCCTTCCGGCGGTGCGGCGCGTGGCCGCCTCGAGCGAAGGGTTAGGTTACGGCGCGCTGTACATGGTCTTGGCGGCTGCCGGAGCGCAGGCGAGGTTGGATGCGTTGTGGGATTCGCCGATGTGGTTGGTGCTGGGACTCGTCACCGTGACGGTGCACGGCCTCGTGCTGATGCTCGCCGGCCGGGCGCTGCGCGTGCCGCTGGGCATGCTGGCGACGGCCAGCCAGGCGAATATCGGCGGGTTGGTGTCAGCGCCGCTGGTCGGCGCGGTCTACCATCAATCACTCGCCCCGGTGGGACTGTTGCTGGCGATGGCGGGCAATGCGCTGGGGACGTACGCGGGAATGCTGGCGGCGTGGCTGAGCCGCTGGATGACCGGCTAGCCGCGATCCAGATGGCTGCGCGGCATCGGATGGGCTTCGTGCTCGTGCGACTGCGACGTCGACTGGCGATGCAGCCGGCTCAGGTAGTTTTCGACGAATCCGCCCTCCGGGCGCCGGACGAGGATGGTGAAGGTGACCGCGGCCGCCAGGCACCAGGCCGCGAGGATCAGCACCAGCCGGTCGAGAGAACGCGGGTTGACGTTACGCGGGTTGAACATTCGCCTGCTCCGTACTGAAAGTATAACTGAGGATCAGCGACGAGAAAAGGCGAAGGCCTCAGCTGACGTGCCGAAAGACCGCCACGACCTTGCCGAGGATGCTCAGAGGCTGCTGCTTGGTCACCAGGATGGGCGGCATGCTGGGATGCTCGGGCTGCAGCCGCACTTGATCCTCTTCCTTAAAGAATCGCTTCACCGTCGCTTCATCGCCCAGGAGGGCTACGACGATATCGCCGTTATCCGCCGTGGCCTGCTGGCGGATGATGATGTGATCGCCGTCAAGAATCCCGGCGTTGATCATGCTGTCGCCGCGCACCTTGAGCGCAAAGTGCTCTCCGCTGCGCTCCTTCGACACGCCAAGCCATGCCCCGTCGATGACCACATGGCCCTCCACCTGCTCCTGGGCCAGCACCGGCGTGCCCGCGCGGATGCGGCCGATCACCGGCACGCGGATCGCTTGCTCAAAGGGGGCGACCAGGTCGGACAGACTGATGCTGCGCGCCCGCGACTCGCGCTTGAGAAACCCTTTTTTCGCAATCGCATCAAGGTGCGTGGTCACGCCCCGCAGGCTCTTGATGCCAAGCTGCTTGCCCAGCTCGCGGATCGTCGGCGGGTAGCCCCGCTCGCGGATCCACCCACGGATCACCTCCAGGACCGCATGTTGCCGATTCGTCAGTTGTTTAGCCATCTCACGAGTAGTGTACTAGACGAACGTCTGGTCCGCAAGCGCGCCGTGAGGAAAATTCTCGCAGCGCCTTCAGCGCCTCTGCCAGGCGGTCTTTGAGCTCCCGCAGCTCCTCGTCCGTGAGCGGCAGGTCGAATAGCCGTTCCATCATCGTCGTGGCCTGCCCCAGCGCCTCAATCCCCCCGATGCCGTTGCCGGCGCTCAGGCGCTGCCGGCTTACTGTCAGCAGCAGCGCGCACGCTTTCACCGCCACGGGGGTTTCCGTCGGCATGTTATGCAGCGCGTTGAAGTACGCCTGCAGCGCTTCCTCAAATTTGTCCGCGGATGCAAACCCGCGCCCCAGGCGCGTCCAGTACTCCAGCCCGGTCTTGGCTTCGGCGAACCGTACGTCATGATCCGGCAAGACGGTGACGGCCCACGCCCGCAGGATCGGATAGCTATAGAGATGCACCGTCACCTCCTTCGGGCTGCCATTGCGGAACACCACGACCGCCGCGGAAATCACGTGCCCTTTGAGCGCTTGCGAGCGCTGCGCGAACTCGTCGATCGAGTGGACCTCCTCATCATGGATGCGCACGATGATGTCTTCGGGGCGCAGACCGGCGAGCTGGGCCTGCGACCCGTTATCCACGCTGACGATGCGCACCCCCAACGGGCTGTCCGCCACCACCACACCGCGAAAGAGCGATGGCAATTCAGCGGCCGGGGCAAGGGGCGTGAGACAGGAGACAAGGGAAAGCACGACAACGAGACAGCCCCATCCCCCATGTCTCTTGTCTCCTACCCCCATGCGCGTTGTTCTCATAGCATCGACGGCCCGCGCAGCGCGATGTCGATCAGCAGCAACACCAGCATCAGCGGCAGCCACCACGTCAACATCGGCATGGCGACGCTCACCGCCTCTGTCGGCGGCACCAGCGCCCGGTCCGGCGCATCATAGACCCCGCCGGTCGCCCCCGCGATCTGACGCAACAGCGTTTCTTGCGGAGGCTGGCCGGCGAGCTCTTGCGGCACCGGCGGCGTGCCCACCTGGACCCAGCGCTTGGCGAACACCGAAGCTCCTTCAGCTCCTTCCGGGTACGACTCGATGAGGATTTGATACCAGCCGCTTGGCAAATGCTCCAAGGACGCGTGCCACCGCCACGTGCCTGTTTGGATCAACGAGAGCGGCGCGCTGATAGCGCCATCTGAGCTGCGCACCTGCGCGGCCGGGCTCGTCAGGGCTCCTTCCAGCGTCAGCTGCGGACGGCCCTGTTGCTGATCCACCCAGACAAACAGCTCTTCGGTCAGCCGCGGCCGCAGCGCCCAGCGCACGATCTGCCCCCACGCCGCTTCGAACCCGTCCCAGCGGATCCACGAGGGCGACCAGCGGGTGTCGGCATCCGAGGCGAAGGCGGCGACGCGGCCGCGCCCGAGCGTCCAGCGCGCCAGCAACGGATCGTCGCCTTCGCCGCCGTTGATCGTCAAATCCACCCGCGCGCCGGGCTTCGCGGTCGCGGTGAGATACCCGCGCAGCGATGGCCACTCGGCCACCTCGGCAAACCAATCGGTCGTCGGCGTCTTGGTCGGGCGGAACTCGCCTTCTGAAAACGGCAGCCGTCCCAGCGCCGATTCCGTATCGCGCGCCACCAGCTTCGGCAGTTCCTCGAGCGAGCGCATCTGATAGAACGCACCACCGGTTGAGCGCGCCAGCCAGGTGAGGAAGTCCACATCGATAAACGACGAGCCGATGCCGATCGTGCTGACCGTGATCCCTTCGCGGCGGAAGAGCTCGACCAGGCCGCGGTACGCCTGCTCATGGAAGGGCGTGTTGCCGTCCGAGAGCAGGATGATGTGCTTGACCGTCGCTCCGGTCAGTTCCAGCCGGTTTTCCGCCGCGGTGAGCGCCGGATAGATGTCGGTCCCGCCGCTGGAGCGCAACTTCACCAAAGTTTCGATCAGGCGGGGACCCAGCTGCCCTGCCGGCTGCACTTCGGAAATCACGTACGCTTGCGTATCGAACGCCAGGATGCCCACGAGATCTTCGGGCGCGAGCTGCTTGACCAGCGCGACCGCCGCTTTTTTGGTCGCGGCGATGCGCGGGCCGATCATCGACGCCGAACGGTCGATGAGCATCACCATGCACACGCGCCGCTTCGACTCCTGCAGCCCTTTGGGCTCGAACTGCACCGGCAGCAGCTCATCGAGCGGCGTGCGCGCCTGGATCTCGGTCGAGAGATCGCCGCCCAGCCCGACCATGACCACGCCGCCGCCGGATTGCTCCACGTACGCCCGCAGCGCCTGTGCTTGCAGCTCCGTGACCGCAGTCTTTGGCACATTAAAGAGCAGCACCGCGTCGTACAGCGAGAGGTCTTGCGGCGCCGTCGGCAAGTCCGCCACGCTGGTCACCGCAACGTCGATCTCCCGGCGCTTGAGCGCAGTGCCAAGCAGCGGCATCGCGCTCACCTGCTCTGCGACCAGCAACACCTGTGGTGGGCCTTCGACCTCGGTATACACGCTGCGCTGCTCGCTCAGCCCGGCATCCGGAATCGTCAACTGGACGCCCAAACCCATCGTGCCTGATGCCAACGCCGGCAGCGAGACGGTCACGACCGACCATCCGGGACGCACCGTCACGCGCTGGCGCTTGACCGTCACCCCTTCCAGCGCCAAGGTCACCTGGCCTGCCTGCGAACGGGTCGCCGCATTGAACACCACCAATTGAATCGGCACCGGAGCGCCCCGTTGCACCACCGGCGGCACGACGAGCGCATCCCATATCGTCGTGACCTTCGCCGAAACCGGAGGCGGCACAGGAAAAGTCTCAAGGTCCGCCCGCTTCAGGAATGGCAGCAGGCCGGTGATATTCCCTGCGGTCTCCCGGCCGTCGCTGAGCAGGACGATGCCGCCGCGATGCTCCGCCGGCAAGAGCGCGAGTGCGCCCAACAGCGCGCGCTCCATGTGCGTGGCATCACGAGCCACGCTTGCGCGGTCCAATAAGCCTTGCACCGCACGCGGGTCCGTCAGCCGCTCGCGCCCAAACGGAACGAGGACCTCGGTCTGCGCGCCGAACGCCATCACCGCGCGCTCCATCGACGGCGGACGCACCGCCTCCACGGAGGCGATGCGGCGGGCCATCCACTCCCGCTGCGCGGCGTCCATGCTCGCGGACACGTCGGCCAAGTAGACGACACGTCGCGGTACCTGCTCGATCCGCCTTCGCGGCCCGCCCCACAGCGCCAGCCCGACGGTAGCAATCACCGCCAAGCGGCACGCGGTCGCCGCCATCCGGCGCCATCCTGTGATGGGCAGGCGGCGTCCCGTCCACAGAATGAGCGCGACAAGGAACAGGACAGCCATCTGTGAGAAGCTCATCACTGGCGCGTCCAAGCACCCTTGCGGCTGTACATCCACCATTCCACAGCCAACATGACCAACGCCACCAGCAACAGCGGCGGGCTCAGTGGCATGGTCGGCCGGCGCGCCGGCGTCCCGGCGCTGGCCTGCAGAGGCTCAAGCGGGGTCCACGTTGAGGGACGTTCCACCATATTGGATTCCAAGGAATCGACGAAGTTGACCGGGATGGTTCGGCGCATCCGTCCCTGCGCAAGCTCGTAAAGCCCTGAGACCGACGTGCCTGTATACGTTAAAACGCCGTAGTGGCTGAGGACGTTTTCTATGGCATCGTCAGGCCGCCGGATCGTGACCGTGCCCTCCGACCATCCGCTGCTAGACATCGGCGTGCCGGTCAGGACGGTCCCTTCATGGCCCATCAGCCACTGCAGGCTGTTGAAAAACGCCACCAGCAATGCCGGCGTGGCTTCGTGG
>PCVX01000058.1:0-4935 GCA_002796105.1 Candidatus Omnitrophica bacterium CG11_big_fil_rev_8_21_14_0_20_63_9 | reverse complement strand
GGCCGGCCCGCTCATCCGCCACGATGATCGGCACGCGGCGACCACCGACCAAGCCGGAAACGACCGGCAGCCCGGCAGGAGCTTCCGCGGCCGCATCGAGCGCGGCGCTGACCACGCCGGCGGAAGGCAGGTAGGCGCCGATCGGATGATCCGACGTGACAAGCCAATGGCTGAGGATCGGCTGCGATTGCGCCGGAGGGTTCAGCAGCAACGCCGCGACCGCGAAGGCGGGCATGTCGCCATTCGTGATCACCAACGCCGGAGAGGGCTCGGCGGGCGGCTGTGCGGTCCAGGCGATCGCCGTGCATGCGCCCAGCCAGGCGCTCATCGTGCGCGCCATGTCGGCGCGCGCAACCTGCAGCAGCACCGGCAGCGTCGAAGTCCTCGGGACGGTCAACCAGGCATGGTTATCAGCCTCGAGGCTGTCGCCGCGGGCATCGATCGACACGTGCACGAGGCCTTGGGTGCGTTCGGGCAACGTCAATGCCGCCGGCGCGCGGCCGTGGGCGGGCACGTCGATGTCCGCATGCGCCACCCGGCGCCCGCCGTGAGACGCTCTGACCGACACACGGACAGGATCCGCGGAGTAATTCTGCAGCATCACGAGGAATTGCGCTTCTGCCGGGCGGCAGAACGTGCCTTTGGTATCGACACCTGCGATCGCCACATTCGGTCGCACTCCCCCAACACCCAGCCAGTGAATGGACGGGGCTAAGGGGGCGGCCGGTCTCGGCTCATCCGTCGCCACCCAGATGTCTTCGGGATCGCGGCCGAGCAAGGAGCGTCCGATCCGCGCGGCGGTGGACAGATTGCCGCCCAAGTGCGCCACGCGCGCGCCGTGAAGCGCGTTGATCAGCGCGGTCCCATCGCTCGTCGGCTGCGGCAAGAGCGCGGCGGCCGGAGCGGTCGTCATCACGAACACCTGGTCCGAGGGTGCTTTGCGCGCCAGCCGGGCGCGCAGCGCCGACACCGCCTGCGCGAAACTCGCCGGCCCGCGCTGGCGCGACCCCATGCTCGCCGAGGTATCGAGGATGACCAGGATGGTTTTGGTACGCGGAAGGAAGAGGACCGGCTGGATCAGTGCGGCGGTGGCTCCAAGGAGCGCAGCGAGCTGGAGCCAGAACAGAAGGTTGACGACAAGATGCGTGCGCTGCGGCGGCGCACGCCGCAGCAGCCGCTCAAACGGAATGAGGCTGGGCACCCGCACCTGCCGCTGGCTGGCAGCCCGGCGCCATAGCCACAACAGTACGGGAAGGCTCAGCAGCCCGAGCAGGCCCAGCGGCGAAAGCAGCGTCATGCCACCGCCGCTAGTGGAGGAATCCGCGGGACGGCAGGGTGCGCGTCACGAACGTCTCCAGCGGCTCATCACACCGGTGCTGCGCGAACGCGATGCCCTGCCGTTTGCAAAAACGCACCAACAGCTCATTGTGCTCAGCCACCGCCCGCTCAAGCTCCGCAGGCCGGTAGGCCAGCTGGTGGGTCCGGCCGGTCTCGACATCAACGAGCAGGCCTCCGCGCACGAGCTTCGCCGGGTGGAGCTCTTCCGGCGTGAGCACTTGGATGACTTTCACTTCCATGTTCCGGATCAGCAACAGGTGCAGCGCCTGGAACAGTTCGGCGGGCTCCACCATCCCGTCGGTGATCAGGATCGCCTGCCCGCCATGCAGCCGTAGCGAGGCGGCCGCCCGGCGCATCCACTCGCCGACCGCCACCGGGCCGCGCACGCGCGCCCCATCGGCCAGCTCAACCATGCGGAACCGATCGCTGCGCTGGTGGAACCAGGGCGTGGCGGCCACCGGCCCAGGCCCGATCCAGCTCATCCGGACATGGTGGTGATCGGTCACCCCGATGTAGCCGAGGCAGACCGCCAGGCGGTTCGCCCGCTCAAATTTCTCCGGCGAGGGCAACCCCATCGAGGGCGTCGCATCGATCATGAGCTCCACGGAAAGCGCGATTTCTTCCTTGTAGGTCCTGACGTAGAGGCGGTCGAGGCGGGCGTAGAGGTTCCAGTCGATGGAGCGGATGTCATCGCCCGCGGTGTACGGAGCGTAGTCGGCGAACTCGATGGAGCTGCCGCGGCGGTTGATGGCGTAGTGGCCGCCCAGCTTATGGCCGGCGCGGACCCACCGCACCGACAGCTCCAGCGCCTCGAGGCGGCTAATGAGTTTGGGCGTCAGCCACGTGGCCATGAGCGCGCGTCGGGTGAGCGGACGGCTACGAGCGAGGAGCCGCGGTCAGCTCCGCGAGGATGTCTGCGGCGGTGCGCTTCTCCGCTTCCGCCTCGAAGGACAGCACGACCCGGTGGTTCAGCGCAGGCACCACCACCTGCTGCACATCCTCCAAGCTGACGTTCACGCGCCCCTGGATGAGCGCGAGGACTTTCGCGCCCATGAGGATGGCTTGCGCGCCGCGCGGCGAGGCGCCGTAGCGCAGGAACCGGCTGGCGGCGCTGTCAGCCCCGTTGTGCCCTGGGCGCGTCGACGTGACCAGCTGGATGACCCGCTCTTCGACCGGGCGCGCCACCATGACTTCGCGCACGAGACGCCGGGCGCTGACGATCCACTCCCGCGCCTTCTCCGGCGGCAGCACCGGCTTGATAGGAGCGGACGCGGTAGTGGTCGTCCGCCGCAGGATGTGCGACAGCTCCTCGCTGGAAGGGTAGCCCACGAAGATCTTAAAGAGGAAGCGGTCCAGCTGGGCTTCCGGCAGCGGAAACGTGCCTTCCATCTCGATTGGGTTTTGCGTGGCGATCACAAAGAACGGTTCATCCAAATGAAATGTCATCCCGGCCACGGTCACCTGGTGCTCTTCCATCGCCTCCAGCAGCGCGGATTGCGTCTTGGGGGTGGCGCGGTTGATCTCATCCGCCAACAGGATGTGCGTGAAGACTGGGCCCTTGGCGAACTCAAACGTTTTGCTCCCGTTGCGCTCCACGACGAGCTGCGTGCCCAGGATGTCCGCGGGCATGAGGTCGGGCGTGCACTGGATCCGCTTGAACGACAACCCCATCGCGTGTGCGAACGACTTGGCCAGCAGCGTCTTGCCCAGCCCTGGCACACCTTCCAGCAGCACATGGCCCCCGGCGAAGAACGCGATCAGCAGCCGCTCGACGACGTCGGCTTGGCCGACGATGACGCGGCCCAGCTCCTGGCGGATCGCATTGAAGGTCGTGCGGAATTCATCCGGCTGCAACGCTGATGGGATCATGGCCTCGTCTCGTTGGGTGGCGGTGGCGTGTTGCGTAACTGGTCTAAGACCTCTCGATAATCTGGGGGGATTGATTCGCGGCTCATCGGCGTTTCCTCGGTCGGCTGCGCGGACAGCTCGGCCGCTTCCCGCTGAGACGTCGGGGCGGCCTGCAGCACCTCGTCACCCGGCTTGCCGGTCCCTGCGCCGGGACGCTTCGCCGACGCTGGGGCGCGGTCGGTCTGCAACTGCACCGGCAACGACGACCCCTGCAGATCGTCCAGCTGTTCTGGAGCGTCATAGAGGTTCGGGTCCGTGTTGGTCCCCGGACGCGGCGGAGGCTCGCCCTGGGCGGCGGCCAGCTCTTGTTTCAATTCCTTCAATTCGCCGGAGACCTCTTTGAGCAATTGCTGGATCTCCGCTTTCAACTCCTGCTGATTGCCTAGGCCCGCCCCGCCGCGGCCGCTGCCATCTCGTTGCGCGGCTGCTTGCTGTTGACCGGAACCACTGCGCCGCTGCGAGCCTCTCGACCCTTCCGAGTCGCTTCCCTGCGCTTGCTGGCGCCCGGCGGCTTGTTGCTGTTGCGCCTGACCCTGCTGCGCGCCTTGAGCCTGCTGCTGACGCTGTCCCTGGCCTTGTTGCGCATCACCTGAAGCTTGTTGTTTGCCGCCTTGGGAGGATTGCGCATCGGGGGAGGATGAACCTTCTTGCTGGTCGCCGGGTTGTGGCGCGCCGTCGCGCGCCTGCTGCTGTGCCCCGCTCCCGTCCTGCTGCCGCTGCTGATCCTGCGCGGATTGCGACCCGCCTTGCTGAGGCTGCTGCTCGCCAGAGCCTCCCCGCGGCTGTTGCTGCCCGCCCTGGCCGCGCTGCGACTGTCCCTGAGGAGATTGTCCGCCGCCACCGGAGGATTGTTGCTGCTGCTGGCTGCCGCCCGATGACGACTCGCCGCCTTCTGCGCTGGCTTGCTGTTGCTCCTGCGCATCAGCCCCGGATTGCTGGGGCTGATCGGGCGAAGGCTCGGGAGGCGTTTCGCGCGAGGGGTGATCGCGCCGGGCCAGCTGCACAATCGACGTGCCGCCCAGCGGCCAGAACAACAACAGCAGCAGAAGCGCTGCCAGTGCTGCGCTGATCGGCGTCGTGCGACGCGGTAGGGCGGCGTGCTGATCGGCGCACCGCTGCATCGCGTCTTCCACCAGCAGCGGATACAGCGCCGGCTGGGACTCGGCTTGCGCAAACTCTTCGGCAGTGATCAGTCGCTGCTGCAACCCGAAGCGCTCGTCAAGAAACGCCGCCGCCTTCTGCCGAGGCATCCATGCCCGGCGCAGCCACCATCCCAGCGCCGCCGCCCCAACGATACCGGCCACCGCTGGAGCGCCGAGCGCCCACGCAGACGCCGCAGGCCACGCGGAAAGCCGCCACGCCAGCACACCGACGCAGGCAGCCCCCAACGCGGCCAGCACGCCGGCTTGCGTGAGCAGCGTCGCCTGGTAGTGTTTGGCAAAAGTTGTGACGAGTCGGTCAAGCTCGGTCATGGAGGATCTGAAGAGGAACGAACTGAATGACTTTAAGGAATGGCCCGGACGTCGAAGTGGCCGGCGATGAGCCGCCCATCACGCAGCGTTTCATCGATCCATACGCGCGTCGGCGTGCCCGTCGGTTCGCTCGAGGGCTGTGGTGTAGCGGCGGCCGGTGCGCGGGCCAGCTGGCCTCCAAGATCGACCCGCTCCTGCTTCTCGCGCGCTTGATCCA
>PCVX01000004.1:11617-12201 GCA_002796105.1 Candidatus Omnitrophica bacterium CG11_big_fil_rev_8_21_14_0_20_63_9 | reverse complement strand
CCTTGGCGTGCTCAGCGCGCTCGCCGGCCCCGACGACGCGATCGTCATCGACCGGTTGAGCCATGCCAGCCTCGTTGATGCAGCCCGTGCGACGCGCGCCCGGCTTCGGGTCGCGGCCCATCACGATCCTGAAGCGGTGGCTGCTGCGCTCTCGCGCCACCAACCGGCGCGCCGGCGATTCGTGGTGACGGAAGGGGTCTTCAGCATGGAAGGTGACCTCGCGCCTCTGGCGCAGTTGCTGGACGTGACCGAATCGCATGAGGCCATCCTGGTTGTGGACGATGCGCATGGCGCGTTTGTCCTGGGCCGCACCGGGCGGGGCACCCCGGAGGCATGCGGCGCGGATCCGGCGCGCTTCATCTTAATCGGCACGCTCGGCAAAGCGCTCGGGTGCCAAGGGGGGTTCGTGGTCGGGCCGAAGCCGTTGATCGAGCTGATCCGCAATCGCGCAAAGACCTTCATCTATACGACGGCGCTGGCCACACCGGTCGCCGCCGCGGCGGTGGCGGCCCTCGGGGTGGTGGAGCAAGAGCCGGTCCATCGGGAGCGGCTGCGCGCGCGTGTCGAGGCGCTGCATCGCGAAC
>PCVX01000004.1:8849-11563 GCA_002796105.1 Candidatus Omnitrophica bacterium CG11_big_fil_rev_8_21_14_0_20_63_9 | reverse complement strand
GCAGCGCTGAGCGTGCGCTGCGGGTTGCCCAGCGGCTTTGGGAGCAGGGCCATTGGGCGCCGGCGATTCGGCCGCCGACGGTGCCGCGGGGAAGCGCCCGCTTGCGATTGAGCGTGACGGCGGCGCATAGTGAAGAACAGGTTGAGAAGCTGGCTGAGGTGTTGCGAGATGCCCTCAAGGCCTGAAGGTTGGTTTGTCACGGGCACCGATACAGGGGTGGGGAAGACCGTCGTGTCCTGCGCGATCGCGGCATGGCTGCGCTCGCAGGGCGTTGACGTCGGCGTCATGAAACCGGTCGCGACAGGCGGCGCGCGTCTGGGCGCACGCGGGCGCCATCGCTGGCTGTCCGATGATGCGCGCCGGCTCGCCGCCGCCGCCGGTGTGCGCGATCCATGGCCGATGATCAATCCCGTGTGCTTCAGCGAACCGCTCGCTCCTTTCACGGCGGCCGCGCGCGCCGGACGATCCATTGAACTTCGGAACATCGATCGCGCGTACTCGTGGTTGCGGCAGCGGCATGACGTGCTGATCGTTGAGGGCGTCGGCGGACTGCTGGTGCCGCTGACACGGCGCGCCACGGTGGCCGACCTGGCGCGTCGGCTTGGGCTGCCGCTGCTCATTGTGGCGCGGCCAACCCTTGGCACCATGAATCACACGCTGCTGACGATCGAGGCTGCTCGTCGGCATGGAGTCGAGATCGCCGGCGTGGTGTTCAATGCATCCGAACCCTCCCCGCAAGACCGCATGGCGCGCATTGCGATCAGCACGAACCCGGGCCTGATCGGAGCGCGCGCGAATGTCCCGGTGTGGGGCACGCTGCCGTTTGACCGCCGGGTGGCGTCAGCTTCGTGCGCCAGCTCTGCCCTCATCGAATGGCTGCAACGGTCTGTGCGCGTAGATGTTCTGAGCGAGTTGACAGGCCAAAACGGCTATGGTAAAGTCAGCACACCGCGTCGAATTCTTTCAACATCGACGCAGCGGCAATGAAACGTCTTGTGCAACCGCTTGGACCGGGAGGATACTGGATGCGGAACGTGAGCGGGCGAGCGAACCTGTCGGTGCGGCGTGATCATCCCCGGAATGTACGCCAGGCAGGCAAGATGCTTGTGCCGTTGCTCGCCGTGCTCGCCGCCATCGCGATGATCGGCGTCGGCGTCGTCGCGGTGGTGTTGCAGCAAGAGCGGGAGAAGCTGCAAGCCAAAGAGCGCGAACTCCAGTTTGCCCTCGCCGAAAACGAACAGTTCAAGAAACAACTCGAAGACACCCAGCAAGCCAAAGCTCAGGTTGACGTCGAGCTCGGGACGGTCCGCACGCGCCTGAGCGCTTCCGAAGAAGAGCTGACGAAGGCCAGGGAAGAGCGCGAGGCGCTGACGCGCTCCGTGGAAGACCGGCAGCAAGAAGTCGACCGGCTGGCCAAAGAGCTCGAACAGGCGCGAAGCGAAACACAGAATATCTCCACCAAACTGACGAGCTTGCAGTCCGAGCGCGATGTCATGAACCAGCGGTTGGCGGAGCTGGAGCGGGCGAAGAACGAGCTGGAATCCAAGGTACTCGAACTCTCAGGCCAGCCGTCGGTGGAGTTGGATAAAATCCTCGTCGGCAGCGGAGCGGACGCGGCGGCGCCCCAGCGGTCTGCCAGCGCGATAGCGGCCTCAGGCGCTGAGGCCAAAGGCAAAATCATGATCATCGACCGCGAGTATGACTTTGTCATCATCAGCCTCGGCAAGCGCGACGGCGTCGTCATGAACCAGGAGTTCCAGGTCGTCCGGGGCGATCAGACGCTTGGCCGCATCAAGGTGGAGCAGGTCCACGATGAGCTGTCGGCGGCTGCGATCCTTCCGGATTCCCGCAAGGATGATATCCGCGAAGGCGATCTTGTCAGCGTCTTATAGCCCGCCACCCACACGCCGATTCTCCGGGGTGTAACTCTACGCCATCCATCCCCCACGTTGGGGGATTTTTTCTAACCGAATATGGACGCCCTTATTTCCACAGCTCAGGCCGTGCGCGGCCGCCTCTCGGTTCCGGCTGATAAATCCATCGTGCACCGGGCGGTGCTGCTGGCCGCGGTAGCATCCGGCACCACGACCATCCGGCCGTGGCCCTCGGGCGATGACTGCCAGCGCACCCTCAGCCTGGTCCAACAGCTCGGTGTGCCTGCCGCCTGCGCGCGCGATGTGGTGACCATTACCGGCTGCGGCGCTGAGGGGTTGCGCGCACCCCGTGCTCCGCTGGATTGCGGCGAGTCCGGCACGACCCTGCGGCTGGCCGCAGGGCTCCTGGCGGGACAACCGTTTCGTTCGGAGCTTCGCGCCGGAGCAGCGCTCAGCCGCCGTCCCATGCGGCGGATCATCGAGCCGTTAGCTCGCATGGGCGCGCAGATCCACGGCCGGCCGGCCGGCGACTCCTCCAATGAGCTGTTTCCTCCATTGACGATCCAAGGCGCACGCCCGCTGCGCGCCATTCGCTATGAGTTGCCGGTGGCCAGCGCGCAGGTGAAATCCGCGGTGCTGTTGGCGGGCCTCTTTGCCCAAGGCCGCACGAGCGTGATCGAGCCCCGCGCTACCCGCGACCACACCGAGCGGGCGTTGCGGCACTTCGGCGCCTCCGTGGAGCAGACCGGGGACGCTGTCACGCTGGAGCCGGCGCCGCTCACGTCGCCCGGCGCGCTGGATGTGCCGGGCGACATCTCAAGCGCCGCGTTTTTCTTGGTC
>PCVX01000004.1:1205-8837 GCA_002796105.1 Candidatus Omnitrophica bacterium CG11_big_fil_rev_8_21_14_0_20_63_9 | reverse complement strand
ATCGCCGGCTCTCAACTCACCGTGGAAGGCGTCAGCCTCAATCCAACGCGGGCGGCCATCGTGGACGTGCTGCGCCGCATGGGCGCTGCGATCAGCGCGCAGGAAGCCCCGGCGGCTTGGGAGCCGCGCGGGACGCTGACCGTGAGCGGCGGTCCGCTGCGCGCCATCCGGCTCACCTCTGAAGAGATCCCCGGGGTGATTGATGAGCTCCCGATTTTGCTGGTGGCCGCGGCCTGCGCGCGGGGCACAAGCCGGTTTGAGGGCGTGGCTGAGCTGCGCGTGAAGGAGACCGACCGCATTCAGTCGATGGCCGCAGGGTTGCGCCAGCTCGGCGCGCGGGTGAGCGTTCACGGCTCCGAGGCGATCGAAGTCGAGGGCGGCCCGCTCCAGGGCGCGGTGGTGGAGGCCGTAGGCGACCATCGCACCGCCATGAGCCTGGCCGTCGCCGGGCTGCTGGCGCGCGGGACGACGACCGTCCGGGGGGCGGAGTGCGTGGCTAAGTCGCTGCCGGAGTTCTTCGCGCTGCTAGAGCCGCTCGTCGGTCCCTCGACGGTGAAAACCGTTGACAAGGCCTGACACCTTTGTTAGAGTGACAAGCACTTACCCACCATGTTTCGCCAATTCCTGGCTAGGCTCACCGAACCGTTACAGCGGTACTCTGACGTGTTCCTGGGGATGTTCTCCCAGGACATTTCAATCGACCTCGGCACCGCCACGACGCTTGTCTTCGTGAAGGGCCGAGGCATCGTGCTATGTGAACCCTCCGTGGTCGCCATCCAGCGCGGCTCCTCGCGCGTGCTCGCGGTCGGCGAGGAAGCCAAGCGCATGATCGGCCGCACACCCGGCAACATCTCCGCGATCCGCCCGATGAAAGACGGCGTCATCGCCGATTTCGAAGTGACCGAGGCGATGCTGCGCTACTTCATCAAGAAGGTGCAGCCCCGTAAGCTCAACAAGCCGCTCGTGGTCGTCGCCATCCCCTCCGGCATCACCGAGGTGGAGAAGCGCGCGGTCCGGGACTCGGCGCTGCGCGCCGGCGCGCGCGAAGTCTTCCTCGTGGAAGAGCCCAAAGCCGCCGCCATCGGGGTAGGACTGCCGATTCATGAGCCGGGCGGGAACATGATCATCGACATCGGCGGTGGCACGACGGAAATGGCGGTGATCTCCCTGGATGGCATCGTTGTCTCCCGTTCGATCCGCATCGCGGGCGATGAGATGGACCAGGCGGTCATCGAGCATCTGCGCAAGGCCTACAACTTGATGATCGGCGAGCGCACCGCCGAAGAGATCAAGATTCGCATCGGCTCCGCCTATCCGCTCGATGAGGAAATGACGATGGAAGTCCGCGGCCGCGACCTGGTCACCGGGCTGCCCAAAACCGTCAGCATTACCTCCGAAGAGGTGCGCGAGGCGCTATCGGAGCCGACGCGCGCCATTGTGGAAGCGGCGCGCCTGACATTGGAAAAAACCCCTCCCGAGCTCTCCGCCGATCTCATCGACCGCGGGATCGTGCTCGCCGGCGGCGGGTCATTGCTGCGCGGTCTGGACAAGCTCCTGGCCGAAGAAACCGGGCTGCCGGTTCACATCGCGGAAAACCCTGTCACCGCCGTGGCGCTGGGGGTCGGCAAAGGTCTCGAAGACATTCGGTATCTGCGGACCCGCATCGCGGTGTCCACGCGCCCAGAGTTGTAAGCCGTCATCCAGGCGTTCGCCCGCCGCGCGTCGGCCATGGTGAACGCCGTGTTGTATGCGCCAGCCCGTTCGAACCTCAGTCATCCTCGCGGCTAGCCTCGTCGCGCTCCTCGTATTTTCCCAGCCGGTCCGTTCCGCCACGCTCACCATTCTTCGATTGCCGCTGAGCATTCTGAACGGCGCACTGCGGGTCGTGCGGCTGCTGCCGCAGCTCCCCACAGTCCTCGACAGCCATGAGCAGCTCCGGGCCGAGCTGTTGCAGAACCAGATGGAGATCGCGCAGCTCCGGGAGCAGGTGCGGGCCGAGCGGGAAGCGCAGCTGCTCGGGGCCGTTTCGCCGCCCGGCGTGATGGCCGCGGTCATCGGGCGCTCGATGCTGCCGACGCAGCAAACGGTGCTGCTGGGCAAAGGCCGGGACCACGGGATCGTCCGCGATACCGCGGTGATCGATGCGGCGGGCGTGGTAGGCCGGGTGACCGGTGTCTCAGCGACCACCGCGGTCGTCACGCTCCTCACCGATGCGGATAGCCGGGTCGCGGCGATGGTGGAGCGGTCGCGCGAAACAGGGTTGCTGGTTGGACGGGCGCGCGGGGTGTGCGAACTCATTTATTTGGAATTGGACGCCGATGTGCAGGAGGGCGACCGTATCATCACCGCGGGATTGGGCGAAGCGTTCCCCAAGGGGCTGCTGCTGGGCACGGTGACCAGCGTGGTCCGTCACGAAGCCTTAGGCGCGTCCTCGGTATGGGTTAAGCCTGCAGTGCGCCTTGGCCGGCTGGAAGAGGTTTGGTGCCTGGCGACCAAGCGCGCTGAGCCAGCGATGAAGCCGCCCGCTCGTCCCGCTTCTGCGCCGGCTCCGTCGCGGCAGAAGCCCCGATGAGCCAGGCGGACGTCCTGCGCCGGTTCGCTGCCGTGCTGGGAGCGCATTGGGTGCTGGCTCAGCTCATGCCGTCGCCGTGGTGGGTCCCGAACCTCACGATCGGCGCCCTCGTCTTGTGGACGGGTCGCTGGCCAAGCCGTTGGTGGCTCTTTGCGGTCTGCGCGGGGTGGTGGATGATGGTCGCCACGGTGCGGGAACCCGGCGCGGCACTCATCGGGTGCGTGCTCATCGCAAGCGCCACGCGCGTGGCGGTGCGGCAATTTGATTGGGACGATCCCTACCTTCCGGAGATCTGCGTAGTCTTGGGCACGGCCGCCCTCACGCTCAGCACTCTGTGGACCGAGCACGTGGCCTCGCCCACCGTACTCGCGCTCGCGTTGCTCCACGTGTGCCTCACGACGCTCACGGTGCCGCTGCTGCGTCGAGTGGCCGGATGATTGACCGGCTGGTGCGGCTTCAGTGGGTCGTGCTGTTGGCGCTCGCGCTGCTTGGGCTTCGCCTCACCTACCTCCAAGTCATTCGGGGAGGCCACTATCGCGCGCTGGCGGAGCAGAACCGTCTACGGGTCATTCCGGAAGCCGCTCCCCGGGGTCTGATTGTTGACCGTCGTGGCCAAGCCTTAGCCAGCAACCAAACCGTCTTTCGCGTTGCCGTGGTCCCGCAAGAAGTCGAAAACCTTGAAGCGGTCCTGGCCCAAGTCGCTCAGACTGCGCAGCGCTCGCCGCAAGCCTTGAAGCGTGAGTACGAGCGGCAGCGCAGCCGCCCATTTCTTCCTGCAACGATCATTCCCAGGGTCACCAAGGAAACCGCCATTCAGCTGGAGGAGCGGCGCTGGCAATTGTCTGGGGTGGTCGTCACCGCAGAGGCCGCGCGGCGATACCCGTATGGGCCGGTGGCCGCGCATCTGTTGGGGTACCTCAGCGAGCCGACGGCTGAAGAGCTGCCGTTGCTGAAGCGCTACGGGGTTCGCCCGAAGGAGCGCGTCGGCCGCACAGGATTGGAACAGCTGTTGGATCATGCGCTGCGAGGGCGGCCAGGCGGCGAAGTGGTCGAAGTCGATCATCAAGGCAAGCAGGTGCGGATCGTTGGGCACCGGCCCTCCGCGATCGGCGCGGACGTCGCACTCACCATCGATGCCCAGCTGCAGTCGTTGGTCGAGACGCTCTTTGCCGGCCAACCGGGCGCGGCCGTCGTGCTCCAGCCCGACACCGGCGAGGTGCTGGTCATGGCCAGCGTGCCAAGCTTTCTGCCGGAGTCATTCGCGCTCTCGGATAACGAGGCGATCGAGCGGTTTTTTAACGATACCGGCCGGCCGATGGTCAACCGGGCCGCTGACGCGGAGTTCCAGCCGGGGTCGATTCTAAAGCTCCTGACGGCGGTGGCGGCGCTGGAATCGCGTAGCGCGACCCCGCAGACTGTGGTGCAGTGTCCGGGCGGGTTGACGATCGGGGACCGCACGATCCACTGCTGGAACCGGGACGGCCACGGTCCGATGTCGCTGCGCGAAGCAATTATGCAGTCGTGCAACGTGTACTTCATGCAGGTCGGCCGCCGCAGTGGCATCGGCCGGCTGCGCTCGGTATGGGAGCAAGCCGGTTTGGGCCGCCGCGCCGGCTGGCCGCTTGAAGAGGACAAGGGCCACGTGCCGCAGCGGCGGCTGACCGAGGGCGAAGTCGCCTTGGTCTCCATCGGCCAGGGAGAGATCTCCGTGACGCCGCTGCAGGCGGCGGTGATGGCTTCCGCTTTCGCCAATCGGGGCTGGATCATCGATCCAGTGCTGGTCCAGACGGTCGCCGGCCGGCCGTTGGCGCGTCGCAGCGGGCGCCGCCGCCTGGGCTGGTCGCCGCAGACGATTGAGGCGATCCGGTTGGGGATGGAAGCGGCGGTGGCCGATCCTGCCGGAACCGCGCAGCGCGCCGCCAGCCCCCGCATCCGAATCGCCGGCAAGACCGGCACCGCGCAGACGCATGTTCCCGGACGGACACATGGCTGGTTCGTCGGGTTTTGTCCCGTGGACCGGCCGCGAGCCGCGATGGCGATCGTGGCGGAGCTCGGCGGCTCCGGGGGCGATCTGCCGACGCACATCGCGCATTCGGTGTGCGAATACATCGCCGCCGTGGAGTCCTTGTAAATACGCGATGAGCGCGTTGCTGTCGCGCGCCACCTGGTTCAAGACGGACCGGAGCTTGTGGCTGGCCGGGCTGGGGCTCACGTTGATCAGTGCCGCGGCGATGGCGAGCGCTACGGCGACAGAGGCTCCGGAACTTGCGCGCCGCCACCTGGTGTGGATTGTCTTAGGCATCCTCAGTGCCGTGCTCACCGCCAGGATCAACTACCGCCGCTGGTTGGACCTCGCGGTGCCCGCGTACGTCGCGAGCGTCATCGCGCTCATTGTCGTGCTGGCCGCCGGCGCGGTGCGGCTGGGCGCGACCCGGTGGCTCTCCGTGTTCGGCGTCAGCGTTCAGCCCTCGGAGGTGGCCAAGCTCACCAGCATCTTGATGCTTGCGCGGTATCTCTCCGGCCAGCCCAGACCGCTGCCGCGCCGGGCGCTGCTCGTCTCGCTCGGCCTGATCGCCTTGCCGGCCGGGCTCGTCTTCATCCAGCCGGATCTTGGCTCGGCCTCGATCTTCGGCGCGATCTGGCTGGGGATGGTGTGGGTGGCCGGCATGTCGCGCCGAAGCCTGCTGATGCTGGTGGGCGCGGCCCTGGTGGCGCTGCCGATCGGCTGGCACGGCCTGAAAGACTATCAGCGCGACCGCCTGCTGGTGTTCATGAACCCGAACGCGGATCCCCTCGGGGCCGGCTACACCATCCTCCAGTCCATGATCGCCATCGGTTCCGGGCAGCTCTGGGGCAGGGGCTGGCTCGCCGGACCCCAGAACCGGCTGAGCTTTCTGCCGGAGCACCACTCGGACTTCATCTTCGCCGTCATTGGAGAAGAGGGAGGGTTCCTTGGGTGCGTGGCTGTCATCGGGTTGTTCGGCTGGCTGTTGAACCGGGTGGTCCGGATCGGCCTCTCGACCGCCGATCCCCAGGGACAGTTGCTGGCCACGGGCATCTTCTGCTGGGTGGCGTACCAGGCGGCCGTCAACCTGGGCATGGTGATCGGCATGCTGCCGGTAGTCGGCGTGCCGCTGCCCTGGATCAGCTACGGCGGCTCGTCCATGGTGACGCTGTGGCTCGCGCTGGGACTGCTGCAAAGCATTGCGCGGACCGATGCCCAGTGAACGGTTATGAAGTGACACAGTGCACTTGTTTGAAAATGCACGAGTGATTTTTTACGCCAGTCGCCTTGATGATTTGTGACAGCGTGTGGTATAGTTCACGCAACCGGTGAAAAGGGCAAACCCCGCGTAAGCGGGGGACGCAAAGCAACCGGTCCCATCGCAGCATCGGCAACGCATGAGGCGGTGGGACAGCGGGGCTGCCACAGGCAAACAAGGCAGATGCCCTTTCGGGGTGTCTGCCTTTTTGTGTTCTTGAGGAGTCCGATGCCGTCTCGTCACGATGAGTTCAACCATGCCAACATGAATTCGCACGCCCACCGCGTGATCGCCGCGCTCAACCGCGAGCAGGTCGACTACCTCGACAAGATCGGCAAAGACGCCCAGTTTTCTTCCGGCGTGAAGCTGACCCGCACGCAAATCCTGGCCGCCATGGTCAATGCCCTGAAACGGCTCAATCTCACCGGGGACGGCGTGACGACCGCGGAGCAATTCGAGCAGCGCATCGTGGATGCCATGATGAACCGTATCCGAGGAGGCCGCTGATGTCCGTCACGACCAAGCCCACGATGGAAGGGCTGCTGCGCCTGGTGGTGGAGCAGGGGGCGACCGATCTCCATCTGAGCGCCAACATGCCGCCGCACATCCGGATGGACGACCGGCTGGTGGCGACCGACCATGCGCCGCTCAGCGGAGACGACGTCAAGGAGCTGGCCTACAGCCTGGTCTCGCCCGACAAAGTCGAGCGCTTTGAGCGCTGGAAGGAGCTCGACTTCGCCTTCTCGGTGGAGGGGCTGGCGCGCTTCCGCGCCAACTACTTCGTCCAGCAGGGGTACGTCGGGGTGGCCATCCGCATGCTCCCCTTCCGAATCCTCGGGTTCAACGAACTGGGACTGCCCATCCAGGTGGTCACGGATTTTTGCGAGAAGCCCAAGGGGTTGATCCTCATCACGGGAGCCACCGGCTCCGGCAAGACGACGACCCTGGCCTCCATGGTGGATTATCTCAACACGAACAAGGACTTCCATATCGTGACGATCGAGGACCCCATCGAGTATACGCACGTGAGCAAGCGCTCGATCATCGACCAGCGCGAGGTCGGCGGCGACACCCAGTCCTTCGCGCAGGGGCTCAAGCACGTCCTACGCCAGGACCCCGACGTGATTCTCATCGGTGAGATGCGCGACCTGGAAACCATCGAGACGGCGCTCATCGTGGCGGAAACCGGACACCTGGTGCTCGCCACGTTGCACACCTCGGATGCGGTCCAAACGGTCAACCGTATCGTGGACGTATTCCCGGCGCATCAGCAGAATCAGGTGCGCGTGCAGCTCTCGCTCGAGCTGCTGGGCGTCATCTCGCAGCAGCTGATCCCCAAGGCCAGCGGGCGCGGCCGGGTCCTCGCGGCCGAAGTGATGCTGGTGAACCATGCGATCCGCTCGCTCATCCGCGAGCAGAAGATCCACCAGATGTACTCGGTGATCCAGACGGGCCAGAAAGAGGGCATGCGCACGATGAACCAGACGTTGTATGAGCTCTACGTTAACCGGACCATCACGCTGGAGTATGCACTGGCCCGGTCGAGCGATCCGGACGACTTGATGCGGCTGATGAATCGGTAAGCGAAGGACGGCAATGGGAAAGCGGATTATCACCAAACGAATCGGCGAGGTCCTGCTGGATCGGAGCGTGATCAGCCAGCAGGAGCTCGAAAAGGCGCTGGCCCACCAGAAGGCCAACGGCGGCTTGATGGGCCAGATCCTGATCGAGCTGGGCTTCGTCAGCGAAGAGGAGATCGCCCTGGCGCTGACGGCCCAGTACGGATTCCCCTCCCTG
>PCVX01000004.1:0-1190 GCA_002796105.1 Candidatus Omnitrophica bacterium CG11_big_fil_rev_8_21_14_0_20_63_9 | reverse complement strand
GCCAGTACTGCCTGATCCCGATCGACCGGATCGGCAATGCCCTGACGCTGGCGATGGCGGATCCCTCCAACGTCCAGGCCATCGAAGATGTGGAGCTGATGACGAAGTGCGTCGTCCAGACGTTCGTGAGCACCCCGTCGGACATCACCAAAGCGATCGAGAAGTACTACAAGCACGCGACCGACAACGGCGCCCGCCCCGAAGACGGCAACGGACCCGAACGCCGTCCCGGGAAGGGATCGGGATGAGCGGGTGGGTCTGCGATGGCGAGCCTTAAGGAGCGCGTGGTCAACACCCTCCTCTCCCGCAAGTTGGTGCAGCAGGATCAGCTCGAAGAAGTGCTGACGCTGCAGCGCGCCAAGGGCGGGAGCCTGCTCAAGCTCCTGCTTGAGAAGGGGCTGGTGAACGAATCCGACCTGCTCGCCGCGCTCAGCCAGGGGCTGGGCATTCCTCCCATCACGCTCAGCCGCTTGAAGCTCGACCCGAACCTCAAGGGCCTGATCTCGCGCGATTTGGCGCAGCAATACGAGGTCATCCCGGTTTCCTGCATCGGCGACACCCTCACCATCGCCATGGCCGACCCGCTCAACGTGTTCGCGCTGGACACCATCACCACGACGACCGGCCTGACCATCAACCCCTTGCTGACCACGTCGAAGGAGCTGCGCGAGGCGATCGACCAATACTACGGTACCGGCGTGGAAGAGACACTGCGGGAGATGGTGAAGAAAGCCGAATCCGATTCCGTGGAGCTCGTCGACACCACAATCGAGGATGATGCCGAGAAGCTCCTGCGGCAAACGCAGGAAGCCCCGGTCATCAAGTACACGGATGCCATGCTGACCAAGGCGGTCCGCATGCACGCCTCGGACCTGCTCATCGAGCCCAGGGAAAAAACGATCCGGGTGCGCTATCGCATCGACGGGGTGCTGCAAGAGGTGCCCGCGCCCCCCAAGCAGCTGCACTCGGCGATCGTCTCACGCGTCAAAGTGATGTCCGACCTGAACATCGCGGAGCGGCGGCTGCCGCAGGATGGGCACTTCAGCTTCCGCGTCGACAACCGCACGATTGATTTCCGCGTCTCGATCCTCCCGTCGTCCTTCGGGGGCAACGTGTGTTTGCGCATCCTCGACAAAGGCGAAATTAAGCTGGATATCAACACGCTGGGGTTCAGGCCGGAGGACCTCGAG
>PCVX01000104.1:11446-18614 GCA_002796105.1 Candidatus Omnitrophica bacterium CG11_big_fil_rev_8_21_14_0_20_63_9 | reverse complement strand
TTCGACCGCCACGCTGGGCGGCCAAATCGGGGACGTTAAGAATGATACCACGGCCATCTTGGGCGACACCGCGGTGATCAAGGGCGATACCGGCCAATTGATCACCAAGGTGGACGGGGTGCAGGCCTACCTCAGCGATCCGGCCGCCGGGCTGCCGAAAGTGCTCGGCAACCAGGATGCCATGGCCACGCAGATGAAAGCGCAGCGGCGCGGCGGGTTGCTGAACCGCGATATGGAGTTGGAGCAAGGCGAGACGGCCACGATCCGCTACCGGTCCGTCGATGACGCCGTGCCGCCCAGCATCAGGATCTTCACGCCGCTTGGCGGCACGCTGGCCGGCCCCATGCTGCAGGTCTCCAGCAACCTGTTCGAGTACTCGGTGGATGCCACGGAGCTGGGAGAATATCGGGTCGTCGTCAGTGAGCCGGCCTCAACCGATTCCTCAGGGACGGTGGACAGCCTGACGCTTACGAGCGTGGCCGCCCGGGCGACCGCGCAAGGCACGGACAATATAGCCACGCAACTGACCAACCTCAGCACGCAACTCAGCACCGTGGAGGCGAACCTCGACAGCCATCTGACGGCGATCGAGAACGCGATGGCCACGCAGGTCCAGGTGGATGGCGCGATCACCAAGGTCGATCAACTGCTGGTCAAGTGGGGCAGCCTCACCGCGCAAGACTTGCAAAATGAGCTGGCGGCGCTGAGCACGCAGATCGGCACACCCGCGCAGAATGCCGACCTGCAGGCCGCACTCGGACAGCTCACGACCATCCAGAACGAGATGGCGAAAGAGACCAGTGTGCAGAGCGCATTGACGAGCTTGGGCACGCTGCAGACCAGTCTTACGGCACTCTCCACACAGGTGGGCACGCCGGCGCAAGCCGCGGAGCTCACCAATGCTGCCAACCAGATCATCGCCGAGATTCAGGCGATCCCGGGGGCGGCGGATTACACGCCGCAGCTCACCGCGCTCCAAGGCAGCGTGGATGCCATGAACACGGCCATGGGCACGCCTTCACAGGCGGCCGCGCTGCAGGCGGTGGCGAACCAAGTGACCGCCGTGGAAAATGCGATCGCAGCGCTCCCAGGCGCCGTGGACTACACTGCACAGCTGAGCGCGCTGCAAAGCGATCTCACGACGCTGATGGCGGATGTGCAGGACCCGGCGCAAGCCGCAGTGCTCCAAAGCGTCTCAGCGCAGGTGACGGATGTGCAAAATGCTATCGCATCCTTGCCGGGCGCGACAGACTACACCGCGCAACTGCAGGTCATTGACGCCGCCGTTACCGAAGTCAAGAACCAGGTCGCGGCGCTGCCAACGACATCCGTCGAGGGTGGAGACACCGCCAGCGTGCTGGAGCAGCTCGAGCTTCTCAAGCAGTCGATCGAGTCGGCGGAGGGCAGCTCGGCGGCGGTGGGATTGTCGCAGAACGCGTTCAATGCCGCGAGTGAAGCTGTGAAGATCCTCCAACAGCTGCAGACCGAGGTGCACGCCAACGGTGGGGTGGGGGGACCGGCGTTGCTGGCCCAGGCCGGCGAGCAGCTCAAGAGCGCCTCGCAGTCGATCACCGTCATTCCCGGCAAGTTCACCGGCGAGGAGCTCAGCGCGCAGCTCAAAGAGCTGGCGAAGCGGGCGCAGGGCGTGTCCACGGACAAGGGGTATCACTTCGACTCCTTGTATGAGCTCAGCGAAACTCAGGCGACCGACGTGAAGACGGTCCGCAACCAGGTGGAAGAGCTCAAGGCGCTGCTGGAAGTGCAGCGCAGCATCCTGGAGCGGAACCTCGATCAACCGGTCGTGAAGACGTGGTTTGAAGCCAGGTAAACTAGAAGGTAGAAGGAAGAGGGAAGAGGAATGATGCGAAAGGGATGGTTTGGGCTGCTGGCTGCAGCGTGGCTGGTCTGCGCGCCGTCGGCCTGGGCGGAGATGGTGTTGAAGATTCTCGTGGTCAATCCGTCCGAGACCGACGTCAAAGAGTTCACCGTGCGCAACCCGCTGCCGCCTGAGGTCAAGCCGGAGCACGTGCTGGACGCCGATGGGCTGAAGGTGGACTACGACCCGCAGCAGGGCATGTATTTCGTCGTCGGCGCGGTCACGCTCAAGCCCAAAGAGTCGATGACCAAGCGGATCGTTCTGCAGGACGTATGGTCGATTCCTGCCGAGCGCTTCTCCGCGCTGCGCGGCGAGATGGAAGACATCCTTCAGAAGCTCTCCGGCACGTTGTATGAAGAACGCGGCCGGGTCATGGCGCGCGCGGTGGAGCGGCAGTTGGGCGAAATTGAAGGCCATCAGAATCAGCCGTTCATGGCGAACCCGGAAGAGCACATTACCCGTTACCGCGCCGATCTGAAAGCGCTGCAGCTCGTGGAGGCGGACCTGGTTTCCTTGCGCCAGCTCATGGTGATGGCCGCGCTGAACCCCTCATCCTCGCAAACACCGATCGTCAGCATGGCCTCATCCGAGGCGGGCGATGGCGACCGCGGGCGAGGGAACCTGTCCATTTTGACCACGTGGCGGATCATTTTCGCGGTGCTCGCGCTGCTCGGCGCAGTCAGCATCTCCTTCTTCTTCGTCTGGCAGCGCCAATTGAAGATGCAGCTGGCGAAGCAGACGGTGCGCGAAACCGGCAAGGGTCCTACGGACGAAGAGCTGCTGTTTTCAAACGGTCACGGCACCGCGCCTCCTCCCGCTCCTGCCCGTCCTCCGTTTGACTCCAAAGTCTAAAACGGCGGGTCCTGACAGGACTCGCCCGCTGCCCCAGCGCCTTGCATTCATCTACCGACCGTGTTAGCCTGAGTACAACACATGCAGCGCTGGATTCTCGTGTTGCTCTTGGTGATCGTCACCGCAGCGATCATCTCCATCGGGCTCACCAGCTCGACGTCCATTAAAGCGCTCTCCCGCAACCCCTCTGCCGCTCCGAAGATCCAGACCGCGATGGTGCTGGCCTTCATCTTTATCGCCGCGATCGTGATCCTAGCACTCCTGATCCTCTTCCACGTCTATACCTCCGCGTAATGGCGCAGCCGAAGGCCGCCGCTCCGACCGTCACGCTTGAAGTGTCCCCCCGCGTTACGAAGGTCCTGGTTGCCACCCGCGGCCCGTTGCGCATCCAGCGGGTGCAGGCGAGCACGACCGCGGAAGGCACCGAGGATACCCTCAGCGCGCTGCGTGCGCTGCTGGAGGCCCAGCCGCTGGGCGCGCGTCACATCGGTTTGCTCTTCGGGCGCGAAGCGTTCAGCCTGCGCACGCTGGAGCTGCCCTCGATCGATCCCAAAGAAATCTCCTCGATGCTCGAATTGCAGCTGGGCAAGCTCACCCCCTATCCGCGCCATGAGATCCTCTCCGCCTGGACGGTGATCGGCAGCTTCCGCGCCGGCTACACGAGCATTCTGCTGGCGATCGCGCGCAAGACGCTCATCGACGGCGTGCTGCAGCTGCTGAAAACCAAGGGGGTCGCGCCGCAGTGGGTCGGGGTCAGCACGGAAGGCATCGAGCGCTGGTGGGCGGCGCACGGCGCTGCGGGGGCGAAGGTCGCTCAGGATCAACTGTTGGCGGTCATTGACGTCGATTTCGCCTCAACCGATTGCGTGATCCTCGGAGCGGATGGCCACCTCCTGTTCACCCACAGCGTGGCGCTGGGCTTCGAGCAGCTCCAAGCCGAGCCGGCCAGGCTGCGCTGGGTGGCGGAGCTCGTGCGCCTGCCGCGCATCCTGCAGCATGAAGAATTGAAGGGCAAGATCGGGCGGGGCGTCGTCACCGGCGTGACCGAGGGGCTGGAGCCGCTGATCGACCAGCTCAACAGCCAGTGGGGGGTGCCTATCGAGGTGATGGATGCGCTCAAGCCGGCCGCGCCTCCTGAGCCGGTCCGGCAGAAGGCCACGGCCAGCCATGTGTCCTACACCGCGCTGCTGGGCATGGTCGGGGCTGAAAAACCGCCGCGCATCGACCTCATCCCGCAGGAAGCCCGGGTTTCGCAGACGCTGTCCGTACGCTCCAAGCACCTTGCGCGGCTGACGATGAGCCTGGCGCTGATGTTGCTCTTGGTGGGGGTCGTCATCGGCGAGCGCATCGTGATGCGCCGCCAGTACCTAAGCCGGTTGCAGCAGCGCTTGGCGGCCATCGAGCCCTCCGCCCGGGAGGTGCTGCAGCGTCAGGAGCGCATGCAACGCATCCGCACGTGGCTGAACCCTTCGCGCGGCCCGCTAGAGGTGTTCCATGCGGTGGCTTCCTCCGCGACCGCGCCCATCGCGATCACCCACGTCCTCATCGTCGACGGCAAGCCGGTGAAAATCCGCGGCCGGGCGCAGACGGTCGCCGAGGTGCTGGAGTTCGCCGAGCGGTTGCGGCAGTCCGGCGTGTTCGCCGGGGTCGACGCGCGCCCGCTGCTTCGCTCGACCGCCGAGACAGGGCAAATCGCCGAGTTTGAAATCTTCTGCGAGATAGGCGGAGCCTCCTGATATGGCGGCGCGCGTGCGCTGGCTGGGCGGCGGCAAGACGCAGCGGCTGACGCTGATCGTGCTCGGCGCGCTGGCGGTGTTGGCCGTCGCCTCGCTGGTCCTGTTCCGCGGCCTTGGGCGGTGGCTCGACCGGTTGGAGCAGCAGGTCCGCGACGCGGAGCAGCGATTGGTGATGGCGGTGGCGGCCACGCAACAGGCCGAGCAGGTGCAGCAAGCCTTCAGCGCGTATGAGCCGTTCGCTTCGCCGTCGCAACCTGCCGCGGCCGAGCGCAATCAGCTCTTGCGGGACGTGGAAGACGCGCTGCGGCAATCCGGGATTGTCAGCCTCAGCTCCCGCGAGCTCCAGACCAATGAGGAAGCGGAGGGCACGGTCAGCATCCGGGTGGACGGAGAGTCCAGCCCGGGCCAGCTCATCACCTTTCTGGACCTGCTGCAGCGCTCCCCAAGGCTGCTGCGCGTGACGAAGCTGGAGGTGCGCGTGTCCGAGGGCCGTACGCTGCGGTGCTCGATGGACGTGAGTAAGCTCCTCATCCAGTAATGCTGCCTTACGAATTCAGCGCGGAGCGGTTCACCCGCTGGATGGCGTATGCGCTGCGGCACAATCCGGCGCGCTACGGCCTCCAGCCGGACCGCCACGGGTATGTGGACGTCGACGAGTTCCTCACGATCGCCCGCCGTCGGTACCCTCAGATGACGCCGGAGCAGTTGCGCCAGCTCATCCAGGACGGCGACGTCGGGCGCTTCGAGCTGATGGAGGGCCGGGTGCGCGCCCGCTACGGCCACTCCATTTCCGTGGATCCTGCCGGCCCGCCGGTCGAGCCGCCCGAACGGCTGTATCACGCGACCGAGGCCAGCCGGGTCGAGACGATCTTCAGCCACGGGCTCTCGCCGATGGAGCGACGCATGCTGCACTTGAGCGAGAGCCTCGACGATGCGGTGGCGGTTGCCCAGCGCAGGAGCAGCCAGCCGGTCATCATCCGGGTGGACGCGCTCGCGGCGTCCCGCGCCGGGGTCGCGTTTTATCGCGAGGGCCGCGTGTATCTCGCTCCGCACATCCCGTCCGCCTTCCTGCATCGCGAGCCGTTGCCCGCCGCCTCCGACACGCCCGCCGGCTGACGTATCAGCATCGATCGGGTACAATGCCCCTGATGACACGCTCCGATATCATTATCCTTGGAGGCGGCATTATGGGCTGCGCGCTCTCCGAAGAGCTCGCTCGCAGCGGCGCGCGCGTCACGCTGCTTGAGCAGAGCCTGATCGGCCGCGAAGCGTCGCTTGCCGCCGCCGGGATCCTCTCGGCGCAAATGGACGTGCCGCGCCCAGGCCCGTTTTTCGACCTGTGCCAAGAAGCCCGCCGCCAATACCCAGGATGGATCCGCCGGCTACAGCAGCTCTCAGGACAATCCATCGAGTTCCACGTCCGGGGGGTGTTGTACCTGGCTGTCACCAAGGAGCAAGCGCAGCGTATGGCGCAGCGCGCCACTTGGCAACGGCGGTTGGGGTGTCCGGTGCAGCGCCTCTCACCGGCCGCGGTGCGGCGGCTTGAGCCTGCGGTCGATGGCGCGTTCCGCGCGGGGTTTTTCTTTCCCAGGGAAGGGCAGGTAGATAACGCGCAGGTCATGGCCGCGCTGGCATCCGCCATCCGCGCCGGCCGCGTGCGAGTGCGCGAACGCCATCAGGTGCGTCGGCTCCTGATCCGCAACGACGCCGTGCAGGGAGTTGAGACAGACCACGGAATCTTCCGCGCCTCAGTCGTCGTCAATACCATGGGCAGCTGGGCCAACCTTGAGGGGAGGTTTCCCGTCACGATGCCGGTCGAGCCGGCCCGAGGCCAAATCCTATGCTTCACCGGTTCGCAGGGGTTGTTCCGCCGCCCGGTGATGACCGACCGCGCGTACGTCGTGCAGCGAGACGACGGGCGCCTGTTGCTCGGCTCGACGGTCGAGCGCGCCGGATTCGACAAATCGCTAACGGTGGACGGGATGCACGCAATCCTGTGCGGGGCCCGCCGCATTAGCACCCGGCTTGAGGCCACGAAATTCTTCGATGCCTGGGCCGGCCTGCGGCCCTACGCCGCCAAGCCGCTACTGGGGCCCACCCGGATCGCCGGCTTGCATGTCGCCACCGGCCACTTCCGCCACGGCATCCTGCTCGCTCCGGTCACCGCACAGCTCATGGCCGATCTCATCCTCACCGGACGCACGCGACTTGATTTGTCGCCGTTCCGTCACGTATACTAATCCCATTCCTGGCCTCCTTCCGCACCACGCCTTCGCCAGACGTTCAAGGGCTCCTTCGACAACCGTGAGGTGATCATGCTCGGAGCGTTCCTGGCACGGCCGGTTCGTGTGTCCCGCACGTTCGCGTTCAGCCTGCTCTTCCTCTTCTTGGGCGTCCACCACGCCACCGCCAGCGCGCTGACGATCTCCAACGTCGTCATTACGCCCATCGAGCACGGCTTGACCATCACGTGGACGACGGATGAGCCGGCCGATGGCCGCCTCGATGTCAGGAGCGGTTTCTCATCACTCGGTTTCTTTGAGAATGGCGGGTATCGAACCGACCACAGCATGACTCGCACCTACCCGACGATTCTTGAGGAGAACGAAAGCCGAGTTACCATTACGTCCCGCACAAGCAGCGGGATCACGGCCCAGGCCGGCCCCTTCATCTTCTATTCCAGTCCGGATATCACGCCGCCCAC
>PCVX01000104.1:0-11389 GCA_002796105.1 Candidatus Omnitrophica bacterium CG11_big_fil_rev_8_21_14_0_20_63_9 | reverse complement strand
TGGGCTGGACGGCGCCTACGGCCAGACGGCACAAGCCACAAGCGAGTGGTGCTTTGTCCTGCCCAAGTGCGTCACGCGGCATACCGCGGTGTTGACAGGCTTGGATCCGCTGCAGAATTACCAGCTTCGCGTCAAATCAGATGATGCCCACGGCCATGAGGCGGTTCCCGTCGGCAACCTGACCGCTTCAAGCTGGTCCCTCTGGACGCAGACGGTGTTCAAGCCAACGCCGTTGCCGTTCATCAGCGCGTGCGTCAGCGTCGGGGCCATGCCGGGATGCGTCCAGTACGTCTGGCCGCATGAAATGAGCTGGATCGGCAATGAGCTCTTGATTCACTTCAACGCGACGGCGGAGGATCTGACGCGCGGCGATCTGGTGTTTGAAGCCAACGTGATTTTCGTCGCGCAACATGAGGAGCAATGGGTTGACCTGGAAGTGGCCGCAGGGACAGATCCCTCGACTCTGGCGGTTGTCAACCCCGGCGGGGTGACGATTGACCGGGCCGGCCGCTACGCTGTGGCGGTTCCGGCCAATCTCTTTTCGCCTGGGGTCAACTACCTGCGGCTGCGCGGCCTGACGATCGACGCTGATGAAATGGGGTACGGCAAAGTGGCTCCGGTGGCTGTCTGGGATCGGCTCCAACTGCGCTTTGCGCAGCTCCAGCCGCCAACGCTGACGGATGAACAGCTCCTGGACCGTGCGCAAGCGCAAGCCGCGCGCTACTTCTGGGACCAGGCGTTCAATACGAACGGCTTCGTGCGCGATATCACCAACAGCTACCAGGCCAGCACCGCCTCGACGGGTTTTGGGCTCGCCGCGCTGGCGGTGATGGCGGAGCGGGCAGGGACGTCGCCTGAGTGGACGATCACCGCAGCACAAGCCCAGGCACGCGCTCAGCAGATCCTCGATGCGGCGGTTGCGCTGCAAAACCAGCAAGCCGCCAACCCGGAAGAGTACGGCAAGGCCGGCTTGCTCTACCACTTCGTCGAACCTGACGGCCGGCGTTGGAAGAGCATCGGTGGGGAGGCGTCCGACGTGGAAGTCTCCACCATCGATACGGCGATCTTTCTGGCGGGTGCCTTGACCGCCGGAGAATACTTCGGCGGCACCGTGCAGGCGCGGGCGAACGAGTTCCTCGACAACCTGAATTGGAGCTACTTCTTTAATCCCGCCACGCAGCAGTTCCACCACGCCTGGAAGCCGGAGCCCTTCAATCAGCAGGGCTATACCGTGATTCCTTCGGACGGGCAGGGCCGGCTCTCGAACGTGGAGTGGGACCGTCCAGGAGACGAAACACTGCTCGTCAACCTGCTGGCGCTGGCTACGGACCCGGCAAGCGCGGCGTTTCGATCCAGCCTCTACGCCTGGCCGCGCGTGACCCGCAGCTACGCTGGCTACAACCTGGTGAATACCTACCGCGGTTCCATGTTCACCTACCTCTTCGGCCATGCGTTCTTTGACCTGGACGAAGTCGGCGCGGATGATCCGGCCTCGGCCGGTTTCCCGCAGCAGCCATCGGTGGATTGGTTCATCAACGCACGTGACGGAATTCTCGCCAACCGGCAATATGTGATCGATCAAGCGGCGAATTTTCTCACGTACGGCCCGGAGCAGTGGGGCCTGGCCGCGTCCACCAGGCCGGACGGCACGTACTTCGGCGACAACGGCGCGAAGCCGGCCGAGTGCGATTTCAACTTGCAGACCGGCCAGTGCGGGCCCACGCCGCCAGCGCCTCAAAGCGGTGAGCCGCACCATGACGGCACGGTGCCGCCGTATGCGTCGATCGGCTCGATGCCAATCGTCCGCACCTCGCCCAGCGAGCTGCTTTCGAACAATCTCGGGTTCCAGGCGCTGCGCCACTACCACACGGCGCATTACAGCGGGTTATGGGGACCGTACGGACCGCTGGACGCGCTCCAGACCGAGCTGAGGAACGGCCAGCCTTTCACCTCCTATGGGTGGCTGTACGTCGGCATCGACGTGGGGCCGGAAGCGCTCTTGATTGAGCAGTACCGCTCCGGCCATGTGGCCGATGCGCTCATGCGCCATCCGCGCATCCGCCAGGCCTTGCACCAGCATTTCCCAAGCCTGCCCAGTGCCGCCCCGGTGCTGGCGGCGATCGGACCCAAGACGGTTGTGGAAGGCAACGAGCTGGTGATCACGCTGTCCGCGATGGATCTGGACGGCGACGCGCTGACGTTCAGCGCGCAGAACCTGCCCGCCGGAGCGACGCTCACCGGCGACACCTTCCGCTGGACGCCCGATTTTGCCCAGGGCGGCGCAAACTACCCGGTGACATTCCGGGTCAGCGACAGTGTGCTGACCGATGAGGAAATCGTGATCATCGCGGTCCAACAAGCTCCTGCGCCGACCAATTTCATCACCGTGCCGGCTCTTGGCAGCGTGGTCGACCGCACGCAGCCGATTGTGGTGCAGGGGACCGCCACCGCCCCCGCAGGTTCGTATATCAGCTCAGTCAGTTTCCGCGTGGACGATGTGACCAATAATCCCGCGACGTTTGTCATTGCGCAATCTCTCCTGTCGGTGCCGTCACAGCAGGTGTTTAATTGGGGAACGTCTATTTATGCGAACGCCGCCCCAGGCCATAAACTGCGCGTGCAAACGACCGCGATCGGTCCGACCGGCACCTCCAATCTGTTCACGCTCTACATCAACCCGGACGGCACCGTGGCCTCCTGCTACGTGCTCACGGCGGCCTATGGCACGCCCTACGCCGCGGATATCCAGGCGCTCAACGCGCTGCGCGAGCGCTTCGTGCCGATGGGGACGTGGCATCAGACCTACTTGGACTGGTATGACCGGCAAGGGCCTCGCATGGCCGCTGTCGTCAGGCGCTCTCCGTTCCTGCAAGGCCTGGTTCGTGGGCTGGCAAAGCCTGCGGCCGCGTTCGCCCGCTGGCGGCTCCAGGCCTCCCGGTAACCCTCCTCAACTCCCCGGCGCAACCCGCGCTGGGGAGTTTTAGGCCTAATCTTGACAAAAGAGTCATATTATCGTACCCTTGATACAAGACCATGAAAATCACCGCCCAGGAAGAGTATGGACTCCGGTGCCTGCTGCAGCTGTCACGCTCCACCCAGGGCCAGATCGTCCGGGTGAAGGACATCGCGGCCAAGGAAGGGCTTTCCAGCGCCTACGTGGAGAAGCTGCTGCGCCTGCTGGCGAAAGCCGGGCTGGTGCACAGCGTGCGGGGCATCCGGGGCGGGTACGTGCTCAACCGGCCGGCCACGGCCATGACGCTTGGGGAAGTGGTGCGGGCGCTGGGCACGATCGAGTCGACCGACCATATTTGCCAGTCGTTTACAGGCCAAGAGATGTCCTGCGTGCATTTTAAAGACTGCGGCATCCGCTCGGTATGGTCCGGCCTGACGACGTACATCCAAACCTTTTTAGATCAAACGACGCTGTCCAGCCTCCTTGAAAAGGAGTACGTGGTGGCCCAGCGCCTGGCCCAGCGGATCGTGATTACCGGACGAGAGGAACAACCGAGGCAAAGATGACAAAAGAGTCCAGCTTGCTGCACGTCGACAACCTGCACGTCACCGTCGATGACAAGCCGATCCTCAACGGCCTGACGCTGACGGTGGAGGCCGGCACCGTCCATGCGATCATGGGTCCTAACGGCTCGGGCAAGAGCACGCTGTCGTTCGTGATCATGGGCCATCCCAAATACACGGTGACGCAAGGCCGGATCCTCTATAAGGGCGAGGACCTGCTGGCACTCGCGCCCGAGGAGCGGGCTCAGCGCGGCATCTTCCTGGCCTTTCAGTACCCGACCGCGATCCCCGGTGTGACGATCGCCAATTTCCTGCGGGCAGCGCTTCGCGGCGTGCGGGGCAAGGACGTGCCGGTCAAAGAGTTCCGCGAGACGGTGAAAACGCACCTCAAGGCGCTGGGGATCCCCGAGAGCTTCATGAACCGCTACGTCAACGACGGCTTCTCCGGTGGGGAAAAGAAGCGGCTGGAGATCCTGCAAATGGCGGTGCTGGGCCCCTCGCTGGCGGTGCTGGATGAGACCGACTCAGGGTTGGATATCGACGCGTTGAAAACAGTTGCCGCGGGGATCAGTGCGTTGCGCAACCCGCAGCGAGGGATGCTGCTGATCACGCACTACCAGCGGCTGTTGAACTACATCAAGCCAGATGTCGTGCACGTGCTGGTCGGCGGCCGCATCGCCAAGACCGGCGGGCCGGATCTGGCGCTGGAATTGGAATCAAAGGGCTACCAAGGCTTCAAGCCGGCGACCGAGCCCGGGGACCCAGCGGAGCTGGGTGGGCGAGGAAGTCCCATAGCCGCAGGCGGTGGGACGGTGAGGAAATAACGATGAGCACATCCAAACCGCAAGTCAACGTCAACGAGGACTACGAGAAGCTCTACGGCTTCCACGTCGCCGAGCGGTCGGTTTTTAAGTCCGAGCCTGGCCTTGATGAGACGAAGGTGAAGCAGATTTCCGGCATGAAGGGCGAGCCGCCTTGGATGCTGCAGCAACGGTTGCGCGGCTATCAGCACTTCATGCGCAAGCCGATGCCGGTGTGGGCGAACACCGAGCTGCTGAACAGCATCAAGTTCGACAATATCTACTACTACCTCAAGCCCACGCAAAAGCAAAGCGAGTCCTGGGAGGACGTGCCGCCGGAGATCAAGGAAACCTTCGACCGGCTAGGCATCCCGGAGGCGGAGCGCAAGTTCCTGGCCGGGGTGTCGGCGCAATATGAGAGCGAGTCGGTCTACCACTCCATGCACGAGGACCTGCAAAAGCAGGGGGTCATCTTCCTCGACATGGATTCGGCGCTCAAGGAGCAACCGGAGATGGTGCAGCGCTACTTCGGCACCGTGATCCCTCCGGCGGACAACAAGTTCGCCGCGCTCAACACCTCAGTGTGGAGCGGCGGGTCCTTCATTTATGTGCCCAAGGGTGTGAAGGTCGCCATGCCGCTGCAGGCGTACTTCCGCATCAACGCCAAGAACATGGGGCAGTTTGAGCGCACGCTCATCATCGCGGATGAAGGAGCGGAAGTGACATACATCGAAGGGTGTACCGCGCCGACCTACTCGTCGGACTCGCTGCATTCGGCGGTGGTCGAGCTCATCGCGCTGCCGCACGCCAAGATCCGCTACGTCACGATCCAGAACTGGTCAAAGAACGTGTACAACCTGGTAACCAAGCGGGCGGTTGCGTATGAGGCGGCGACGGTCGAATGGCTGGACGGCAACCTCGGCTCCAAGCTCACGATGAAATACCCCGGCGTGTACCTGATGGGCCGCGGTGCGCGCGGCGAGGTGCTGTCCGTGGCGTTCGCTGGCGATGGGCAGCACCAGGATGCCGGAGCCAAGATGATCCATGCGGCGCCTGACACGTCTTCAGTGATCACGTCCAAGTCGATTTCCAAGGGCAGCGGCCGCACGACCTACCGCGGGCTGGTCAAAGTGTACCCGGGAGCGACGAACGCCAAGTCCACGGTGCGCTGCGATGCGCTGATGCTCAACCCGGAGTCGCGCTCCGACACGTATCCGACGATGGAAATCGATGAGAAGCGCGTGTCGATCGGCCACGAGGCGACCGTCTCGAAGGTCGGCGACGAGCAGCTTTTCTACGCGATGAGCCGTGGCCTGACGGAAGCGGAAGCCATGAACATGATCGTCAACGGGTTCATCGAGCCGTTCGTCAAAGAGCTGCCGCTGGAGTATGCGGTGGAGCTGAACCGTCTCGTGCAGTTGGAGATGGAAGGCGCCGTTGGGTGAGGTCCGCCATGGGGTTTGACCAGGCCGCACTCGATCAACTCAGCAAGGAGCTTCGGGAGCCGCAGTGGCTTACCGCGCTGCGCCGCACCGCATGGGCGCGGCACGCCAAGCTGCCCTGGCCGCATCCGAGCGACGACATCTGGCGCCGCACCGATGTCACCCTCCTGGACCCCTCCAAGGGCTTTGCCCCCACGCAACCATCATTGCTTCAATCCGTGAAGGTGAGCGACGCCCAGCTAACACAGTACATGCAGCCGCTGGGCGATGAGCGGCTGATCGTGCGGGCCAATGGCGCCTGGTTGACGCAGGACCGCCCGCGCGACCTCGCCGTCGAGGATTTGGCGCGCGCGTCCACGGGCGATGGCCGGCTGCTTCGGCAGGCGATCGAAGCGGACGGCTTGAGCGACGCCGAGCAAAAACTCACCACGCTCAATACCGCGTTCCACCACGACGATGTGGCGGTGCAAGTGCCCGCAGGCTACACCGGAGCCCAGACCGTTCGTATGGTTCGGCTCTTTTCCATCGCCGGCCAGCAGGCGATCTTCCCGCTGACCATCATCACCGTCGGCGCCGGAAGCCGCCTGACGCTGATCGACGAGTACGTCAGCCTGCCGGCGGACGGCGGCGCGCAGCCCCATCTAATCAACGCCCGCATCGAGCTGGTGCTGGAGCCGGGCGCGCAGCTGCACTACGTGCGGCTGCAGCGCTGGGGCAGCCACGCCAGGGAATTCCTGCTGCAGCGCGCCACGCTGGCCGAGGGCTCGACGCTGACCATGGCCAATATCAACTTGGGCGCTGCGCTCTCCAAAGCGCATATCGTGACCAAGCTGACCGGGCCGAATGCCTCCACGAAACTGTCCGGCTTCGTGTTCGGCCACCACGCGCAGCACATTGACCAGCACACGCTGCAAGACCACCAAGCGCCCAACACCACCTCCGACCTGGCGTTTCGCGCCGCGCTCCAGGATCAGAGCCGCATGATCTACACCGGATTGATCCGCATCGCGAAATCGGCCAAACAAACCAACGCTTACCAGGCCAATCACAACCTGCTTTTGAGCGAAGGGGCGAGGGCCGAGACGATTCCGATGCTCGAAATCCTGGCCGATGACGTGCAGTGCAAGCACGGCGCCTCCATCGGACCCATCGATGAGGAGCAGACCTTTTATCTCATGTCGCGCGGCATGCCGCGCGCCGCCGCGCAGCGGCTGATCGTGATGGGGTTCATCGAGCCGGTCATGCAACAGATCCCCTTTGCGCCGCTCCAAGAACAGCTGCGCTTGGAAATCGAAGGAGAGCTCCATGCCTGACGCCACGACCGGAACGTTCATCGCGCTCGCCAAGGCGAGCGATATCCCGGTCGGCCAGTTCAAGCCGGTGCAAACGCACGGCAAGCATCTGCTGGTCTGTCATACCGAGACCGGATTTTCCGTCATCGATGATACGTGCACGCACGACGATGGCCCGCTGGCCGATGGCTGGCTGGAAGGGAACGCCATCGAATGTCCGCGGCATGGCGCGCGCTTCGACGTGAAGACGGGTAAGGTGCTGTGTTTGCCAGCCGCGGTGCCGATCAATGCGTACGCGGTGAAGGTGGACGGCGATGAGGTCAAAGTGGACGTCAACCAGGTGATCCCAAAACCGTGATGTTCGACGTCAAGCGCATCCGGGCGGACTTCCCGATCTTGAACCGCAAGGTTCACGATAAGCCCTTGGTCTACCTGGACAACGCGGCCACGACGCAAAAACCGCGCCAGGTGATCGACGCGCTGGTGAATTACTACAGCCGGTACAACGCGAACATCCACCGCGGCATCCACGCGCTGGCGGAAGAAGCCACGATGGCCTACGAGCACGTGCGGGAGGAGACCGCGCAGTTCATCCATGCGCCCTCCAGCCGCAGCATCGTGTTTACGCGCAACACCACCGAGTCGATCAACCTGTTTGCCAACGCCTGGGGGCGCTCCAACCTTAAGCCAGGCGACCAGATCCTGCTCTCGGAAATGGAGCACCACTCCAATCTCGTGCCGTGGCAGCTGATCGCCAAGGCCACTGGAGCGACGCTGGCGTTCGTGCCAGTGACCGACGAAGGCCGTCTCGAGCTGGGCGCGCTTGACCGGCTGTTGACGCCGCGCACCAAGCTGGTGGCGATCACGCACATGTCCAATGTCTTGGGCACGATCAACCCGATTGCCGACATCGCGCAGGCCGCGCACCGTGTTGGCGCGCTGATGCTGGTGGACGGCGCGCAAAGCGTGCCGCACCTGCCGGTGGACGTGCAGCGCCTGGACTGTGACGTGCTCGCGTTTTCATCGCACAAGATGCTCGGGCCCACCGGCGTGGGCGTGCTGTATGCCCGCGAAGAGCTGTTGGAATCAATGGACCCGTTTCTGGGCGGGGGAGAAATGATCAGCGATGTGCAGCTGACCGCTTCCACCTGGAACGAGATCCCCTGGAAGTTCGAGGCGGGCACGCCGAACATCGCCGATGTGATCGCCTTCGGCGAAGCGCTGGCGTATTTGCACCGCGCCGGCATGAGTGCGATCAACGCCCATGAGCGTGAACTTACCGGCTATTTGCTCAAACGCCTCAGTGAAGTGGACGGAGTCACGCTCTACGGCCCGCGGCAGCTCAGCGAGCGGGGCGGGGCGGTTTCCTTTAACCTGAACGGGCTGCATCCGCACGACGTCGGCACGGTGCTGGATGCCGAAGGCGTGGCGGTCCGCGCGGGTCATCACTGCGCGAAACCGCTGATGCGGCACCTCGAGGTTGCGGCGACGGTGCGCGCCAGCGTCTACCTCTACAATACGACCGAAGAGATCGACCGGCTGATCGAGGCCATCCGCGCCACACAGGCATTCTTCGCCAGGTCGGCGCACGCGAAGGTGTGAGCATGGTGGAGCAGCTGGACGAGCTGTACCGCGAAGTCATTTTGGACCACTTCAAAAATCCGACGCACACCGGAGAGCTGCCGGAGGCCCAGGTCAAAGTCGACGGGGCGAACCCGCTGTGCGGCGATGAGCTGACGTTCCACCTAAAGCTCGACGCTGGCCGCATCGCCCAGGTCCGCTTCAAGGGCAAAGGCTGCGCGATCAGCCAGGCGGCGGCGTCAATGCTGGCGACCCAGCTAGAAGGCAAGACCACGGCTGAAGCGCAGCACCTCATCGATGCGCTCAAGAGGCTCATGCAGGGCCAGGAGCCGAACCCGTCGATCGATCTTGGCGACCTCGAGGCGCTGGCCGGGGTGCGCAAGTTCCCGGTGCGGGTGAAGTGCGCGGCGCTGTCCTGGAACGTGGTCGAGCAAGGGCTGAAAGCGAACGCTGGAGACTGACATGGCCGTGACCGAAGAGCAAGTCATGACGGCGATCAAGCCGGTCGAGGATCCTGAGTTGCACTTGGGAATCGTCGATCTTGGGCTGATCTACGGCGTGGACATCAACCCGCAGCCGGAAGGCGATGACGTGAAGCTCACCATGACCTTCACGTCGCCATTTTGCCCGTACGGCCCGCAACTTAAGGCAACCGTTCAGAAGGCGGTCAGCCTCGTGCCTGGTGTGAAAAACGCCGTCGTCAATATCGTCTTCACGCCGCCCTGGGATCCGCGCGAGATGGCCAGCGAGGAGTGCAAGATCGCGTTAGGCATCGGCGACTGGGAGGATGAAACGACCGACGAATCCCAAAATCCAGAGAGCCAGCGGTAGAGTTCGAAATCCCGCCTGCGTTTTCCTCGCACGTAAGTCTTCGGTATTACCTGGTACAATAGGGTTGAGAAACTTTTGATGGCAGCCCCATTGCGCCAGCCCACCTTGGAACGCGAAGGCCTCACCGCCGCCCGCTCGGTGAGGTGGAACCTCCCCACCGATGCGCTGATCGAGGAAGCGCTGCGCCGTGGCGAAGGCGAGCTGGCGGCCAGCGGCCCGCTCGTCGTGCGCACAGGCTCGCACACCGGCCGCTCTCCCAACGACAAGTTCATCGTCCGCGAGCCTGAAAGCCAGGCTCACATCGCATGGGGAGACGTCAATCGTCCCTTCGATCAGGGCCGGTTCGACGCGCTCCACCGCAAAGTCCTGGCGCATCTGCAGCAGCGCGAGCTGTTCGTGCAGGACTGCGGTGTGGGGGCCGATCCCGCCTACCGGCGCACCGTGCGCGTGATTACCGAAACTGCCTGGCACAGCGCATTTGCCCGCACGCTGCTGCTGCCTGGGGCCGACGGCAACGGCCATACGGCAGCGCCCGATGTCACGGTGTTGCACGCACCGACATTTTTCGCCGACCCTGCGGCGGACGGCACTCGCTCAGCCACCTGCATCCTCCTGCATTTTGGCAAACGCATCGTGGTGATCGCCGGCACCGCGTACGCCGGCGAGATCAAGAAGTCGGTATTCACGATGATGAACTACCTGTTGCCGCTGCAGGGGATCCTCTCCATGCACTGCGCGGCCAACGTCGGTCAGAAGAGTGACGTCGCGCTCTTCTTCGGGCTCTCAGGCACCGGCAAGACCTCGCTCTCCGCCGATGCGCGCCGTACGCTGATCGGCGACGACGAGCACGGCTGGAGCGACCGAGGCGTGTTTAACCTCGAGGGCGGCTGCTACGCGAAGATGATCCGGCTCTCGCCGACCGCCGAGCCGGAGATCTACGCCACCACGCAGCGTCCCGGCACGATCCTGGAAAACGTCGTGATGGACCCGCAGACCAAAGTGCTCAAGCTCGACGATGACTCCATCACGGAAAACACCCGTGGGGCCTACCCGATCCGGTTCATCGCCAATGCCAGTGGGACCGGCATGACCGGGCATCCGTCGAACGTCGTCATGCTCACCTGCGACGCCTTCGGCGTGCTGCCACCCATCGCGAAGCTCACGCCGGCTCAAGCGATGTACCACTTCCTCTCAGGCTATACGGCGAAGGTTGCCGGCACAGAGCTTGGGGTGACCGAGCCCAAGGCCACGTTCAGCACATGCTTTGGCGCGCCGTTTATGGCGCTGCAGCCGGGCGTCTATGCGAAGCTCCTTGGGGAAAAGATCGCCAAGCATCGGGCGGCCTGTTGGCTGGTGAATACCGGTTGGACCGGCGGAGCCTATGGTGTTGGCAGCCGCATCAAGATTGCCTACACCCGCGCCATGGTCGATGCGGTGCTGGACGGAGCCCTGACAGCAACGCCAACAGCGCGCGATCCCATCTTTGGCCTTGAGGCGGTCCGCCGCTGTCCCGGCGTGCCGGATGAGGTGCTGGACCCTCGGGCCGCCTGGAAGGATACGGCCGCGTACGACGCGAAAGCGAAGGAGCTCGCTGCCAGGTTCCGAGGGAATTTCATCCAGTTTGAAACCGGAACATCAGCCGATGTGCGAGCTGCTCAACCCGTCGCTTGACGTGAGTGGTGAAGCAAGGGTACGCTAGGCTTTGGAGGTCCACGATGCCGCTCGACCAATTCTTCCAGACCATCCCGCTCCTGAAGCGCCTCACCCCGGCTCAGCGCCAGCGCCTGGCCGCGACCTCGAGAGAAAAGCGATATGCGAAAGGCGAGGCGGTTTTCCGGCAAGGCGAGCCGGCTGAGGCGGTCTGCATTGTCAAAGAAGGCCGGGTGCATCTGATGAAATTTCTCGACGGCGGCCAGGCCTCCACCAC
>PCVX01000038.1 GCA_002796105.1 Candidatus Omnitrophica bacterium CG11_big_fil_rev_8_21_14_0_20_63_9 | reverse complement strand
CTCGAGCTGCGCAAACTGTACTTCCGAGTCCACCGCGCCCGACAGGAAATAGCGGTCGCCGCGCATGGTGACGTTCACGCCATTGAGCTCCAGCTGCTGGAGGATCTCTTTGAGCTCCATGAGCTGGTCGGCGGCCGCGGTCGACTGCGGATCAACGACGGTCACGATAAATCGCCGCTGGCCTTGCGCGTCCCACACGAATAGGTCGCTGGTGCCTCCACCCTTCGCCTGCAGCAACAGCTCATTCGGGGAAACGATCGTGACGTCCAAGACATTGGGGTTGCCGATGGCGATGCGCTCCACGCCCTCGGCGGGCAGCGTGAAAATTTGCGACGGAGAGAGCGCAATGGGGGCTGGCGTTGAAGCGGACGGAGCCTCGTCCTGGGGGGTGCGGATCGGCAGACCACCGGGAGGCGGTTCCACCGCCTGCGCTGTGGATACCAGCGCAACCAACAGGCCGATCAGGCCGGCGCTAGTCTTTTTGAATCTGGACAATAGTTTTCTCAAGACCTTTGTAGACCTCGACCCGGTGCATGGGGGGCGGCGGTGGCGGCGGTTGGGTCGCCTGCTCACCGAGGAGTGCGCTGAGGAGGAGCTTGCTGTCAGCAACGGGGATGTTGACCTGCTCGCCTTTGTCATTTCGGGCGCGCAGCGACAATTGGATGTTTTCGCTCTTGTCGCCCTGATTTCTGGCGTAGAGCAGCAACGACGCCTCGATGGGAGCCAGCGCCACCGTCACGGTGTAGACGTCGCTGGATTCCTGATCAGAGGTCTGTTTGCCGATCATCTGGCGTCCGACCGCGAGGATGTTGACATCCTGGAACAAGACAAATGTCACCTTTTCCCCGCCCTGCTGTTCAGGCAACTGCACCGTCCAGAGGATATCGACGGTGTCGCCGGGGCGGACGAACCCGCCGACGCCGGTGATCGCGTTGGTCTGAATCGTGATGGCGCGCTTGCCTTCCGGCATGAGCCCGGAGAGGGTGGCTGCAAGCGGCATCTCGCTGGGTTTGCGGACCTTGTTGGTGAGGACCTGCTCGCCGGCGGCGATGGGCGCGAGCGCCACCTGCCCCTCCAAATCAGCGGTGCGGCCTGTGGCATACGGCGCAATGAACTGCTTGGGGACTTCTTGAGTGGTCAGATCGGTGGCGGTGATGGCGGTGCCTTCGGCGATATCGCGCTTGGCAACGATGACGCTGTAGACTTCCTTCATCTGCTGCTGGATCTTCTGCCGCTCCGCCTCGATGAGGCGCCGCTGCTGGGCGAGGTAATTCTGCATCAACCCCACCGCCACGAGCCCCATGACGATGGCGAACGCGACCGGCAGCAATCGCTTGAGATTGCCGGTGAGCGGGTTCACGGCTGCTTCAGCTCCTCATCGGCCTCGCGTTGCGCATCCTGCAGCCGGTCGGCGGCGCTCGCCGGCTTGGTGATCTGGCCGGCGGTCTCGCCCTTGGAGACAATGGCGTTGATCTCCTGCTGGATCTGAATCGAGAGCCACAGCTCCTTGACCTGTGTTTTAACGTCGGAGAGCGCCGGCTGCTGCTCCGCCTGCCGGTCAACCAGCTGGTAGACGTGGTAGCGGTTGTCCATGCCCTTCAGATAGCTGCTCAAGCCGTCCACTTGATCAATCGCGAACACCGCGGCCTCGCTGGGCCCGTCCAGGCTCATGATGCCGGCGGCCTCCGCTTCCTGCTCCGTGCGGAAGCGCAATCGCTTCTCGTTGTCCCTGATGATCCACCGGTTGATGAGGCCGCCCTGCGACTTGCTGGCTGTATCCAACGACTTTTCGCGAACCAGGTTCTCAAACGTGATCGAGCCGCCCAACAGCCGCGCGAGCACTTCCTTGGCTTCCGCCTCGGTGGCCACTGCGATGTGCCGCACGCGCCGCCGCTCCGGGGTCTTGAAACCGGTCTTGATCGTCTCGTAGTAGTTCGCCAGTGACGCATCGGTCAGCTCGTTCTCAAGCTGCTTGCGGCGCTGCAACACCCACTGGGTGGAGAAAAACGTCCGTCGCAAATACTCCCAACGCTGCTGGATGTCCGGATCGCGGTCCAGGCCTCGCTTCACCGCTTCCTGGCTGGCCAGCTCGGCCTCGATCAAGAACCGCAGGACGCTGTCCAGCTCCTCAGGCGAGAGCCGCTCAGGCTGGCCCTGGGCGCGCCGCGCGAGTTTTTCTTCGGTGAGCCGCAACCGCAGGTCGGCTTTGGACAACGGCACGCCGTTGGCCGTCGCGAGGAGATTGGACTCCGCAACGACCGGCCGCGTGGGCGTCACCCCGCTTTGCGCGGTGGTCACGCCCGGGGCGGCGGTTGCCGTGCCATCGTCCTCTTTGGAAGCCCACGGCATTTTATCGCAACCCGTCACCACAGAAGCACAGAGAAGGCACAGCGCCACGGAGAAGCGTGCTACTCCTGCGTCCTGGGCCTTGCGTCCTGGGCCCTGCGTCATTGTTTGATCCACGAAGGGACCTCCACGTTGTTCAGCTGAAACTTCGATAAGAACTTCGGCTTCGCGCCGGTATAACGGCATTCGCCGCGCAATTGTCCGTCGCTGGAAAAACCGCTGGATTCGAAGGTAAAGAGATCTTCCATGTGAAAGCCGGTCTGCGCGCTGCCCAGCACTTGGCTGATCGTCGCGACCCGCCGGCTGCCGTCGGCGAACCGGCCCAGATGCACGACCAGGTCGACCGCGCTGGCGATCTGCATGCGGCAGGCATCCGGCGGCAGCTCCAAGCCGCTCATGAGCATCAGCGTTTCCAGCCGCTCCAGCGCCGCATGCGCGGTGTTCGCATGCAGGACCGTGATGACGCCGTCGTGGCCGGAGTGCATGGCTTGCACCACGTCGAGCGCTTCGCCGCCGCGCGCCTCGCCCAGGATGATCCGGTCAGGCCGCATGCGCAGCGCGTTTTTGACCAACGAGCGCAGCGGGATTTCCCCGCGGCCTTGGAGGTTCGGCCCCTTCGCCACCAGCCGGATCCAATGCTCGCGCCCCGTCAACTCCAATTCAGCGACGTTCTCGATCGTAATGATGCGCTCATCCGGGGGGATGAGCGCGGAGAGGATGGCCACGAGGGTGGTCTTGCCTGTCGAGGTGCCGCCGGAGACGACCATGTTGACCTTGGCCTTGACGCACGCCTCAAGGAACTCGGCCGCCTGCCCGCTGAGCGCGCCGGCGGTTTTGAACTCGATCATCGTCCAGTCGCGCGACTTGCGGCGGATCGTCACCACCGGGCCGTTGAGGACAAGCGGCGGGATGATCACATTGATGCGCGAGCCGTCAACGAGGCTGGCGTCGCACAGGGGGCTGGTTTCATTGACGGTGAGGTTGACGCTGCCCAGCATCTTCTCGATCACCGCCATGAGGTGGTTCGCGTCGCGGAAGGTCTCGGGCACGCGCTGCAGCTTGCCGTCGCGCTCGATGAAAATTTGGCTGGGCCCATTGACCATGATCTCGCTGATCGTCGGGTCGGCGAGATAGCGGTCGAGCGGGCCATAGCCGAGGACTTCGTTGAGGACGTCTTGGATGACGCGGTCCTGCTCTTCGGAGGACAGCGGGGTCGTGCGGGGTTCTTCGGGAAGCCCTTTCAACACCTGGCGGAGGTTCTCCTGAAGGGCTTGCCGTTGCTGAGTCGCCTGCGACCCGCTGGGCATGCCGTCGAGCAAATCCACGAGCCGCATCTTCAGGCGAACTTTCACCCGTTCATAGATCGCGTTATCGGGGGCCATGAGCGCCTCAGGCCGGTGGAACGTAGCGCTGGCCGTCAGCCACCAGGCAGCCGGTCGCGGATATCGAGCATCAACCGGATCAAGTGGGCCATCAGCCAGAGAGAGTAGAAGTAGACGCCCGCGCCGATGATATTGAGCAGACCGACGATCCGCGCGTCTAACTCCGCGCCGGCGACCAGCACCGGATCACCGCCGGCGATCAAGAGGAACAGTCCCGCCGCGCTCTGCAAAACCAGCGCCACCCACGCAAGTACCTTAAAGACCGTGACGCTCGTGCGCAGTAACCGGTATGACTGTGCTGCCATGCAGCTCCTCCCTCTGGTTGGTAAAACTGCTCAGGTACAGTTCACAGTATAGCATAACATAAACAGCCCCAAGGGGATTTGAACCCCTGTTTTCTGGCTGAGAACCAGACGTCCTGGGCCGGGCTAGACGATGGGGCCGCGCGAAAGTGCCAGTATTGTAATGACCCAACCCCAATCAGCGCAAGCAGAAACCTGCGCTGCGCTCAGCGCGCCCCGGGCCACAGCGATTTCTTCTGCTCGGGCTTGCCCAGTAATTGAAACTCCGCCGGGTGCTTCATCCGGCTGATGGCGGTTTCGTAGGAGACGATCTTGCGGTCGTACAGCTCTTTGATGCAGGCGTCCATCGTGCACATGCCGTGCGAGGCGCCGGTTTGCAGCACCGTCGGGAGCTGCTCCGTGGCATGCTCGCGGATCAGGTTGCGGACCGCCGGGGTCGCCACCATGATCTCGTAGGCCACGACGCGCCCCGTGCCGTCGGCGCGCGAGAGCAACTGTTGGGACACGACGCCTTGCAGACAGTCGGAGAGCTGGATCTTCACCTCTTCCTGCCGGTGCGGCGGAAACACGTCCAGTATGCGGTCAATCGTCTGCGCGGTGTCGGGGGTATGCAGCGTGGCGAGGACCAGGTGGCCGGTCTCCGCCGCGGTCAGCGCCGTCGAGATCGTTTCCAAATCGCGCATCTCTCCGACGACGATCACGTTGGGGTCCTGCCGCAGCGAGCGCACGAGCGCGTTGGCGAACGATTTCGTGTCGGAGTACACCTCCCGCTGCTTGATGATCGAGCGATGGTTCTGATGGACATATTCGATCGGGTCTTCGATGACGATGATGTTGTAGCACTGTTCGTGGTTGATGAGATCGACCATGGCGGCGAGCGTCGTCGTCTTCCCCACCCCGGTCGGCCCGGTCACCAGCACCAAGCCGTTGGGTCTGCGCGCCAGCTCCGGCACCACCGGCGGCAGGCCCAGCTCCTGGAGGGAGCGGATCGTCGCCGGCACCAGCCGGAAGGCGGCCTCGATGCTGCCCCGCTGCATGTGCACGTTGATGCGAAAGCGGCCGATGCCCTGCACTTCGATGGACATGTCCAGCTCCTGCTCGCGCTCGAACTGCGCCTTCTGCCGGTCGGTGAGCAGGCTGTAGATGAGGCGCTTGGTGTCCGCGCGCGACAGCGCCGGCAGCGCGGTGCGCTGCAACTCGCCGTGAATGCGCACCAGCGGGGGCGTGTGCTCGGTCAGATGAATGTCGGAGGCGCCCTGCTCGAACGCCATGCGAAAGAGCGCCCGGACGTCGGTCAGTTGACCGGTAGCCGACGCCGGCTCGATGGCTTCAGCGATGGGAAGCGCCGGCGCGGGGTTAGGGCTGGACATCTCTGGTGGGCCGGATTTCCCGGATCGCTAATTGCAGCTCTTCAGGGCTGTCGGCGTAGCGCAGCGCCTCCTCCAAATCGACTTCCCCCTGCCGGTAGCGCTGGTAGAGCGCTTGGGTGAAGGTCTGCATCCCGAACATCGCGCCGTCTTGGATCGCGCTGGGCAGCTGCTCGGTGCGCCCTTCGCGGATGAGCTCGCGCACCGTCGGGGTCACCGTCAGCAGCTCGCAGACCGGAATGCGGCCCGCCCCATCGCTGCGCGAGAGCAGCCGCAGGCACACGATGCCCCGCAGCACCAGCGACAGCCGCAGGCGGACCAAGGCGTGCTGGCTGGCCGGAAAGAACGCGATCAGCCGCTCGACCGTGGTGACCGCATTGGTCGTATGGATGCAGCTGATCACCAACTGCCCGGCTTCGGCGGCCAGGAGGGCCGCATCCATCGTCTCGCGGTCCCGGATGTCGCTGAGGAACAGGACGTCCGGGCTTTGGCGCAGCACGTTGCGCAATCCCTCGCTGAAGGAGCGCGTGTCCGAGCCGACCTCGCGCTGATTGATGACCGCCTGCGCTTCTTCAAACTGAAATTCGATGGGGTCTTCGAGCGTCACGATGTGGCGCGGCGTCGTCTGATTGATCTGCTCGAGCATCGCCGCCGCCGTCGTGGATTTGCCGGACCCGGTCGGCCCGGTGATGAGCACCAACCCGTGCAGCTCATTCGCCAGCCGGCTGAGGACTTCGACCGGCAGGTTCAGCTCGCGCAACCCCGCCACCGAGCGCTGGATGCGCCGGATGACGAGCGCGAGGTTGCCGCGCTGCCACAGGACGTTGGCCCGGAAGCGACCGATGCCGGGGCGGTCGAACGCGAAGTTCAGCTCGCGCTCGGCGTGGAACCGCTGGCGGCCGTCCGGCCCCATGAGCTCGTTGGCGAAGCCGGCCAGATCGTCCGGAGAGAGCAGCTGCTCGCCGACCGGGATGAGTTTGCCGTGCAGGCGGAGGAACGGCTGGAGCCCGACCTTGAGGAACAGGTCGGACGCTTCCTGCTCGACCATCGCGCGAAGGAGCCGATCAAGGTCCATCAAATCTCTCCATCAAAACTTAAGTATAGCTGACAATCGCATCGAACCTCAAGCCGGCTTTCGGGCGCTGTAGACGACATGCCGCAAACATCCGCGAAGAAAGCCCCGGCCATAGGCCGTCCCCGCGATGAAATGCCCCTGATGGTTGGCGCGGCGCTTCGGCTGGCGGGAAAAGACCAGCCAATCCAGGTGGCAGCGGCGCAGCCACAGCGCCGGGGCGCTGTGGCGGATCATGTAGCGGGCGGTCGGCTGGATGAGCTCGGTGACATCTTCTACTTCGACCTCCACAAATCCGGCGGAGCGCAGCGCAGCCGCCACCTGGGACGGCGGCCAAAACGCCGGGATATGAAAGCCCTCGCACACGGTGCGGTAGAGCTGGGATTCCTCGGGCTGCATGGGCGCTTCCTGAACGGCGCTCTCGACCGCGCGCCAAGCTCCGCCGGGCTTGAGGATCCGGTACACCTCCTCCAGATACCGCGGCTTCTCGAGGACATGGCAGAACGTCTCCTGATTGACAACGAGATCAGCGCAGGCCGCCTGGTAAGAGACCATGCCCATATCCATCACTGCGAAGCGGCAGCGGTCCGATACCCCGTCCCGATGCGCATAGGCTGTCGCCGCGGTCAGATGGCGGCGATTAAGGCTCACGCCGGTGACATCGCACCCGAGGGTCGCGGCGGCCCAGACAGAAAATCCCCCCATCCCGCAGCCCATATCCAGCACGCGGCTGTGCGGCCCAAGCGAAAGCCCGCGGACCAGCCGCCGGTTCGACGCCAGGAACGACTCGCTGCGCGTGCGAACCCCGTCAACCCACAACCCCAGGTTCCATCCCCGCACGGACGTCCCATAGCGCTGATAGAAGTACGTCACATCATCGTAATACCGCGTGATCCGGTCGCGAAGCGCGAGCTGTTCCATCAGGTCTCCAGCGCGACGGCGCGCCACAGGCGACGCCACCCGGCTACGGTCAGGAGCTCGCGCTTCCCCTCCGGCGCGCCGATGAGCGCAGACAGCGCACGGCCCATCCATGGCTGCGAATCGGCCAGCGCGATCAGCCCGTCCACCAGCCAGGGTGCTTGCAGCAACCGCACGCCCAAGGCAGCCAGTTGCAGCTCCGGCCCAAGCCGGCGATGGACCTGCCGGTCGTATCGGCGCAACCGGCTTGCCGACAGGTCGCCAGCCCGGAGCGCTTCAGCGCCTTCTGCGGCGGCCAGCTGGCCGCTCACGATCGCATTGCCGATCCCTTCGCCGGTCAGCGGATCGACGAGCCCGGCCGCGTCGCCGATCAGGAGCGCCCGATCGCGCGACAGCCTCGCCCGGCAGTTCCACTGCGGCAGCACCCAGCCTTCCAACCGGCCTTCCAGGCGCGCATGACGAAACCGCGGTGCCAGCGCCGGATGGGTGCCGAGCGCGTTCCACAAAAATTTGGCAAGCGATTCTGGAGGGCATCCTGATCGCTGTGGGGCTAAGCCGATCCCGATGTTGGCGACGCCCTCGCCGAGCGGAAACACCCAGAGGTAACCAGGAAGGATATCCCGGAGCATGTAGAATTCCAGTTGGCTCGCTGACACATCGCAGCCGCTGAAATACCCGCGCAGCGCAGCGGCCCCGGCGCGCGCGCGGGCAGGCCGCAGCCCTGCGGCGCGAGCCACGAGAGAGGAAGCGCCATCCGCACCGACCACCAGGCGGCTGTGAAACGTCAGGGCGCGCCCGCTGGACAGCTCGCGGCCGGACACGGTCACACCGGTTTCATCGATGCCTACCTCAGTGACCGCGATCCCTTCGCGCACCTCCACCCAGGGACGGCACTGGGCGAGCAGCCACTGATCGAAGATCCGGCGAGGGCACACGTAATTCTCCCGCAGGGCCTCTTGGTTAGGGGTGGAGACGAGTCGACAGCGTCTCCCGCTTGGTCCGACGACCAGCAGCTCAACGGATGCGGCAGGATGTAGTTCAAGGAAGGCCTCGCACAGCCCCATCGCCTGGAGGGCACGCAGCGTTTTCTTCCCGGTCAGCGCATCGCCGCACGCTTTGTCCCGGGGAAAAACGCCGCGGTCGAGCAGGAGCACGCGCTGGCCATCGCGCCCGAGCTGCCGGGCGCACACGCTGCCGGCCGGCCCGGCCCCGACGACAATCGCGTCATACATCGCGGGAACACTCAATAGATGGCAGGATACTGGCCTGTCCCGGAGCCTGGCGCACCGCCAGGTCCGCCCTTCCAGCGCACTTCTCCGCCGCTGGTGTCGCAGTCGTACTCTTCACCGCCGAACGCACCGCTCCAATCCCACACGCTGACCACGCCGCTGGTGTTTGAGCGCACGTTGCAGTCCGCGCTGGTGTTATTGCTCCAGGTCGTTGGGAAGGCATGGCTCGAGAGATTCTGTGTCTGCCCGGTAATATCCAACAGCTTTTCCCCGCTCGCAGCCTCGCCGTTCCACGTGCCGCTACTTCCCCACGTCACCTTATCAAGCGCGGTGAGCGTCACGCCGGAGCCGATGACGAATCCCGTGCTCTTGAGATAGTCTACGGTGAGCTCGGCGACGTTCAGCGTGCCGCCGGTCAGGCTGACCCCGAGATAGGTCGGCGAGCCGTCGGTATCGGCGCTGGTCAATGATGGCGCGGTGGCCACGTCGCTGGCCGACCATGTGCCGCTGCTCATCGAGATGCTGCCGCTGTCGGAGATCTTCAGTGTGGCGCCGGAGTTGGACATGGCGAACGTGCCGCCGCTGATCGTCAAGGTGTCCGTTGTCACGACATCATCGGTCCCGACCGTCAAGCTGCCGCCGGACACGGTAATGTCGCTGGCTTTGACGTTGCTGGCGGTCGTCACGGTGCCGGTAATTGTCATCGTCCCGACATCCTGTGTCGTGCCGTTCGTGTCTGTCCATAAGACCGTATCGCCATCGAGCGTCACGCTGCCGGTGTCTTTCGTGAACGTGCCATCCAGCGTGAAATCGCCGCTGACCGTCATGGCGCTGGAGCCTTGGGTGAATATGCCGTTTTGCAGGTTAAAGTCGCCGCTGACCGAGATGGTGCTGCCATTGGCGGTGATCGACCCGGACACCCCGGAGAAATTCACCCCGATGCGCACGCCGCCGGTCACGGTGATGCTGCGGTTGTTCACGCTGTCGGTGTCCAGGGTGGGGGAGGAGAGCACTTCGCCTCCCCAGATGTCGAGGGCGGTCGACGAGGAGGAGGAGACGGTGATATTGCCGGCCAACTTGAACGTCGGCGACACCGCGTCGCTGGTTCGCAATCGCAGGGCGTTGTAGGTGGTCCCGGTGACGTTAATGGTGTTGCCGGTCGCCACGTTGTAGATAATAGTGCCGGTTTGCGGAGTGAATGTGCCGGCGATGACGAGCGGCGTGCTGGCATCGGTGCCGTTCGTCAGCGTCACGGTGTAGGAGCTTGCGTTGAACGTATGGCTCGCCAAGATGTGCAGCTTGTTCGCGGCGGTGAAGTCGCCGGCCGCTGTGGTGGTGGCTGTCGCTGCTCCGTCACCGACAAAAACTGTATAAAAGGTGTAGGTGCCTCCTCCAAGCGAACCGGTACCGTACAGGGAAAGCGCCCCGGCTGAGCAGGTGTTATCGCCGTCGCCACAATAGATGGTGCCGGCCCCGGTGAGATCCCCCCCTGACACGTTCAGGTTTTTCCCATTGAGCGAGAGCGCGCCGGCCGTCAGGGTCAGATCGTTGCTGACAGAGATGCCGTTGCTGGTGATCTTCCACCGGCCGGAAGCGTTGTTGAAGATCAGATTGTAAAAGCTGCCGTCGCCTTCGGCGATGGTATTGTCGGTATCGCTGGCATCAAAAATGACCGTGCCGTTGTTGTGCGTCAGCTGGCCGGTGCTCGTCATGTTGCCTCCGACGGTTGTGCCGGTCGCAGTGCCATAGGCGGAAAACGTCGTCTCGGCATTGATCGTCAGGTTGCCATTGACATCCACGGTGGTTGAGTTCGCGCTGGCACTGACCGTTACGCTGGTGTTCGTGCCATTGCCCAGCGTCAAATTGCCCAGCACCGTCAGCGTCCCCGACATGAAATCATGTTGGGCGCTATTGGCTCCCGGTTTCACTTCGAGATGGTAGTACGTATCGGTGGCGACGTCCGTATTGCCCGCTCCGCGATAGACAAAGGTGGAGGTGTCTTCGGCAAGCGAAGCGCCGCTGCTGATGACAAACGGCCGCGAAGTGCCGGCGCCGCTCTTATCCAGGTAAAACGTCGCCGCGCCCGCATTGAGCGTCTCGTTGGTGCCGAGTGTCAGCTGGCTCTTGAAGGTGAACGACCCCGAGCCTTGGACGGTATAGGTCGCGGATGCCGAGCCTTTGGTGAGGTCGACCGCGTAAAAGGTGTAGGTCCCTCCGCCGAAGTTGGCGCTCTCATTGATGGTCACGGTGCCGGTCGAACAGGTGTTGTTGCCGGCCCCGCAATAGACCGTGCCGGCTCCGGTAAAGTCCCCGGAAACTGTGACGTTCTTGCCGTTGAGCGAGAGCGCGCCGCCGCTGGCAACCGAGATGCTGGTGATATTGACCGCAGAGTCGACTTGAAACGTCCCTGTCGTTACCGTCAGCGCGCCGTCGATGTCAAAATCCACGCCGGCCAAAAAGGAATCCGAGGTGTCGTCGCTTTGGATCGTCACGTTATAGAACGAATTGCCGGCCGTCATGGTGGCGGAAGCCAACGCGGTGATGCCGGTCGCCGAAGTGTATTTCACGGTGCTGGTGCCTTCATCGAAGCTCCCGGAGCGCGTGATGGGCGTGCCGCTCGCCGACAATGTGATGGTGCTCGTGCCGCCATTGAGCGTTTGGGAGGTATCGATTAGCAGCGTATTGCTCACCGTAATGTCGCCGCAGACATAGGTGATCTTCGTCGCGTTGCTGTCCGCCGTCAGGTTGTAGAACTGGAACGTGCCGCTGGTGCCCGAGCACGT
>PCVX01000039.1:10975-11514 GCA_002796105.1 Candidatus Omnitrophica bacterium CG11_big_fil_rev_8_21_14_0_20_63_9 | reverse complement strand
ATCGCGTCGCAGCTCAGACATCAGCTCCTCATCAGTGGGCGGCGGCCACTTCGGCTTCCACGACGGCCTCGCGCAGATACTTTGCCGACTCTTCCGGCGGCGTGGGGTTGATGTAGAACCCGCTGCCCCACTCGAACCCAGCCACGCGGGTCAGGCGCGGGATCAGCTCAATATGCCAGTGGTAATCATCCTCCAGCGTCCGCCAGTGGCCGACGCGGGTGCCGGGGTGGCGAAACGGCGCGGTATGCAGGATAGCGTTGTAGGGCGGGTCGTTGAGCACCGCCTTGAGGCGGACGAGGATTTGTTTCATCACGTAGGACAGGTCAGTGAGCTCCTCGGGCTGCATCTTGTTGAAATCGCACCGGTGCCGCTTGGGCACGATCCACAGCTCGAAGGGAAAGCGCCCGGCGAACGGGCACAGCGCGATGATGTGGGTCGATTCGAACACGATGCGCGTCTTGGCTTCCCGCTCCTGGATCAGCAGGTCGCAGACCAAGCAGCGCTCCTTGTCTTCAAAGTAGTGGCGCGCGCCGGCGAGC
>PCVX01000039.1:0-10960 GCA_002796105.1 Candidatus Omnitrophica bacterium CG11_big_fil_rev_8_21_14_0_20_63_9 | reverse complement strand
AGCGGGATGACCGGGGTAGCGATGAGCTGCGAGCGGGTGTGCTGCACGCGCCCGGCGCCGGCGGTGGAGCCGTAGTTTTTGAACCATAACACGTAGCGGAACCGGAGATCGCGCTCCAAGTCCGTCATGCGCTGGATCGCGGCGTGCAGCGAGGCATGCAGCTGCTCCTGCGGCAGGTCGGCGGCATTGCTGATGTGGTGCGGGCTTTCGATGATGAGTTCATGCGCCCCGACCCCGTCCATCAGGTCGAACATGCCTTTGCCGCGCCGGTTCAGCTGGCCTTCAATGCGCAGGACCGGTTTGATGCTGGGGATGACGCGGACTTTCCATCCGGGCTGGTTCGGCCCGGAGCCATCGCTGCGGACGGTGAGAATCTCTTTTTGCGTGTGCGCTTCGCGCCCCTCGCAGAAGGGGCACTCATCCGCCGGCAAGGACTCGTCATGCGACGCAACGAAATCCACGGGCCGTTTGGCGCGCTCTGTCGCGATGATGACCCACCGTCCGATTAAGGGGTCCTTGCGCAATTCAGGCATGCGTCTCCTTAGTCTTCTCCCAATCGCTCTCCGACACTCATCTGGCGGCCCGCCAAAAATTCCTGCGCCGCCATCCGGCGCTTGCCCGCCGCTTGCAGCTCTTGAACCAGGAGGATGCCGCGTCCTGTCCTGACCGCGATGCCGTCCTGGGAGGCGCGTACCACCGTGCCGGGCGCCGCCGCCGGCGCTTCGTCTTCAGAAACGAGAGCGCGCCAGATCTTGAGCCCCTCTCCGCGCCACACCGTCCAGGCGCCGGGCCACGGCACCGTCGCGCGGACCAGCGCCGAGATGTCCTCCGCCGCAGCCTGCCAATCGATCCGCCCTTGGGCCTTGGTCAGCTTTGGCGCGTACGTCGATTGTGCGTCATCCTGCGCGGTCGCCCGGACCCGGCCGGACTCCAACAGCCGCACCGCGCGCACCACGCACTCCGCCCCCAGCAGCGCCAAGCGCTGGCCGAGCGTTTCCGCGTCGTCGGCGGGCAGGACCGGCACGGATTCCTGCAGCAGAATCTCCCCGGCATCCAAGCGCTCGACCAGGCGGAAGATGCTCATGCCCGTCACCTGCTCGCCCTTGAGCAGCGCCCAATTGATCGGCGCCGCTCCCCGGTATTTCGGCAGCAGCGAGGGGTGCACGCCGATCATACCCAGGCGGGGCCGTGTCAGCACGTCTGGCTTGATCAATTGGCCGTAGGCGGCCACGATGCCCAGATCTGCGGACCGGCCCTCCAGCGCCGCCGAGCTCAACCGCTCAGGCTGCAGCAGCGGCACCTTCAAGCGCACGGCCGCCTGTTTCACGGGCGAGGGTTCCAGCCGCTGGCCGCGGCCTTGCGGCCGGTCGGGCTGCGTGATGCAGCAATCGACCGTAAACTGTTCCGCCACGAGCCGCTCGAGGCTCGGAACCGCGAAGGCCGACGTGCCGAAAAACCAAATGCGCATTCACCCCGCCCACGACTCACGCGTTTCGGGCAGCCCGCCACAGAAGCCGGCGGCGCTGCCACCATGAGAGGCGGTCGATGAAGAGCCGTCCACCCAAGTGATCGACTTCATGCTGCAACACGATGGCCAGCAACCCTTCGGCTTCCAGCACGAGCGGATGGCCGGAAAGGTCCTGGCCGCGCAGCCGCACACGCGCCGAGCGGCGCACGCGATGCCACGCCTTGGGAACGCTCAAGCATCCTTCCACGATCCTTGCCCGGCCCCCGGCCGGCTCCAGCACCGGGTTGGCAACGATCAACTCCCGCCCGGCCTGCTGCGAGGGGTTGGCGACAAAGAGCTGAAGCGACCACCCGACTTGCGGAGCGGCGAGCCCGACGCCGTCATTCGCGTACATCGTATCAAGCAGGTCCATGGCCATGCGGCGCAAGCCGCGCGTAAAGCTGTCGACCGGCTGGGCCTGCTGCCGCAGGACCGGGTGCGGCAGCACGCACAAGGGCAGGACGCTCATTCTCCGTTATTCTAGCCTGGTCAACGGACATTGCAAGTTGTGGTATGATACCCGCAATGCCCACCGGCGCCGTTCCGACAGATCTGCAGCCGTATTTTGAGAAAGGTATCCAAGCGTACACCCAGGGTGCCTACGACTACGCGAGCGATCTTTTGACCTTCGTGGTCAAACGCGCGCCCGATGCGACCGAAGCGCGGCGCTACCTGCGCTTGGCGATCCAGAAACGCGCCGCCGCCGAGCCGGAACCGCTCCTGATGCACGTCGCGCTGCGTCTGGTCACGCTGCCGGTCCGCGTCGCGGCGATCATCGCCCAGCTGCGCGGCCGTGACCGCCAGGCGATCAACCTCTATGAATGGCTCCTCAGCCTTGATCCCGGCTCCCGCTCGCTCCTGCTGCGCCTGGCGCTGACGCTCAATCATGCCGGGCTGGATGATGCCGCGGTGCAGACGTACGAGGAGCTGCTGACGAGAGATCCGAACCACCTGGTGGCGCTGCGCCGGCTGGCCCGCATGAGCATGAAGCGTGGCCAGGACCCGCAGGCGCGGCAGTGTTTCGAGCGCATCCTGCAGCTGCACCCCGGCGATCTGGAAGCGCAGCAGAGCTTGCGCAATCTCGACGCGCTGGGCACCATCAAGAAAGGGTTTGCCGGCTAACGGGGATCCACGTCGACGATCACCGGCAACCCCCGGAACTTCCGCCCCGGCTCCAGCACGTCCCGCAAGACCTTCACCATCCGCTCAACCGACTTGCCTTGCAGCACGATGCACACGCGATACGCCCGCCGCAGCCGCGGGATACGGTGGGGTGCCGGCCCCAGCAAGACCGTATGCATCCGCGAGAGCGGCTTGCGCAGCCGCTCGGCCAGCGCCTGGGCGGCTTCGGTGACTTTTGCCTGGGAGGCTCCCAGCACGGTCAACTCGATCACATGGGAGAACGGGGGCAGCCGCAAATTGCGTCGCATGGCGATCTCGTCTTCGTAAAAACGCCGGTAGTCGTGGTGCCGGGCCGCCTGAATGGCGTAGTGGTCCGGGCAGTAGGTTTGAATCATCACGCGCCCTGCCTGCTCGCCCCGCCCGGCGCGGCCGGCCATCTGGGTCAGCAAATCGAACGTCCGCTCCCCTGCCCGGAAATCCGGCAGGTTCAGCGCACTGTCCGCCGACACCACGCCGACCAGCGTGACCTGCGGGAAGTCGAACCCCTTCGCGATCATCTGCGTGCCGACCAGCAAGCCGACCGCGCGATCCCGCACCGCTTCGTAGAGCATGCGGTGGGCTTCGCGCTTGGCGGTCGTGTCCCGATCCATCCGCGCGATGGACGCACTCGGAAAGAGCCGGTGCAGTTCGGATTCGACGCGCTCGGTGCCAGCACCCCGGAAGCGCAGCGGGCCTTTGCGGCATTGCGTGCAGACCTCTTCGGCATCGCGATGCAGCCCGCAGTAATGGCAGCGCAGCTCGGTGCCGCCGGCGTGATAGATCAGCGGGATCTCGCAGCGCGTGCAGCGCGCCACCGCGCCGCACAGGCGGCACTGGACGCTGCGCGCAAACCCGCGACGGTTGAGCAGCAACATCGCCTGCTCGCCGCGCTCCACGGTGTGCAGCAGCGCCCGCTCCAGCCGGTTGGACAGCGGCGCGAACCGGCGGCGGCCGGAGAGCTCCTGGCGCATGTCGATGATCTCCACACGCGGCAGCGGGCGCCCTTCAATACGCTGCGGCAAATGCAACAGCTGCATGCGCCCTTCCTGCGCGGCATGGAAGCTCTCGATGGAGGGTGTGGCGCTGCCCAGGATCACCGTGGCCCCGACAAGGCGGGCCCGGGCCATCGCTACGTCGCGGGCATGGTACCGGGGCGCGTCTTCCTGTTTATAGCTGGTCTCGTGCTCTTCATCCAGGATCAACGCTCCCAGCTGCGGCAGCGGGGCGAACACCGCCGAGCGCGTCCCGATGACGATCCGCCGCCGGCCGGCCGCGGCATCGGTCCACGCCTGGGCCCGCTGGCGGGTACGCAGCCGGCTGTGCCACACCGCCACCAGGTGTCCGAAGCGCGCGGTGAACCGCTCCACGGTCTGCAGGGTGAGCGCGATTTCCGGCACCAGGCAGATCGCAGACCGGCCCTGCTCCAGCACCCGCTCGATCGCCTGCAAGTACAGCTCGGTTTTGCCTGAGGCTGTGACGCCGTAGAGCAGCAAGGCCTGCGCGCGGCGTTGATCGATGGCGCGCCCAATCGCCTCAAACGCCTGCCGCTGATCGCTCGAGAGCGTGAACCGCGTCGTTGGAAAATCTCCCGGCGCGGCCGCCGCCTCCGGCGCATCGACGCGCGGCAAGCGTAACGTGCTGGGCACCATGGCAAAGAGCGCTTCGCCGAGGCTGCAGGCATAGTACTCGGACATCCATTGCGCCAGCGCCCACCGCTCATCGCTGATGACCGGACGCGGATCGATGACCCGGCGGATCGGCTTCAGGTGTCGGATGGGGCTGCGGGCCAAGCACTGGGTGACCAGGCCGATGCGCTGCCGAGGCCCGAACGGTACCGACACGCGCATCCCCGGCTGAAGCGTGTCCCGTAGCGGCTCAGGAATCAGATAGTGGAAGGACCGCTCGATAGGGAGGTTAAATACAACTTCCGCAATGGGGGGCGTGGGGCGTGGGGCGTGGGGCGTGGTCAAATGTTCTGAAGAACTCATGGTTTAGCTGCCTTCCCTCGCCCCTTGTCTCCCGCCCCCTGCCCCCGACTCAAGTAATTTCTTCACTAGTTTCAAGTCGGCCCAGGCGAACTTTTTAGCGGGTGGGTTGCGCAGGAGGTAGGCCGGATGGAAGGTCGGCACCAGCGTGATCCCGTGATAGTCGCGCGTCTCGCCCCGGACCTTCGTGATGGAGATGTGCGGGCCCAGCAGCGCTTTCGTCGCGACCGCTCCCAGCGTGCAGATCACGCGGGGCTGCACGATCGCCAGTTGCTCCTCGAGGAACGGCAGGCATGCCTCCATCTCCTCCGGCTCCGGTGTGCGGTTGCCCGGCGGCCGGTCCTTGAGCACGTTACAGATGTAGACGTCCTCGCGGCGAAAACCCATCGCTTGGATCATTTTCGTCAGCAGCTGACCGGCCGCGCCGACAAATGGCACACCCTGCAGGTCTTCGTCCCGGCCAGGGGCTTCCCCGATGAACATCAGCTTCGCGTTGGGCGAGCCATCGCTGATGACCGGGTGCGTGCGCGTCCGGTACAGGGGGCAGCGGTGGCACTTCCGCACCTCTTCGGCCAGCTGGGCCAACCGCGCCGTTTTGGATGCCTGTGATGCGCGCGATGCGGGAGCGGGCGCGGTGGGTGCGCTGCGCGGCAGCGCGGTCACCCCCAGGGCTTTCAAGCCCTCCACATGCTGACGCAGCGCCCCAGCCAGCGCCCGACGCGGGTCAGCCATGCGACACCAGCGGCTCGACCACCTCGGCCATGATGCGGGCCGCGGCCTGCGGATGACTGATCTGATGCGCTGCCCGGCGCATCGTCTCAAGCCGTGCCGGCTCCATGATGCACGCGGCAACCGCCCTGGCCACCTCACCGGGGCGGCGGGCGATGATCCCTGCGCCGTGCGCCGAGACGTAGCGGGCGTTGAGCTGCTCTTGTCCCGGAATGATATGGTACAGCACCAGAGGCACCCCCCGGCCCAAGCTCTCGCTGACCGTCAAGCCGCCGGCTTTCGAGACGATCAGATCGCTAACCGCCATCAGATCGGCCATAAACTCCACGAACCCGAACACCTGCACCGGCATGGGGCTGTGCCCTGCCCGCGTAAGCAACCGGCTGCGGGTCCGCTCGTCCTCGCCGCACACCACCAAGAGCTGCAGCCGGCCGGGCAATGAGGCTTCCAGCGCGATCAGCGCTTCCACCACCTCTTCAAACTGGCCGACGGTCGTGCCGCCGCTGGTCACGAGGATGGTCTGCCGTCCGGGCTGAAGCTGAAAGCGCTGCTGCAAGGCCCGGCGGTCGATCGAGGACCCAAACGCCTTGCCGATCGGAATACCCAGGACACGGATTTTGCCCTGCTCGACCCCTCGGCGGATCGCAACTTGGGCGCTTTGCGGCGTGCTGACCACCAGCGCATCCCGGGGCGCTGACAGCCAGAACCGGTGCGGATGCAAATCGGTCACTACGACGACCAGCGGGCATCGAAGCCACCCGGCCTGGCGCCCGGCGCCGCACACGTCTGCGGGAAGAAAATGCGTCACCAGCACGATATCGGGCGGTTCAACCCTCAGCCGCTCGACGAACCGTTGGACGATGAGGAGGTTCCACCAGCGCCGCAACGGTTGGAGCAGATGATAGAGCGGCCATCCATCCAACAGCCGGTAACTGACGCGCCATATTCCCGACACGTGGCGGACGAGAAAGAGGTACGACCAGTTGTAGCCGGTCCGGAACCACGCAGGAGCCAGATGCAGGACATCGAGGCATTCGATGGTAGCCTGCGGAAACCGTTCGGCGGCGGCTTGCGCCAGCGCTTCCGCGGCACGGCGATGGCCGGTACCTGCCGTCACGTAGGCAATGAGAATGCGGATGGGTTGAGGAGAGGTTAGCCGGGCTGCTTCAGCCGGCGGAACGCATCGTAATAGCCGGACACTTTCACCAAGAAGGCGAGCGGATTCGTGTCGCGCTCCGTGATCTTGACGCGGCGCAGCGCAAAGCGGTCTAGCCCGTTGCGCTCAAACGCCCGATTGGTCGTGCAGGCCGCCGCGTAGTGGTCGGAGGCGATCTCGATGACCCGGCGCGTGAACCCGCCCACCGGATAGCTCAGGGTATGGATCGGACGGCGGATCTTGGCCTCGATGACTCGTTTCGACTCGAGCAGTTCTTCCGCGAGCCGGGCTTCCGGCACCAGCGGCAGGTAGGCATGATGCATCGTGTGGTTGCCGATCCCGAACCCGTCGGCCGCCAACTCCGCCGCCTGCTCCCAGGTCAGGAACCCTGGTTTGCCGATATCGCCCGGGGTGATGAACACCGTCGCCGGAAATCCGAACCGTTTGAGCATCGGCCATGCCGTGGTGTAGGTATCATCATAGCCGTCATCGAAGGTGACCGCGATATGGCCCGGTGGTACGCGCTCGCCGCGGCTGAGCCGGTCGCCAATCTCATTGAAACTGATGACCCGCAAGCCAAACCGGGCGATGAGGCGCATCTGCCGCTCAAAGGCGGTGACGGAGACGGTCGGCACGTGGTCGGCCTGCGTGGGACCGATGCGGTGATATTTCAAAATGGGCGGATAGGAGGCGAAGCGGCTCATCGCGAAGAGCCAGTATCATAACATACGGAGGCGGCAACGTGCAGCGGCTTGCGAGCAATGACGAGTGCATAGCGGGCGCACACCTCTCCAGCTCCATCCAGCGAAAGCTCCGCCTGCAGCCACCGCTCGCGCTGCTCCACCGGCAGTTTCGAGAGGTTCAACCCGGACAGCCAGGCGAGGCGATCGATCGGATGCAGCGCGATCCACTCCAACCCGAGCGAGGCATACAACGCTTCAAGCTCTTCGCGCGTCTGCCAATTGTAGTACGTGCTGCCGCGAAATGGGCCCTCCCTCCGGCTCAACACCGAGCCGGCCATATCGAAATCCCCAGCCTTGAGCGCCTCAAGGAGATAATACGTTGAAGGCCGATGGGACACGCACAGCAACCCGCCGGGCCGCACCGCCATCGCCAGAACCTGGAGCATCTCGCGGTACTTAGGCGATAAGTACGTCACTTCCGCACAGACGATGACGTCGTATTGCCGCCGCGGCTTCTCCTGCAAGACGTTGAGCACATCTCCCTGCCGGAAGGACGCCTGCACGCCGGCTTGCCTGGCATGCACGCGGGCTCGCCGCAGCGCAAATCCTGAGGTATCGATACCGGTCACCTCAAAACCCTGCCGGGCGAATGAAATGGCCAACCGCCCGGTCTGGCAACCAGCCTCAAGCAGCCTCGGCCGTGGCCTACCGCCGGCCCCGGCACTTCCGTCGCCACCCCGCGCGGAGCGCAGGGCCCCCGGCTCGGTCGCCGGCGGGATGATGCCAACAGCGCGGGCATGGCGCGTAATCCACTCCAGGTACAAGCGGGCATACCATTGTTCGTTCACATCGGCGTACATATCGTAGTAGCTGGGATCGTAATTCACCACCGTCCGCAGCAACTTCCGAATCACCTTGCGCATCTTAGGATATTTTGGTGACGCGCAGCTCAAGACATTTGGCCCACTTCAGGAGCTCGAACCACGCGTACAAATAGGCAAAGAGCACCCCATGCGCGCCTTCGCGATAGCCCTGTTTCTTGACATAACACTTCCAGAACGTCTTCCAGGGGCGATGCACTAATCGCTGAATCAGCGCGAGGCGGCCAAACGGCTGCTGCGAGAGCTCGCGCGCCTGAAGCGAGGTGTACCGGTTGTGCCGGCTGATGAAAGCGGCCAGATCTTCGCAGGGGTAATGCTCGATATCGGCGTCGAGCACACCGATCGTGCCTTCAACTACCGGGCGCTCATGCACGTCCCCGACGTACCGGACATCCTCACGCCGGACCAGATTCGGCAGGTAATGGTACCACCCCCCATAGCGCATGAAACGGCCCATCAAGTAGCTCTTGCGGCGGAATTTGTAGGCGGCGTGTTGCGATGCGCCCTGCAGCAACACTTCTACAGCGGTGCGGAAGGCCGGCGTCACCACGTCATCGGCGTCGATTTGCAGGACCCACTCGGCGGTGGCATGCCGCATGCCCAGGTTGCGCTCTTCGGCAAAGCTGCCGCTGAACGCATGCGGGATGACGCGCGCTCCGAATTGGCGACAGATCTCAACCGTCCGGTCGGTGCTCAGCCCGTCAACCACCACGATGTCATCCGCCCAACGCACGCTCTCCAAGCAGCGCGCGATGCGCGGTTCTTCATTGCGGGTGAGGATGACCACGGAGAGTTTCGGCCGCTTGATTCGGCCCGGGGCCGCAGGGGCTGACAGGATGGCGGGGGTGTCCATCGTCAAGGCTGTGGTTCCTGATGGCGGGAGAGAAACAGGTTCGTATGCCGATCTCCCCGCTCGCACAGATGCAGGAGCTCATCGAACTCCACCGGCAGCAACCGCTGTGTTTCGCCATGGAGCCGAAAGGGTTTGAACCCGGCATCGCAGTACATGCGCCACAGCTCTTCAGGCGAGCTTCCAGCCTGGGAGAGCGCTTGCGGTGAGAATTCCATCATCAGCACGAGGTCTGGGTTGCGCTGCAGCACACGCTGCATCCCGCGCCAAGCCAGGCACTCCGCCCCTTCGACATCGATCTTGATGACATGAACCGGTGGCGGCTCTGGGCCGAAGTACTCATCGAGCGCCACCGCCTCAACCGTAAACGCTGGCCGCGTATTCCCGCAATCAGCAATGCTGTGACCGCCGGAGTTGCCAGGATCGCGAAAGAGCGTCAGAGCTCTGGTGCGCTCGGCCACCGCTTTGGGCACGGTGATGACATGGCGGTAGCCGCTGGCCGCGACGTTGCGCTCCAGCCGCGCGTAGTTGGCGGGTTCCGGCTCAAAGGCGATCACTCGGCCCGCGGGTCCCACCCGTTGCGCTGCCAGGAGCGTGTACCATCCGACGTGCGCGCCGACATCCACGACCGTCATGCCAGGCAGAAGCAGCCCGAGAAAATATTCCGTTTCGTACGGCTCGTGCGTTCCTTCAATCACCAGGCTTCGCGTGAAATAGGGATCGTCCGCATCCAACGTCCAGGCGAGGCCGCGGCACGTCATGGTCAGCTCCTCCCCGCAGCGCAACCGGCGATACATCGAGCCGGACAGTTTGCGCAGCGGGCGCCATCGCAGCCACCCGCGGTCGCGCGCCGCGTCTTGCAGGCTCAGATAGTTTTCGAAGAGTACGGTTTTAATGACGCTCACGGGATGATCTCCAAGTTCCAATACGGATGCGCGCGCAGGAGCTCAGGCAAATCGCTGGGATCCACCGGCAGCGCTTCCGGCAATCCCTCGGGATCGAGCGGCTGCAAGTTCTTCATCGAGCGCTGCTGCGGCCATTTCATCCACACATCCTCGAACCACCCGTTAACAAAGTGGCGCTGCTGTTCTGAGGTATCAAACTTAAGCCGCATGCGTTCTGTCGCCCGGGCATAGCCCAAGTGGTAGAAGATCGCCTTGTGCGGAGGGATCAGATAGCGCGGTCCTAGGCTGTTTGTCCGGTTCGGGCCGGTGATCCGGCAGCGGTAGGGGACCGAGAGGCCGAGCAGCTTGCGCGAGCGCGTGATCTTAAAGAGACGCCAGGGCGTCCATTTGACGCCCCAATACGGAATCCGGTAACGGAAACTATGCCATAACACCGTGCATTTGATGTGGAACGTGCCGACGTCCGGATGCGCTTCAACTTCCTCCCGGATGACGCGAAGATGGTCGGGCCGGTACACCTCATCTCCATCGATCAAAAAGTAGTAGTCGATCCCCTCGTTCACGCAGCATTCCATAGCAGTTTGGCGCTGGGCGACCTCAGACTCCCAGACGCCTTTCTTCACCACGAACTTCGGATCACTCGCCGCCAACCGGTCGACGATGTCCTCAGTCCGGTCCCGCTGCGCATGCTTACGGCGCGCCTCGCTGTTGTAGGCGCTCCAGGGCGCCATGCCAAGACAGATGACGATCCGATCTACGGCTTCGTAAATCGAACGGATGGAATATTCAATGAACTCTTCCTCGTTATAGATGCAATAACAGGCGGCGATCTTAGCTGGCCGCGACATTGGCCTCGTGCCCTTTGCGCCCCATCTGGCGCCCCCGTTGCACATAGAGCCGCACGAGCTGGGACGCGTAGCACCAGAGCGTCCCGACGCCCAGCTTGCTGGAGCCGCGCTGGCGATCGGCGAACTGGTAGGGGATTTCCCGCACGGAGGCCGGGCGGGCGCTGGCCAGCAACTCCAGGAGGATCTTGAACCCGATCGGTTGCCACTCCAACCGGCGCAATGCCTCGGTGCGGCAGACGAAGTATCCGGAGGTCG
>PCVX01000021.1:11067-11732 GCA_002796105.1 Candidatus Omnitrophica bacterium CG11_big_fil_rev_8_21_14_0_20_63_9 | reverse complement strand
TTCTTTTTGAACGTGAAATGCGGATGGACCATCGCGCGCGAGAGCTTGCTCATCGTGGTGAGCGTCAGCGCATCCGCCAGGTACCGGTTGCGCGCCGGGTCCATCACCAGGGCGATCGCCTCATCGGCGTCGAGCTGGTCGGCCGTCAGCCCCAGGATTGAGCGCACCGCCTGGGCCAGCGACTCCTCGGCATGCACCTTGTAGTCCACCAGGCGCGACGTGGCCCCACCCAGGTCCCGGTCGAACGCCTCCAGAAACCGCTGGGTCGCCCCGTTGCGCGCGACCCCGTGGAAGCGGGTGAACGCCTCGTACTCCACCGTGCGTTCCAGCGGGACCGGGTCCGTCGCCAGCCGCATGAAATCGGGATCGATCCGCGCCACCGCGTCCGCCATCTGCTGGACCACCAGGCGCTGCTCCAGCGGCACGTCGAACGACTGGCAGAGCCGCCAGTAGCGATGGAGCGTCAGGCCGCTGATCGTATGGTACAGGTGCGCGTGGGTGGCCACGGGCAGCACGTAGCGTGCAACCTCCTGGCAGCGTTTCTTGACGGCACTCGCCCAGCGCTTCTCCCCTACATCCCGCGCCGGGAAGATGCGCCGGTATTCGCGCACCACCACAGGCTCCATCAGGCCGATCAGCCGGTGATAGGCCGCCATCTGCGCCTG
>PCVX01000021.1:0-10959 GCA_002796105.1 Candidatus Omnitrophica bacterium CG11_big_fil_rev_8_21_14_0_20_63_9 | reverse complement strand
CGGATGAGCGTGCAGGAACGACCAGAGGAACTGCCGCGAGACCCGCTCCAGCACGAACTGGAAGGTCGGGTGCTGAATCGTGGTGTGGTGGCCGGCCTTGTAGATGCTCTCGGCAATGCGGTCGCGCTGCTCGCGCGACTTGTCATCGCGCCCCACATCCTCCGGCGTGATCACTTTAGAGGAATAGCAGGTCCGGGCGGTGGCAACCGCCATGTTGTACGGCTCTTGGAAATAGTTCTCCAGCCGGACGACGGGCTCAGGCGTTATGGTGGCGTGCAGCGTCGTGGACATCGTGGGTGGGTTCGAGCTATCTTACGCCCTTCGATGGGTATTTGCTACACTTCCAGGATTTTCGGCGCTTCGGTTAAGACGCGGCATCCGTCCTTCGTGACAACAACCATATCTTCGATGCGCATGCCGCCCGCATCGAGGTAGTACAACCCCGGCTCGACGGTCACGACCATGCCGGCCTTCAGAATGTCCGCTTTCGGGCTCACGCGCGGCGGTTCATGGATCTCCAGGCCCACGCCGTGACCGGTGCCGTGGAAGAACCCCTGCATGCGGCCGCCCTGCTCGCCGGTCTTGAAACCTTGCTGCTCAAAGAAATCCAGGATCGCTTTGTGGACCGCCGAGCCGTCCACGCCGTCTTTGATCATCCGGTAGGCGATCTCCTGCCCTTCCTTGACCGCGTTGAACATGCGCCGCACCTTATCCGACGCCTTGCCTTTGACGACGGTGCGTGTGATGTCGGCGAAGTAGCGGCTGCGCGCGTGCTGGGGGAAGACGTCCATTACGATCGGCTCGTTCGCCCGCAACGGACCGGAGCCCTCGTTGTGCGGATCGACCGCCTGCGCGCCCGGAGCGACGATCGTGTGTTGGGCGACGCAGTCCCGCTCCATCATCGTCAGGTGCATCGCCTTGCGCAGCAGCTCGACCGTGAGCGGCTTGCCGCCGATCCAAAGCGTGCCGTCCGCTTTGACCTCCGACGTGCGGATCAGCTCAATGGCTGAGGCGAGCGCATCTTCGGTGATGCGCAGCGCTTCGGTGAGCAGAGCAATCTCTTCCTCGGATTTGATCATGCGCTCCGAAAAAAACGGCTCCGGCTTGGGCGTGACGGTGTAGCCGCGTTTGCGCAGCGCGTCCGCGTACACGACGCCGCAGTCCGAGGGCACCTCAATCGCGTTCACTCCGTGCGATTTGAGAAACTCCCCGACGACGTCCATCATCGTCGGCTCGGCCGCCCCGCCCTGCTTGGCTTGCCGGGAGAGCTTCGTATACGAGAGCACTTCATCGACGTTGGATTGGGCCTTGGCGCGGTCCAGCTCGAGGTCGCTCATGATGAGCGTCCTGCGGCCGTCGACTTGGATGAAGATAAACGGGTCCGGCGCCAGGAAGCGGCTGGCGTAGTAGAGGTTCGCGTTTTTCTCGCTGTCGGCGATGATGACCCGGGCTGTGCTCATGGCGGGAATGTCAGGGCGTTAGGATAACACAGGAGCGCACAAACGACTAGCGGCGAGCGGTGAAATCGATCTCAAGCTGATCCTGCGAAGAGGACAAGTCGGTTTTCCGGTAGGGTGGGGGCTGGGTCGGGTCGTCCGCATCGATAAAACTGCGGAACCCTTGCGCGCGCAGGGCCGGGGTCGTCTTGGGCGTCAGTTTGTAGCAGCCAGGCAGCAGCCCTTCGACCCGGTACACGCCGTCCGGACCCGTCGTGGCGATGACCGGGTCGGCCTGCGATTCGCGTGGGGTGCGGCTGATCAGCAGCTCCACCGGCACGCTGGCTACCGGCACGCCGGCCTGATCCAGGATCCTGCCGCTGATGGCCCGCTGCGGAAACGGGTACACCATGATTTCCATGTTGCCGGTCTGAGCGACGTCAAACCGGTTGTCCGACCATACCAGCATCTCGTCGCTGACGACCGGGCCGAACTCCCCCGTGGGAAACGACACCATCTCTCGTCGGATCGTCGTGCGGAAATCATAGTGGTGGATGGAACGGGTCTTATAGTCTTTGATGTCCATCCAGACCAAATGATCGCCCCACAGCGCCACATTGCTTTGCTCGCCCTGCGCGGCGATGAGCCGGCGCTCCTTCTTGGTCGTCAGGTCGTAGACGAAGATGTTTTCCTCGGCGCTTGAGCGACGGTCCGCCCAGACGACCCGGTCGCCCGAAATGACCGGGGAGCCGGCTTTGGCATTATTGGGCGTGATGCGCTGCTCAGGGCACGTTCCGGCATCGCGGTCGTACGTGCAGACGTACACGTCGCGTCTGGGGTTGCGGCGCACATCCCACCAGGCGAGCCGGTTGCCGGAGATCGCCACGTTCGCCTGGGTGGAGGCATGGGTGGTGACCCGCAGCTCGCGGCCGGTGGCCAAGTCGTAGAGGTAGATGTCCGGATTCCCATGCCGGCTGTCGGTCCAAGCGATCAGGTCTCCGGAAATCACCGGCGCAAATTGATCTGACGGATCGTCCGTGATCTTTTCCTGGTGTCCGGTGGCAAGGTTATAGAGATAAATGTCCGGACGGCCGTTGACGCCCCGATCACTCCAGACGATCCGGTCGCCGTCCATCGCCAGGCCGCCGGGCAGGACCGAATCGTCCGTGGTGATGCGCTGCTCAGGGCACGCGCCGGTCTGCGGGTCATAGTCGCACATGTAGATATCGCGGCGTGTCCGGGTGCGCTCGTCAAACCACGCGATGCGGTTGCCGGAGATCACCGGGTTGTTCTGCACGTACGGCGCGTCCGTCAGGCGTCTGCCCGGATACCGCTCAACAACCGCCGGCTGGAACGCCTCAAATTCAAACCCTTGCTTTGACGCCGCGCGCAGCCGCAGCGTATACACCCCATCGGCCAACGATTTGATCTCCCACATGCCGAGTACGTCTTCGGTAACCGGCGCTGTGGATGGTCCGTCAACTGCAGACCATGAGCCGGGCGCGCGTCCTTCCGAGAAAAAGAGTTGATAGTTCCGGAACCCTGCGCCGGATGCGGTGCCGTAGATCGCCGCCGGCCCGTCGAAGGGGCTGACGGACTGGTCGGCGTCCGGCGAGGTGATGTCGACTTGCACCACTTTTTGCACGGTCAGCGCCCGAGCCGCATCCACCCGGCCGGCGCCGATCGGATGGCCATTCGCCACGCCTTGCAGCGTGCTCGCCGTAGCCCGGAGCACCTGGCGCACGTCATCGGGGGTGAACTCAGGATGTGCCGCGCGGATGAGCGCGGCCACGCCGGTCACATGCGGCGCGGCCATGGAGGTGCCCGCCTGGCGAAGGTACGCGTCGCCGATCTCGACGAAGGGAGCGCAGCCGTCGCAGTCGGTAGCCCGCAGCGATAGGATATTCCGGAATGGGTCAGTCGAGATGTCGCCTTCCTCATCATCACCTCCGGGTGCTGCCACGTCTACTTCAAGACCGTAATTGGTGAAAAATGCCGGCCGGTCCTCCGGGCTGCTCGCCGAGACCACGATCGGTTTTACATCCGTCATGTTCTGCGGGCTGTACTTGGCGACGTCATCGCTGCTGTTGCCCGCCGCGAACACGACGGTCGAGCCCATCGCCATCGCCGCCCGCACCGCATCTTCCACCACCGGGTTGCTCGGGCACGGCCCGCCGCAGCCCCAGCTGTTGTTGATCACCGCCGCGCCCTGTTGGGCGGCGTAGACGATCCCGGCCGCCAAATCCGAGGAGTAGCCTTGCCCGTCATCATTGAGGCCCTTGACCGGCAGAATCTTCGCCTGCGGCGCCACCCCGATGATGCCGAGGCCGTTGTTGCCGACGGCGGCGATGGTGCCGGACACATGGGTGCCGTGCCCGTCATGGTCCATGGTGTCGTTGCCGCGCGGCTTCTCAAGGAGGCACTGGGCGAACCCGAAGAATCTGCATGTCGTGAAGTCCCACCCGTACACATCATCGATATAGCCGTTGGCGTCGTCATCGACGCCGTTGCCGGCCACTTCCCCCGGGTTCGTCCAGACATTGGCGGCCAGATCCGGGTGCGCCGCATCGACCCCGGTATCGACCACTGCGGCTAGCACCGGCGTTTGATCCTGCCGGCGGCCCTGCGTGACGTTCCACGCTTGGGCCATGCGCAGCAGCTTCAACCCCCACAGATCGCCGTAGGGTTGGCCCCACGCGCCCGAAGAGTGGTAGTAGGGATCGTTCGGAACGTAGGCGGCTTGCATCTGATAGTTCGGCTGGCAGGATTCGACGTGCAGGTCTTCCTTGAGATCGGCGCACATCGCCTCCGGATCGCGGTCGCCTGCATAGTGCAGCACCATGTAGGCGTCGAGCGAGGGTCCGGGCGGCTGCTGAGCGCTCTTGTGGAGCGCCATCGGGGCGGGCAACGTCTCTGCGGCGGAGCGGAAGACGGAGCGCGCCGCCGTGACGTTGACCTTGGCAAACAGGTCGTAGAGCGAGCTGGAGCGGTCTGCGGTACCTCGGATGTAGGCGGTACGTCCCTGGCGCGAGTTGACCAGCGCGTCAGCGGAAGTCGTCAGGGCGTGGGAACCGTCTTGCTTGAATTTGACGATGCACTGTCCGGCGGCGGCCTTGGGCGCTTCCTGAGCGGACGCCGCAAGGGTGGGGATGAGCAACCCAAGAGACAAAACGAGAGATGTGCGGACTCGCGTGCTATGCGCTGACATGCGCTCCTAACGGGTTCCTGTGCATGAGCTTGTGAAGTTGTCCGGCCGCTGACAAGTCGCACAGGTAGTATAAGCATACCTGACGCCGAACGAAGTAGACAAGGCAGGCAACGGCTTCTATAATACTTCAGTTTGTGATATTTTTCACGAACTTTCCGGCCTCCCCTTCGAAGGACATCCTAATGGCGGAAAACATCTGTTTTTTTGCATTTGCCGGCCTGACGCTGCTGGCGGCGTGCACCGTCGTGTTCGCGCGCCAGCCGCTGTACAGCGTGCTGTCGCTGCTGGTCGTCATGTTCAGCCTGGCTGCGCTGTTCGTCATGCTGGGCGCGTACCTGGTCGCGGCCTTGCAGGTGCTGTTGTACGCCGGCGCGGTGCTCGTGCTGTTCCTCTTCGTCATGATGCTGCTCAACCTTGAGCCGGAAGCGCTCGCCCGCATGCGCCTCTTTACCTTGCGCGGGGCCGGGTTGGTGGTCGGACTGGCCATCGCCCTGCTGCTGATCGCCATCGTTCGCCGGGGGGGTCTCGCCGGCACCTGGCAGGCGGCCGAGGGCACCGTCGAATCACTGGGCACGGTGCTGCTGCGCTACTACGTCCTGCCGTTTGAGTTGACGTCCTTCCTGATCCTCGCGGCGATTATCGGCGCCGTCTCCCTGGCCAAGATCAAACACCACTGATGATCGGCCTCGCCCACTACCTCGTCCTCAGCGCCCTGCTCTTCGCCATCGGGCTCATCGGCATCATGACCCGGCGCAACGTGCTCATGATCCTCCTGTGCATCGAGATCATGTTCAACGCGGCCAACCTGGCGTTCGTGGCCTTCGCGAAAGCCTGGGGTAACCTGGACGGCCAGGTCGTGGTCTTTTTCATCATTACGGTGGCGGCGGCTGAGGTCACGGTCGGGCTGGCGATCGCGATCCTGCTCGCCCGGCAGCTGAAAACATTGAACGTCGACGAAGTCAGCTTCCTGAAATGGTGATCAGTCCCTCCGCGCTCGGTTGGACCATTCTCCTGTCTCCGCTGGCGGCGGCCTGCGGCATCCAACTATTCGGCGTCCATCGGCGGCGCCTCAGCGCCACGCTGGCCATCGGCGCCCTGCTCGTCTCATTCGCCAGCACCCTGCTGTGGTATACCTTCTCATCGATCGTCACGTGGGCCGTGCCGAACCCCTTCCAGCTTCCCTTCGAAGCATCGCTCTCTTGGATCTCGCTTCCCGGTTTGACGATTTCGTTCGGCGTTCTGATCGACCAGCTATCGCTCCTGATGGCACTGGTCGTCACTGGGGTGGGAAGCGCGATCTTCATCTACTCCACCGCCTACATGGCGGACGATGACGCGTACAGCCGCTACTTCGGGGTGCTGTCGCTCTTCGCGTTCTCGATGTTGACGATCGTCCTGGCCACCAACTGGATCCAGCTCTTCATGGGCTGGGAGCTGGTCGGCTTCTCCTCCTACTTGTTGATTGGCCACTGGTACGCGAAGCCCTCGGCCGCCGAAGCCGGCAAGAAGGCGTTCATGGTCAACCGTGTCGCCGATTTCGGCTTCATGCTCGGGATCCTGGCGCTGTGGGCGGTCCTGCCGGTCGACCGCACCTTTCATTTCCAGACGCTCGAAAAACAGCTTCCGCTCCTCATCCAAACCGGCGTGGTCTCCGTGGCGGTGCTGCCGCTGATCGGGCTGCTGCTCTTTTGCGGCCCCATCGGCAAATCGGCGCAGTTTCCGCTGCACGTGTGGCTGCCGGACGCCATGGAAGGCCCGACCCCGGTGTCCGCGCTCATCCATGCGGCGACAATGGTGGCGGCGGGCGTGTACATGCTGTGCAGGACGTTCTGGCTCTTTGAGATCGTGCCCTCGGTCCTCACGACCATCACGTGGGTCGGCGCAGCCACCGCGTTCCTGGCGGCGTGCCTCGCGCTCGTTGAGTTCGACTTGAAGCGCATTCTCGCCTACTCCACGCTCAGCCAGCTCGGGTACATGGTGATGGCGCTCGGGTTGGGGGGCGCGGTCGCCGGGATGTACCATTTGACGACCCACGCGTTCTTCAAAGCGTTGCTGTTCCTGGCGGCGGGCAGCGTAATCCACGGCACGCATGAGCAGGACATCCGAAAGCTGGGCGGGTTGTGGCATTCGATGCGTTGGACATCGCTCGCATTCCTCGTGGGCGGCTTGGCGCTGTGCGGGTTCCCGGGACTCAGCGGCTTCTTCAGTAAGGATGAAATCCTGGTCCTCGCCTACGGGCACAATGCGCCGGCCTTCTGGCTAGCACTGGTCACCGCCGGCATGACCGCCTTCTATACGGCCAGGGCGTGGTTCATCGCCTTCACCGGCAAAGCCCATGGCCATGGCCATGAGTCGCCGCCCGCCATGCTCATCCCCTTGGGCGTGCTAGCCTTCCTGTCGATCATCGCCGGGTATATCGGCATCCCCCATTTCCTCGGCCAGCACGGCGAGCACCATGCGGCGTGGCTGGTGCCGGGCCTCTCGATCGCTGTCGTGGCTGTTGGGCTGCTGCTCGCATGGCTCATCTATTCGCGGGGCACCGTTTCCGCGCAGCAGCTCGTCCAGGCGCTGGCCCTGCCGTACTCGTTCCTGCAGCGGCGCTACTACATCGATGAGATCTACATGTGGTACGTCGAGACGGTGCAACAGCGATGGATCGCGGGCGCATGCGCATGGGTCGAGCGGGTGATCATCATCGGCTTCCTCGTCAACGGCACCGCGCGCCTGACGCGCCGGGCCGGCCACATCCTGCGCCTGTGGCAGACCGGCCGGGTGCAAACGTACGTGCTGGGCTTCCTCCTCGGCATCGTGTCGCTCCTCACGCTGGCCCTGCGCCGCTAACACCTCATGAGCTGCCTTCCGCTGTTGATTCTGCTTGCCCCGGCTCTTGGCGCCATCGCCATCGCCGCCGTCGGCTCCACCCGGCACGCGCTGGTGCGCCGCATCAGCGTGCTGGCCACCGGCCTTTCGTTGATCGGCGCGCTCTGGGCGGTGGCGACGTACGATGCGCCCACGGGCGGGTACCAGCATGAGGTGCTGGTGCCGTGGATCCGCTCGCTGGGCATCGGCTTCCACCTGGGAGTCGATGGCATCAGCGTGGTGCTCGTGCTGCTGCATGCGCTGTGCGCCTTCACCGGCGTGCTCATCTCTTACGCCATCAAAGACCGCGTCAAGGAGTACTACCTCTTCTATCTCCTGCTCATCACCGGCGTCTTCGGCGTGTTTCTCTCGCTGGACCTGTTCTTTTTCTACTTCTTCTACGAAATGGCGGTGATCCCCATGTACCCGCTCATCGGCATCTGGGGCAGCGACGTGAAGGAGCACGGGGTGGTGCGCTTCTCCAAGGAATACGCCACGATGAAGCTGACCATTTATCTCACGCTCGGCGCCGCCGTCGCACTGATCGGCCTGCTGTGGCTGTACGTCAGCTCGGGCGCGGGCACGTTCGACATCCCGCGGCTGCAGCAGCATTTCGTCACGTCCCCCTTGGGGATGCCGCTGCAGCGGGCCATCTTCCCGCTGCTCTTCATCGGCTTCGGCATCATCGCGCCGATGTGGCCGCTGCACAGCTGGTCGCCCATCGGCCACGCGGCCGCGCCCTCGGCCGTGAGCATGCTGCATGCCGGCGTCCTGATGAAGCTGGGCTCCTACGCGATCATCCGCATCGCGCTAAGCCTGCTGCCGGAAGGCGCGCAGATGTGGCTGCCATGGGTCGCCGCGATCTGCGTCATGAACATCATCTACGGCGGCTTCGTGGCCATGGCGCAGAAGGACCTGAAGCTCACCATCGGCTATTCATCCTCAAGCCACATGGGCTACGTGCTGCTGGGGATCGCCTGCCTCACCCCCCTGGCGCTGGACGGCGCGGTGCTGCTGATGTTCGCGCACGGCCTCATGACCGCGCTTGCCTTCGCGCTGGTCGGGCACGTGTACGACCAGACGCACACGCGCTACCTCCCCGACCTGGGAGGGCTGGCCCATCAGCTGCCGTTCATCGCCACCTGCGGGGTGATCGCCGCGATGGCCTCAAGCGGCTTGCCGGGGTTCGCGAACTTCGTCGCGGAGCTGCTTGTTTTCCTCGGCGGCTGGGACCGCTACCCGGCCGCCATCGTCTGCGGCGTCTTCGGCGTCGTGATCACGGCGGTCTACATGCTGCGCCTCGTGCGCGGCACGTTTTTCGGCCCCCGCAAGCCGGTGTTCACCCACGTGCAGGACACGCGGACGCTCTTCGCCCGATTGCCCTACGTGATCCTGGTGAGCGCGCTGCTCTTCGTCGGCTGCTGGCCGCAGCCGCTGCTGCGCCTCATCGACGCGAGCAGCCGGCCGCTGGTTGAGCGCATCAGGCCGTCGGTCGCGTTGGCCAAGCCCACGCCGGAGAGAACCCTGCGGCGGCTTCCGCCACCCCGCCCGCATCCGGCCCCGAGCGGGCGGCAAGGACACCCATGACGATCCCGCTGCCGTGGCTCAGCGTCGAGCTCTTCGCCTGCGCATGGATTCTCGTGCTCCTCGCCGCCGACTTGCTGCTGCCTGAGGCGCGCAAGGCCTCGCTGTGGCTGTGGACGCTGGCAGGCCTGGGGATCTGCGCGATCCTCCTGGCCGGCCAAGCCATCGCTGGAGGCCACCACCTGATTCAACAGATGTTCCTGGTGGACCCGTTCAGCCGTTTCTTCAAGGCGCTGTTCCTGGGAACCGCGGCGGTCGTGGTCGTCATGACCAGGCCGTTTGGGCGCCATCTCGCCGGGCGGCTGGGCGCGTTCTATCTGCTGCTGTTCACCGCGGTACTCGGCATGCTGGTGCTCGCCTCGGTCCACGACTTGTTGATGCTGTTTCTGGGCCTTGAGCTGCTGACGTTCTCGCTCTACATCATGGCGGCCTATCTTCGGACCGAGGCGCGATCGATTGAGGCGGGCATGAAGTACCTCATCCTCGGCTCGCTCTCCTCCGGCTTCCTGGTCTACGGCATGGCGCTGCTCTACGGCTTCGCCGGCAGCACCCATTTCGAAGCCATCCGCCACGCGTTCGAGGTAGGGCCGGTGCCGCCGATCGCCGTCGCCGGGCTGCTGCTGGTCATGGCCGGGCTGGGCTTCAAGATCGCCGCGGTGCCGTTTCATTTGTGGGTGCCGGACGTCTACGAAGGCGCGCCGACCCCAGTGGTGGCGCTGCTGTCGGTCGGCTCGAAGACAGCGGGGGTCGTCGCGCTCACGCGGCTGCTGTTTGGAGCGGCTCCCACCATGGCAGGCCTGTGGACGAATGTGCTCGCAGGACTCTCGGCCGCCACGATGCTCTACGGCAACCTGGGGGCGATCCCACAGACCAACATCAAGCGGCTGCTCGGCTATTCGTCCATCGGGCATGCCGGCTACCTGCTGATGGGGCTGTCCGCCGGCTCGCAAAGCGGCGTGGAAGCGGTGAGCTTCTACCTGGTGGCGTACTTCGTCAGTAACTTGGCGGTGTTTCTGGCGGTGACGTGGGCGGGGGAACAGCTTGGCAGCGACGAACTGGAGCAGTACAACGGCCTGTCAAAACGCTCGCCGTTTTTGGCAGCCGCGCTCTTCATCGGATTTCTCTCGCTGGCCGGGGTGCCACCGCTGGCGGGATTCGTCGGAAAGCTGTTCGTGATGCTGCGTGCCGTCGAGAGCGGCCGGTTGTGGCTCGTGGCGATCGGCGCGGTCAACGTGGCGATTTCGCTCTACTACTACCTCATGGTCATCAAGCGGATGTACTTGGATGCGCCGCCGACGAGCACCACGTTCCGGCTGGACCGCTTGGCGACCGTGACCCTCAGCCTGTTGCTGCTGGGCGTGCTGTGGCTTGGTATCGTGCAGGAGCCGCTCGTCCGACAGATCCTCGTCTCGGTCCGGCCTTAAGGGCCGGCCACCTGGTTGATCACCCCGATCAGCTCCTGAATCTTCACCGGCTTGGCCACGAACCGGTGGCCGCCGATCACGTTGCCATGGCCTGCGGTCTCTTCCGCCTTGACCAGCGCCGTCAGGAAAATCACCGGGATCTTTTTGGTCTCGGCATGCGCGGCAAGCTGGGTGGCCAGGTCTTCCCCGCCGATGCCCGGCATCATGATATCGAGCAGGATCGCCGTGGGCCGCAGCTGCCGCGCGCGCTCCACCGCGATCGTTGCGTCGTTGCAGATCGTCACGTCGAACTGCCCGGTGGCCTCCAGGTTTTTCTTGATGAAGAAGGTGAAGTCCTTCTCATCGTCGATGATGAAGAGATATTTCTTCATGCGCGCTGACCCCCCGACGTTGCGGGCAAAGCCACCGTCACCACGGTGCCCCGCCCTGGCTCGCTTTGAAATCCGAT
>PCVX01000102.1:6471-18086 GCA_002796105.1 Candidatus Omnitrophica bacterium CG11_big_fil_rev_8_21_14_0_20_63_9 | reverse complement strand
CGTGTTTGCCAGTTTCACCACCTCCGCACGACGGAAATCAAGTATAGCGACAGTGCTCGCCCCCTGCAAGCATCCCTCTAGTGTATAATCTTCGTCACGATGCACCTCGGACTCCTGTTCGATCTCCAAACCGACCCCAACGACGAGCGGCAAGCGGAGTTTGACCCCCCGCAGACGATCGAGGCGCTGCGCCGGGCGCTGGAATCGCTCGGCCACCACGTCACGCCGATCAACGGCGTGACCGAGCTGGTGCGGCTTGGCCCGAAGGGGTGCTGCAGCTTCGACCTGGTCTTCAATCTCGCCGAGGGCATGGAGGGACGCTGCCGCGAGGCTTGGGCGCCGACGCTGCTCGATCTCTACGGGATCCCCTATGTCGGCTCAGACCCGCTTGCGCTCAGCCTGGGGCTCGACAAGGCGATGACGAAGCGGCTCGTGAAGGAATCCGGCCTGCGCACGCCGGCGTGGCATCTTCTTCCGGCGGATACTCATGCGCTGCGCTTTCCGGTCATCGTCAAGCCGCGCTATGAAGGCTCAGGGCGTGGGATCGATGCCGGGGCGGTCGTGACATCGCACGAAGCGCTGGCACAGCGCGTAGCATGGCTTGCCGCCCGCTGCCCCGGACCTGTGATGGTCGAGGAGTTCGTGCCAGCAGGCGAGCTCACCGTGTGCCTGATCGGCAATGATCCGCCGACCGCATACCCGGCCATCCAGCGGCCGCTGGATCCGGCCACGCGTCTATCGTGCCACATCGTGAAGCCCGCACCCGACGCGGTGATCAACCCGCTTGAGCTGACCGCTGCGCTGGAGCAGGCCGCGCGGGAGGCGGCGCTGTCGGTGTTTCGACTGATCGGCTGCCGCGACATGGCGCGCGTGGACTTTCGGGTGGACGAGCAGCGGCGCGTGTGGTTCTTGGAGATCAACCCGCTGCCGTCGTTCGACCTGGCGGGCAGCTTCGGGCTGCTGGCCGAATACCTGGGAGTGTCGTACGCCAACGTGATCGGCCGCATCCTGGACGCCGCGGTCCGTCGACTGCAAGGTGTGAGCGCGCATGCAAAACTCTGAAGTCTACCGCCATCCGAAATACTACGCGCTCGGCTACCGGTGGAACACCGATGTGGAATGCGACTTCATCGAGTCGTGCCTGAAGACCTACGCGCCCGCAGGAGCGAAACGGCTCCTCGACATCGGCTGCGGCGCGGGGCGGCACATGTTCAACCTAGCACAGCGCGGCTATCAGATGACCGGCATCGACCCCTCGCCGGAGATGATCGCGTATGTGCAAGACGGGGCCAAACAGCTCAAGCTGCCGGTGACCGTGTCCATCGGAGACCTCAGGAATCTGCAGGTGTCCGGCACGTTTGACGCGGCGTACTGCTTCATGGACACGTTCCGTTTTCTGCTGACGAACGACGAGATCCGCGCGCACCTGCAAGCGGTCGCCAACGTCCTGGCGCCGGGCGGCCTGTACCTGACCGACTTCTGGGTGCCCACCCGGTGGGATCAGATCGGCAGCGAGATCCACCAATGGGAGCAGACCGAAGGGACGACGACCGTCCGGGTGTTTTACTTGCAGCATCCGGACTCGGTCGACCCGGTGACGCAGACGTTCGAGGACGAGCTGGTGTTTGAAATCCACGAAGGCGGTGACATACGGGAGATCCGCGGCGGGCCGACCCGCACGCGGCTGATCCTGCCGCTGGAGTTCCAGTCGCTCGTGGAGGCCTCCGGGGTGTTCGAGCTGGTGACCAGCCTGGGAACCTTCGACCTGGCCGCTCCGTTCAGCCATGAGTCGCTGTCGTGGAGGATGGTCAGCGTCCTCAAAAAGCGGTAAACGATGAGCCCCGCCAAGCTGCCGGAGGACACGCTGGCCCGGAACCACAAAGCCCGCCGGGACTACGATATCCTCGAGACGCATGAGGCAGGCATCGAGCTGCGCGGCACCGAGATCAAGTCGATCCGGCAGCACCGCGTAAGCATCGACGACAGCTTCGGCCGCATTGATGGGGGCGAGTTATTCTTGTATAATATGCATATCAGCCCCTACGAGCAGGGCGGGCGGTTCAACGCCGACCCGATCCGGGTGCGCAAGCTGTTGTTGCATCGGAAGGAAATCGACCGCTTGGGCGGGCTGGTGTCGCAAAAGCGGGTGACGATCATCCCGCTGCGGCTGTACCAAAAGCACGGGTTGGTGAAAGTCGAGCTGGCGGTCGGCCGAGGCAGACGGGTCTTTGAGAAGCGGGACCGTATCAAGGAACGGGACGCGCAGCGAGAACTCCAGCGCGCGGTCCGCATCCGGCAGAAGCGGCCGCACTGAGCGAACGCTCAGCACATGGGGGCGATGAGATTCGATTCGGACCTGTGAGCTGTGAGGGGCATGCCGAGGTGGTCAGGAGGCCTCGTAAAACACCTGACATCTACACAAGTGCCAACTACAGTCCTGTAGCAGAAGCGGAAGCAATTCTCGCTTCTGAGGCGCTTACAGTCGCTGCCTAATTAAATAGGTAGCGCCGTCGTCCGATCCGCCTGCGGGCCGGATGGCGAAATCAGCAGGCTGGTCCGGTGTTGGGCTGCTGGGCACCGGATGAGACAACACAGTGGCTTCAGCCCCGCCTCTCTGGCCTTGCGAGGTGGGTGGGGTGAAATGCTCAACGCAAGGCTACGCATGTAGAGGGCTCACGCTCTCGATCCGAAGACGCGGGTGCAACTCCCGCCGCCTCCACTTTTTTTCTTCCGCCAATGGCGGGGGAAATAGAACATTTGATAAAACTGGTTTTCGCGTGACAACAGACACATCTTCTAGCGCATGACACAGGCGAGCTCTCCAGAGGCTCGTCTGTTCGTGTTTTTAGGGGCGGCCGTCGCGCTCTCCGGAGTGTGGGGCTGCGCGAGCTCCCCGACGACCGACGAGGTGATGCGCCGCCGCAGCGCCGCCACCGCGCAGGTGCCGCCGCGCACCGGCGAAATCCGGACTATCGTGATCGATGCCGGGCATGGCGGCAAGGACCCCGGCACCTCGCACTTCGGCTTGAAGGAAAAGGCGCTGGTGCTCGACATGGCCAGGCGGCTGCGCACGCTCTTGGAGGGGACCGGGCTGACGGTGGTCATGACGCGGGAAACGGACGTCTTCATTCCGCTCAGCGGCCGCGCCGCGGTCGCCAACCGGCTCAATGCGGATCTGTTCGTCAGCATCCACGTGAACGCCAACCCGCACCGCTCCATCTCCGGCATCGAGGTGTACTACCCCCGGCAGTCCACCACCGTCTCCTCCCACCACTGGCCTCCCGGCATGACCGTGAGTGAAATCGGCACGCCCTCCACGACGGTCAATCAGGTGCTGTGGGACCTGGTGCTGCGCAAGAGCCGCGTGCGCTCACGGCGCCTGGCGTCGTCGATGTGCAATGCGATGCGCAACGGGCTGGGCGCGCCATGCCGGGGCATCAAGCCGGCGCGCTTCGTGGTGCTGCGCGAGGCGCGCATGCCCGCCGTCCTGGTCGAGGTGGGCTACGTGACGAATCGCGACGAAGCTACGCGCTTGGCCAGCCCGGACTACCGGCAAGCGGCCGCCCGCGCGATGACCGAAGGCATTTTGTCCTATATCAACCAAGTGAACGCCCAGCACATCTGACATGAGTCGGATATGAACGGCATGCGGCAACCCATCGGCGTGTTCGACTCGGGCATCGGCGGCCTCACCGTCGTGAAGGCGGTCATGGAAGAACTGCCCTCCGAGTCCATCATCTATTTCGGCGACACCGCCCGGGTGCCCTACGGCACCAAGTCCAAATCGACGATCGTGAAGTTCTCGCTGGAAAACGTCGAGTTCCTGCTGCGCTTCGGCGTCAAGTGCATCGTGATCGCGTGCAATACGTCCTCGTCGTGGGCGCTGCCCACCCTGCGCAAATACTTCAAGGTGCCGATCATCGGCGTGATCCGTCCCGGCGCGCTGGCCGCGGTCCAGGCCACCCGCACCAAGCGCATCGGCGTGATCGGCACGAAAGCCACGATCCACAGCGGCGCGTATGAGGCGGCGATCCACCGCTTCGATCCCACGATCAAGGTGTTCTCGGAGAGCTGCCCGCTGTTTGTGCCGCTGGTGGAAGAGGGGTGGCTTAACGGCTCGATCTGCAAGGAGATCGCGACGAAGTATCTCGAGTCGCTCAAGCGCCAGCGCATCGATACGCTGATCCTCGGCTGCACCCACTACCCCTTGCTGACCTCGACAATCCAGCACGTGCTCGGCCCGGACGTCACCTTGGTGGACTCGGCCAAGCAGACCGCCGTCGAAGTCCGCGGCGTGCTGATGGGGGCTGAGACGCTGTGCGACCACCGGCTGCGCCCGCGCTACCGGTTCTTCGTGACGGATGAGCCGGCGCACTTCAATCAAGTGGGGCACCGGTTTCTCGGTCAAGTGCTCGGCTCGGTGGAACGGGTGAACGGCCACCACTGATGAGTGCCACGCGCCGCGTTGACGGACGGCTGCCGAACCAGCTGCGCCCGGTCAAACTCTCGATGGGCGTGATGCAATTCGCCGAAGCGTCCTGTCTGGTGGAGTGGGGCCATACCAAGCTGATCTGCACCGCCACGGTTGAGGAGAAGGTGCCGCCGTTTTTGCGCAACAGCGGCACCGGCTGGGTGACAGGCGAGTACGGGATGCTGCCGCGCTCTTCGCAGCAGCGCATCGAGCGCGAAGCGAACAAGGGCCGGCTGGGCGGCCGCACGCAGGAGATCCAGCGGCTCATCGGGCGCAGCTTGCGCACCGTTGTGGACCTTGCGAAGCTGGGCGAGCGCAGCATCATCATCGACTGCGACGTGATCCAGGCGGACGGGGGCACCCGCTGTGCCAGCATTACCGGAGGGTTTGTGGCGCTGGTGGAAGCCCTGCGGGGGCTGCGCAAGCAAGGCGTCCTCACGGCGCTGCCGATCCGCGATTTTGTCGCGGCGGTGAGCGTGGGGATGGTGCAGGGCCAGCCGGTGCTCGACGTGAACTACAAAGAAGACTCAAGCGCCGGTGTCGACATGAACATTGTCATGACCGGCCGCGGCGGTTTTGTGGAACTGCAAGGCACCGCCGAGCGCGAGCCTTTTACCACCTCCGAGCTTACTCATTTGCTCCGTTTGGCCCGCGGCGGCATCCGCCAGCTGGTGGTTCTTCAGCGCAAAGCGCTGGGCGCGTCCTCTCTCCGGCGGCTGTAGCCGCCCATCTCGCCCTCCATGCGTGAGATCGTCTTAGCGACCGGCAATCCGCACAAATTCCGCGAGCTGACAGGGCTCCTTCGTGTGCGAGGGGTTCGCTGGCGCTCGCTGGCAGAGTGTCCCACGGTGCGTCCTGTGCGGGAAACTGGCCGGACCTTTGAAGCTAACGCGGAGAAAAAGGCGTTGGCGGTCGCGCGTGCGACCGGGTTGTGGGCGATCGCCGATGACTCAGGCATCGAAGTGAAGGCGCTCGACTGGGCGCCTGGGGTGCGCTCGGCCCGGTTTGCCGGGCGGCATGGGAGTGATGCGGCCAACAATAGGAAGCTGCTGCGGCTGTTGCGCGATGTGTCCGCGCCACGGCGGATGGCGCGGTATCGCTGTGTGCTAGCCCTCGCCAGCCCCACGCGTGTGCACGCGCTGACGCGAGGCGTGTGGTGGGGGCGGATTGCCACGACCCCGGCAGGCCAGGGAGGGTTTGGCTACGATCCGATCTTCTGGCTGCCGGCGCGCGGCAAGACCGTGGCCCAGCTTCCCGCATCGCTCAAGCAGCGGCTGAGCCATCGGGCGCTGGCCGCCAGGCGCATGCAGCGCGTGCTGTCGAGCCTTACTCGCCGCTTGAGGGCGGCTGGAAGATCTGGCCGAGGAAGTCGACGGGCGACCATTGCAAGAGCTGCTTGAGGAGCTCTTGCGGCGTGTATTCAAAGCGCGCGTGGGGTTCCTTGATCGTGCCGCTGACCCGGTAGCGCGCCAGCGTCAAGAAGCGCTCCAGCAAGCCTGCGGCTCTGATCACCGATGATGCCGCGCCTAAAACCTGCGATTGGTTCATCACTTGTTCCGAGAGTTCCGGCCGCACCGTCAGATCCAGTGTTTGATCCAGCCCCACGCTGCCATTAACGTAGAGCGCAACCGCCGCGGTATTCACGACCGGCACGTTTTGCACGGCGCCCCCCAAGCGCAAGTCCTCTGTGCGCACGCGGCCGTTCGCTAATTGCCAGCGCATCGACGCCCGGTTAATTTCTGCGCGGCGCAACAAATCCCACCGCAACCACTCGGCCAGCGGTCCCAGCAGCGCGTGTTGAAACAGCCGGTCCAGCAGCGGGATGTCTCCCAGCCGCTCGCCTGACGCGTCCAGCCATCCTTCGCCCCGCCAGCTGTTGCGGTCGGAGAGTTTGCCGGCGACGGTGGCTTTCGCGGAGGCGGTCCCCATGACCGAACGCCGCTGCCACGCCGGGATAGCCTGCGCCAGCTGCTGCAGCTGCATGCCCACAACATCTGCTTGAAGCTGAAAGGCGTCGGTCGATTCTTCAATGCCCAGCGCCAGCTGGCCCCAGAACTTGCCTCCGCCGATGAGTGCTGAAGGAATCACGATGCGGCGCGTCCCGTCGCGCTGCTGGATGGTGCAGGTGACTTGCTCCAACGGCACGCCACGCAGCATCACGCGCTCAGCACGCAGCCGGCCATCCACACGCGCGTCATTCCAGCGGCCGGCGACACCGCTCGCCTCTCCTTCAAGCCCGACCGCGCCCTGCAATTCCCAGGCTTTCAGCGTCTCAAGGTCGGAGAAGGGCAGCGTGTTCAGATCCGCAAGGTCCAGCGTGCCGGAGAAAGCCAGGCGGCTGGCGCGGTCCGGCAGGCGGCTGACCACGCCCCGCAGCGCCACGTCGCTGTGAGCGAGCGTCAGCTGCGCTGTCTCGATCTCCACGCGCTCCGGGGTCGTGCGGCCGGAGAGCTGCACGCGGCCGTACGTCAAGCCCACCGAGGTTTGGATGTCGGCGTCATTCAACCACTGCATGAGCGGCGCGGCGCGCCTCGGGACGACTGAGGCCACGAAGGTCATCGGCTGGTCATTCCATCGCACACGCCCATCGGTGATGCTAAAGCGCTCATTGGTCAGCGATAGGTTCGCATCGAGCCGATCGATCACATCAGGACGTTCGCTCAATTGCAGACCGACCTGGCGGAGCTGCACGGTGCCGAGGTAGCGGGCGGCGTTGAGCGGGCCAGTGATTTCAAGGTCGAGGGCGGCGAGCCCATTGGCGGCTTTGATCGGGCTGGAGGGCGGCAGCCAGGGTGTGAACGTCTCCAGCGGCAAACGGCCGATGGCGTGCAGGTTTACGGAGGCAGATCGCGTCAATTGCACCACGCCATCCACCGCGAGCGGATGCTGATGGATGCGGCCCTGAAGCTGCTGCACATCGAGTTGGTGGGTCAGCGCGTCATAACGCAACTGGCCGGTGATCCCGGAGATCGGCGTGGTCAGCCGCTCCCCGGAGACTTTGACATCGCGCACCTTGGTTTCGGCCAGGCAGTCGAGGAACAGGACAGGCTTCAGCGGTCCGCGGCAGACCATCCGCAGGTCGCTGCGGCCTTCCAGTTGCCACGCGCTGCCAAGAGCCGGGAGCGTTTCGCTGAGTCGCGTGAGGTTCAGCTGCGCCGACGTCAGCGTTTCCAGCGACGGGGCGGGCGTCAGCTGAACTCGCCCCTCAGTGGTCCACGAGGAGCCGAGCATTTCGTACGTGATGCGGTCAAACTCGATACGGTCAGGCCAGGCGCGCGCTGAGGCTTCAAGCCGCGTGATGGAGCCGACGGTAGGCAGCCCCTCGATGGTTCCTTGCTGAATCTTCGCAGCGGCTTCAAACTGCCATGGGGAAGCAGGATCAGATCGCACCGCGGTCCCATCGATCAGCACATCGCCTTTGAATCGTCCGGTCGCAAGGCTGTACTGCAGCGTGCTGCCGCTCAGCTCACCGTCAATAGCGATCGGGCCTTGCGGGGAGCGCTGGATGTGCGCCTTCAGCTTTAGGACGCCATCGGTCAGCGGGCCTGGCAGCCAGCGGTTGAGCGGCGGTTGAATCGAATGCACCGGGATGTCTTCAGTATTCACGCGCAGCGAGAGCGAGCGCTCGCGCAGAGGGTAGTTGCCGGAGAGGGTGAGCGAGGTTGCTGCCGGGTGTTCCAGCGTGATGCGGGCGCGGAAGGTGACTTGGCGGCGCACGAGCGCGTTGATCCAGCTGACACCGGCGTGAATCGCGGAGCAGCGCACCCATTGTTCGCCAGTAGCACGTTCGGTGAGCGTGACGTCAGTGAGCATGAAGCCGCGCAGCGGGCCGTAGTTCAGGGTGCCAATGGAGACGTTCAAGGCGCCTGGGCGCTCAAGCTCCTGGATGAGCCAGGTTTTGCCGTGCGTGGGGACCCAGCGCGAGAAGAAGATCCAGCCGGCGATCGTGGTGAGCAGGGCGCAGCTCGCCAGGAGCAGGGTGAGGATGCCGATGATGCGCCGCCGTCTCATGCAGTTATTATACCAAGCTCTTGAGGCACAGCGCGTTGACGCCGTTTGTCGGCGGCTGTTACAATGACGCGTCGATTTATCCGACGGGGCGTGGCTCAGTTTGGTAGAGCGTCTGGTTTGGGACCAGAAGGTCGCAGGTTCAAATCCTGCCGCCCCGAGTTTTTCTTGATGCGCCAACGCGCCCGTAGCTCAAAGGAAGAGCAGTGGGTTTCTAACCCATTGGTTGGGGGTTCGAGTCCCTCCGGGCGCATTACTTCTCATGCAGAGGGACTCGTTTCTTAAATTATGAAACGACCGTTAGGCCTCACCCCAATCTTGATCATCTGCCTGCTCATCATCGGCGCCTGGCTGGCGATCGTCGGCGCTGTGCTGCCGCCGTACGTCCGGCTTGTGCTCCAGCGAGCCACCGCCGGGCACATGTACGTGGACCGGCTGACGATCTCGCCGTTCCTTCAGGTCACGCTCACCGGCGTGCGCTACACCTCCAATACGCCAGAGGCGGGTGTGAGCGTGCAGCGCGTCGTCCTCACTCCCGGCTGGATCTCGCCGGGATCGAAACATCTCACGATCGCATCGCTGCGGGTTGAGCGTCCGGTCGTGCGCGCGATGCGTACCGGTGCCAACACCGTCATCTGGCCGCAGTTGACTTGGCCCACGCCCCTGTCCGAATCATCGCGCTGGCGCGTGCACATTGAGTCACTGCAGATCATCGACGGTGTTGCGGAGTGGATCGATGAAGCGCCAAGCCCTGCCTTCCATGGCGCTCTGGACCATATTTCGTTCGAGGCGGGAGGGTTTCGGTGGCCATGGCAACAGAGCCAGCTCAACTTTGCCATCCGCGGGTTGATCACCGGCCACCAGGGGCAGGCTGCAACAGCCTACTGCTCTGGATGGGCGGACTTGGGGCCAAGAGATTTCCAGATCACGTGCCAGCTGGAGCCGCTGCCGCTGGCTGCGTTCGACCCGTATTTCCACGGCCCGACCGAGCTGCGCGTCTACACGACGACGCTCAAATCCACCAGCCAGTGGTCAGGCTCGCTCAACGAGCTGACCGGCCGGGTGCAGCTTGAGCTTGCGCACCTGAGCGAAGGCGACCTGTCGGTTCGAGGGCGCACCATTGCGGACATCAAGCGGCTGATCGCCAGCGATGATCCGCGCATCCGCGGAGAAATTACCGTAAGCGGTCCGGCCGATAACCCGAGCCAGTGGAGCGCGGAGTTCTTACCTGGAGACCCTGTGGTGCAGCAGCTCATCAAGCGGCTGTTGAGCCGTGGCGTCGAGATGGTCAAAGTGCCGTTCTTGGGGGGCAAGCTGCCGGTCAACATCGCACCGGGCAGCGAAGCCAAGATGACCGATATCGAGGCGGCCAGCCGCGAAGTGCAGGAGGCGCTCGAGCTGCTCACCGCGCCGGATATCGAACCACCACCCGTAGAGCCTGTGCTGCCGACCGAGGAAACGGTACCGCCAACAGAGCAGGGTGCGTCCGCTGCCGAGCCTCCTGCCCCGCCTGCTGCCGAAGAGCCAGCTCCTCCTGCGGCTGAAACCCCCACGCCTTCGGCAGAGCCTACGCCGCCAGCAGAACCGGAGGTTGCGCCAGCACTACCAGCGCCCCCGGCTGAAGTTCAGCCTCCAGCATCGTCGTCACCGCCGCCGGCGACTCGGTGATCCCCAGGTTGCCTCTCCTTTCTGAATCAGGTAAGATGGCTCTCCTGCCACGAACACACACCAGTTCCTTCATCTTATGGTGGGCGTAGCTCAGCTGGTTAGAGCGTCTGGATGTGGCCCAGAAGGTCGGGGGTTCGAGTCCCCTCGCTCACCCCATATCATACCCGCCTGCGCACCCAGCGCGGGTAGGGCAACACGCCGCGCCATTTTGGCGCGGCGTGTGGCTTTCTAGGCTCTTCTGACCGTTCCCATTGGGTCCAGCCGCTAGATTCTCGACAACCTCGCGCAGTAAGCGTCCCTGGTCGACACGGAACGGACGCTCGAACAGGGCAACCTCGAACCTTCCTGTGTGGGCCTTCGCCTCCTTCCGCCACATCACGTAGTTGATGAACTTCGGTAGGCAGTCCTTCAAGTGATCGGCCGTCACCCGGCTATGGTCCAGGATACCCGCGAGGTAGCGAAGTGTCTTGCTGGCCATGTCGACTCGCATGGAAGTCTGCTCGAGCTTGGAGATTTCTTCGCCCATCCGTGACAGGGTCGCTTCGAGTTCCGTCTTCTCCCGCTCAAACTCCTGACTCTGGTGCAGCATTGCATCAGGCGGCTCATTCTCCATGCGGGTCATCATTTTTACAAGGTTGGTGGCCTGGCGCCGGTTCTCGATGAGACGCTCCTTCACCTGGTCCCGCTCCTCCCGTAGGGTGCGTAACGACTCGGCGAAGGATGCGTCGCGGTTCTCGCACAGTTTTCGCACCAGATCGTCTCGTAGGGCCAACTGCTTCACGTATCCAAGGACGTGGCGGTCCGCCTCAGTGGCCTCCAGATAGTTCTGATTGCAGTCGAGGCCGGCGGTTTTGTCAGCGCGACTACAGATGTAGTAGTGGTAGGGGCGGCCGCCCCGGCCCATACTCGTCCGCGGAACCATCTTCCCCTTGCAGTATCCGCACAGAATCAACCCCTGTAGCAGGTAGTCGTACTGCTTCGCTCTGCTCTTTCCGTTACCATTGCGGTGATTGTTCCGCTCGAGCGACTGGAGAATCCGGGTGTAAATCGCCTGCTCACGGATCGGCTCGTGGCTGGCCTTGAACGTGTCCCCGTTGTACGAAATCAGACCAACGTAGACGGGGTTCCGGAGGATGCGGGAGACGGCGTCCTTCGTGAGCGTGCGTCCTTTGCGGGAGCGGATGCCCCTTTGGTACGCCAGCTTGACCACCTTGTTTAGGCTGCGGGTTTCGAGGTAGGTAGCGTCGAAGAACCGTACCCACTCGACCTCTTTCGGCACCGGCCGAAACCGCTTCTCGTGCATCTCGTACCCGATTGGCGGCGGGCCGATGGGGAGTCCTTTGCCAGCCCGCCAAGCCATTTTCTCACGGGTTCGCTCAGAGATCTGCTCCCGTTCGAACTGGGCCAGGGCGATCATGATCGTGGTCATGACACGCCCAGAGGCTGAGGCGGTATTGATCTCTTCCTT
>PCVX01000102.1:2377-6382 GCA_002796105.1 Candidatus Omnitrophica bacterium CG11_big_fil_rev_8_21_14_0_20_63_9 | reverse complement strand
ATCCAGATTCTTGCCCGAGCAGCCCCGCCGCTTGCCGTCCTTATCCTCGCCCTCCACGAATGTGTCGGTGAGCTGCCAGTTCTGCCCGGCCCGTTGCTTGTCCTCGACGTAGCGGACGAGGCGGTCGCGCTGGGTGTCCAGCGAGGAGTCTTCCTTGGAGGCCTGCTTATCAGTTGAGACCCGGCAGTAGATGGCGACCCGCTGAACCGGCGCAGTCGTCTGCTGTGAGTCGGCCATCAGGCTGCGCATCGCTTCTGCAAGTCCATCATGCGGAGCGGTTGTCCGGAGCAGGATGGCCGTTGGACGAATCCGCGCAGTTCCGGAGGATGCGTACGAGAGATTGCAGGAGCAGCGCCTCGCGCTCCGCCTCGTCCATGTGCCGATACGGATGGGAGTCGCCCGCAGGTACGCCGTCCTGCGAGGGCACCAGACACACCTCCATCTGCAGTTTGGGACAGCGCCTTCGTCGCATGACTCCGCCGCGGTTGCCTTGCACCGAAAGAAGTGGCTCTTCCGGATAAAGGCCCCTGCGGCCGTTGGACGAGGACATGGCAAAGCGTCATTGTGTTCATTGGCGCTGGCCACCCTAACTCACCAGGCACCCCGAATCAAGGCAATTCCCCCCACATTCCAATGCTCAACCTGAGGATCTCCAAACAGTAACGGCCATTCCCAACGGGTGCAGTGAGACAGACCCTGCACAGACAACAAAGGACTTGTATACCGAACGGTCGTTAGGCTACAATGCAGGCCTTATTTCCTGATTCGCCACCCGGGGGGAGCGTGATGGCCAGGCCTGAAGCCATGGGACTTACCGCGCGCCAGCGGCAGATTCTGGAGTGGGTGAAGGCCTTCATCCGCGAGCACGCGATGCCGCCTACCGTGCGGGAAATTGGACGCGCATTCGACATCGAAAGTTCCAGCGTGTTCGATCTGTTAAAAACGCTGGAGCGGAAGAATTACATCCGGCGTGGGGACCGTGGCGCGCGTTCGTTGATCGTCAACGGTATGAGAAGACGGGGAGCCGGCAGCGACTTCGTCGAGGTCGCAATTGTCGGACGCATCGCCGCTGGCCAACCCATCGAGGCCATCGAGCACGACTGCGGCACGGTCGCGGTGAAGCGGAATCTGCTCCGCGGACGCGAAGCCTACGCCCTCAAGGTCGAAGGTCAAAGCATGGTAGAGGCCGGCATCCTCGATGGCGACTACGTGGTCGTGCGCAAACAGGACACGGCCGATGACGGGGACATCATCGTTGCGCTCATCGAGAACGACGCCACACTCAAACGCTTTTATCGGGACCACGGCCAGGTTCGTCTGGAACCGGCCAATCAACAGATGAAGCCAATCGCCGTGACACACGGAGACTTCAAGATTCAGGGAAAGGTCGTCGGCATCGTTCGGCTCCTGGATGGAGGCACGAGCGAGCGGGGTTAGTCAGCATGCCGTGAGGAATACGCAAACGCCGACTTGCACGTCTCGAAGAGGACCACGCGCACAGGAAGCGGTTGAGCAAACCGCGGAAAGGAGCCCACGATGCTTATTGTCGACCACGAACGGCTGACCCGGCTGTTCTTTCGCCGGGTCAATTCATGTGAACTCTTTCGGCTCTTCTTCGAGGAGTTCGGCGTGTGGGAGACAATGGGCCTCGATGCGAACGCGACGGCTGATACCATTTATGCGGCATGGGACAAACTCCAGTGCCCTAAGCGAAATGAGATCAAGGAAGCCCTCTGCCGGATCAATGACATCGCCCACGAGAAGGGGCGCTTCACGCTCCAGCGTCGGGCGCAGAATTGCGGTGTTGAAGATTACGAGGATCTCACGCTTCAGAAGCTGGCCATGACCCTCTATTTGGATCACCGGCAGGTGTTTGACGAAGCCTATGGCTTCTTCGTACTGGAGAAAACCGAGAACCTCCACATCCTGCTCGGCAGGAAGCCCGTCGCCTGTACTCCGACCGCGTCGCAGATCGACGCCTTTAGGCAGAAGCTCATCACTACCCTTCGCCCGGAGGGCGAAGGGCCAAAACTGCGGGTGGAGGTCGAAGCTCGACACGCGGACAAGTGGATGGCCTCGATTCCGTACCAGACTTTCGTGAAGCCAGACCATGAGTTCGACGATCGCAGCGAAATCATCACGCGCGATCGCCGGCCGATCTATGAGATGATCCTGATCTTCTATCCGGCTACCGGACTGCTCAAGCTCAAGGTCGGACGGGGCCGTCAGAAGGCCATCCAGGTCGCGTCGGTATTCGCCACGCAAATCCTGGGACAGGACGCGGACTTCTTCCAGATCTGCGAGGTCGTCAGCTTCGAGCCACTACAGAATCCCCGTTTTGCGTTTCAGCGCGAACCTGGTGATCACTTCGAATGGGCGCTCCCGATGCTGATCCGGTTTACAAAATCATCGGCGGACGGCGTCGACTACCAGATCCATTGCAAGGACCTCGTCAACGGCGCCGCCGGTGTGTTGGGGCGACTCCAGGCCGACGGGATCAGTCTGACGGAAATCGACATCCAGGCCCTAAACATCTGCTTCAAGTTCCCGAAGAACAGACGGGACACGCGGATGGTGGAGCTGGGTCGGCCAGGCCGGATTAGTCTCGACGAAACCGACCGGGACCGGTACATCGAAAGCGTGCTCACGCGATGGGGATTTATCAACCATGCAGCGAAAAAGCAGCTGGCCAGGGCTGGCATCGCTTGATAGGCACTTCGAAGCGATTTACTCCGGCGACCAGCTCGAAACGTTGTTTCCCGCGGGCGCCTCGCGCCAGCTGATCCGCCAGGGTATCCTCCAGGATGCTGGCCTTTCTCTCACGATCCCGCGTTGCATCTGCGAGCTTCGGCACCCGGACTGCGTCGTGCGGGTCGATGGTGATGGCGGAGCGTATCGCGGCTACTGCAACGAATACGGAGTCCCCATCAATGTGTCTATCGACCAGATCCAGCGCTATCGGTTCGTCTGGTCGGCTTGGGCTGAGTCGCTGCGACGGGCAAACCGTCTGGATGGGCCGCCCCCGATTCAAGGATCCGGCTGTGTGTTCATCGGCGAAGGGATCGCGGCCGGCCGGAAGTATGGGTTACTGGTCCTGGCCCCGGGTTGTCGTCTGGCCGAAGACATTGTTCTGCCCGAGGGCGCGCGTCAGTCGGACCGCGCGCTCCTGGCGCTCCCGCTGGGGGAGCAAGTCCAGGATCTGGCTGTTGATGCGGTTATCAGCGCGGACGTTCTCACAACGGATCTCATCACTATCAACGCATCGGCCTTGGAACAAATTCTTGATCAGCTTCCCCTTGTGATCTCTCCGGGTGAGGCCATCTGTCTCGCCTTTGGCCACGATAACCGGAAAGCGCACCCCATCACACAGGCTGAGTACGACCGTTTGCATCGGCGCGATGTGCTCAAGACGTTTGACCTCTTCGTCGACGTCCTCCATGCCAAGATTTGGAGGAACGGGCGTGCGTGTGGGGTGGTGATCGACGGCAGTGGCCGCTCGACTGGCAAGAAGCTGGGGGATCAGGGCGTTCTTCTGCTGGCCTCCTACATGAAGCGCCCTGGAATCCCGATGTGCGCGCACAAGACATCGGCATATGGCGACAGGGTCGCCCCGCGGACCGCGGCCGTCATGCTCTCCGTGGTCCGTCGATCCATCCACGGGACAGCGTTCCTGAAGTCCGGCGCTCGCTCCTCACAGCCCGGAGAAACCATGTACGTCTTTGATCCACCATCGACGATGACGTGGTGCCTCTTGGATCGCTTGCCCCAGCAATAACGACGATTTTCTCCCCGCAATAGCTCGATAGCCACCGGAATATCCTTTCCGGTGGCTTTCGTTTTCACATCCCGATTGCATCTGGTCCGACAAACCTCACGTAACATATTTGGCTTCCAAGCATTAAGACTACCCAAGAAACTTCACCGGACTGCACCACGTGGCCTTACCAGCCTGCACCCGCCTCATAGACTCCGTCCAGTAGCACGCAGGAATGCGAACACACGGAG
>PCVX01000102.1:1066-2242 GCA_002796105.1 Candidatus Omnitrophica bacterium CG11_big_fil_rev_8_21_14_0_20_63_9 | reverse complement strand
TGTCGGAATCCTCAGTGCAACACCCTGAATGAGTTGGCGGTAGGGCAGCCCGATCAAACTCTCGAAGTGAACGCCGGGAACTGATTCTTTCACCCATGAGGCGCTTGACGCCCAGATCGGCCAGTAGGAGGCGCTTGACGCCCGGCCAGAGAGGCCAGGCGTCATGGCAAGCGTCTCACGGGATCGAGATTGTGCGCGACTGGAACAGGAGCTTCAGACGGACGAGTACCAAAACTTACTCGAAAGGCTGCAGAGGACGGAGCGCTTCTTGCGGCAATTCACAACGTGGGCGGACGTCATCGTGTTCATGCGAAGCGGTATCTCGACCGACGCACGCAAGGACGACGTCCTCCGCCCGATCTTCGCCGCTCACGCTGGAGATCAGGACGCGCGCTGGCGAACCATCCTCCTAGAGATCTTCTGGCCCGGGCTCGAGTCGATTCACTTCCACAAGCGCGCCTGGGATGTGGATCCGCACGAGCGCTGGCAAAACATCGTGTGGACCTTCCTCCAGGTCATCTGCCGCATTGACGTGAAGCGGCGCCCCGACCGCCTGGTTCAAAAAGTTTTTAACGACACCATCCATCACCTTCATGACGAGTATCGGCGCGTGTGGACCCGTGCGGACCGCGAACTCGCGATGGACCCCGAGAATCTTCACGCGCTATCGGGTCGCGTCGAAGGAATCAACTTCGCTCGCATTGACCTGCGTGAGCGGCAGCAGATCGAGATTCAGCGTCTTCGCCAGCACATGGAGGCAGGCCGGATCAGCGAGCCTGACTGGCTTCTGCTGATCGGCACGCGGGTCTACGGGCAATCGCTCATCGACTACTCGCGCCTGGTCGGACTGGACTACCAGGTTGCCATGAAGCGGCGGCAGCGAGCGGAGGCTGTCATTCACCGCTTCGAAAGAGAGGGGAGGGTCTTTTCTCAAGCTGAATGTCCGCGTGTGGAGGCCTCTGACCCCCTTTATCCCTATGCGCGCGGATGAAGTGAGGGCAAAGGAGGCAAGGGAGCCATGATCAGCACAGCCGAGGCAAAAGCACTGATCAATGACCTCTTCGAAGAGGAAGCCCTGGTAATTGGGGGTCTTGTGGCGGTCTACGAGCTGGACGATGACCTGGTCTGGCGGCTCGTCAAGAACCTCGATGTGATCCGCGGGAAGATTCTCCGGCG
>PCVX01000102.1:785-1014 GCA_002796105.1 Candidatus Omnitrophica bacterium CG11_big_fil_rev_8_21_14_0_20_63_9 | reverse complement strand
CCGCCGATGAGCCGCCGAAGCGGCCGAATCTCAAGCCCCACCCGGCCATCGAGGAGTTTCTCCGTTCAATTCGGAGCGCGTGACTATGTCTACTACGCTCGAGCCTCCACTGGAGAAACGCCGCCTGAGTTTCACGCAGCTCAACATGTTTCTGCGCTGCCCCCGGCAGTACCACTACCGCTACGTGCTGGGGATCCGGACACCAGCGTCCGGGGCGATGGTGCAAAGC
>PCVX01000102.1:0-601 GCA_002796105.1 Candidatus Omnitrophica bacterium CG11_big_fil_rev_8_21_14_0_20_63_9 | reverse complement strand
TCGCCGCCCACCACTGCGAGATCGCGCCGGCGGTGCAGCCGTTGCTCGTCGAGAAATCCTTCCGCGTGTCACTCGGCGCGGACTTTCCCTACGAGCTCGTGGGCGTGTGGGACCTGATCGAGCAGGACGGCACGGTCTGCGACAACAAGGCCTACTCGAAGTCACCCAGCCAGCAGGATCTGGACCGCGACCTGCAGTTCACCATCTACAGCCTCGCCTATCGCGCCACCTTCGGCGAGATCGAGAAGGGCCTGCGTGTGGACGCGGTCATCAAGCACAAGACCCCCAAAGCTGTCCAGCTCTTAACTCGACGCACCAACCGCGACTGCCAGTGGCTACTCGGGCTGATCGAGGAGGTCGCCCGAGCCATCGACCAGCAGGTCTTCTTTCCCAACCCGAATGGCTGGCACTGCGCCCCCCGCTTCTGCGGGTTCTGGGACCGGTGCATGGGGCCAACTAACCATCAGCAGGAGGTGAAGCCATGAAAACCGACGTGACCCTTCCTCCGGAGGAACCGCAGGTCGCAGCGCCGGAGGCCGAGGCCCAGGAGGCCCCGAAGGGCGTCCACCTGGATTTCAGCAAGAAGCAGGACGGCAAGTCC
>PCVX01000069.1:15148-16594 GCA_002796105.1 Candidatus Omnitrophica bacterium CG11_big_fil_rev_8_21_14_0_20_63_9 | reverse complement strand
CATCCGCCCAGCCACCCTCCGCCGAGCCAATGGTGCACACCTGCCCGATGCATCCTTCGGTGCGCCAGCCCGGCCCAGGCACCTGCCCGCTGTGCGGCATGGCGCTGGAACCGCTCCAGCCGCGCGCCGGAATCCCCGAAGATGACCGCGAATTGCAGATGATGACACGTCGGTTTCGTATCAGCCTCGCGCTGACGGTCCCTCTGGTGGTCTTGGCCATGATGGAGATGGTGCCGACGGTTCCCGCATGGGTCGAAGCGTTTGGCCACGGGCGCGCGTGGCTGCAGTTGCTGCTGGCGACCCCCGTGGTCCTCTGGGGCGGTTGGCCGTTTTTCCAGCGCGGGTGGACGTCGCTCGTCACGCGCCGTCTGAATATGTTCACCCTCATCAGCCTCGGCACCGGCGTCGCCTATGGCTACAGCCTCATCGCGACCCTCATGCCACGCGCGTTTCCTCAAGTCTTTCAACATCCCTCGGGGCACGTCGCGCTCTACTTTGAGGCGGCCACGACCATTACGACCTTGGTCCTGCTCGGGCAGGTGCTCGAGCTGCGCGCGAGGAGCCGGACCGGCGCCGCCATCCGGGCATTGTTGAACCTGACGCCCAAGACCGCGCGGCGGATCAACCGCGATGGAAGCGAGCAGGATATCCCGCTGGAAGCCGTGCACGTCGGCGACCGGCTTCGTGTGCGTCCTGGGGAGCGAATCCCGACGGATGGCGTGGTCCGGGAAGGGAACAGCGCGGTGGATGAATCGATGCTGACCGGCGAGCCGATCCCTGTCGAGAAGACGCGGGGCGCTGGTGTGACAGGGGGCACCATGAATACCACCGGGAGCCTGGTGATTGAAGCTTCCCGGGTCGGCAGCGACACGGTGCTTTCGCATATCGTTCGGATGGTGAGCGAGGCGCAGCGCAGCCGGGCGCCGATTCAAGCGCTGGCCGATCGGGTCGCGGGGTACTTCGTTCCCGCGGTCGTCCTGATCGCCGTCGCGACATTCGCCGTCTGGGCTTCCATCGGTCCGGATCCGCGAGCGGCGTATGCGCTCGTGAACGCCGTGGCGGTGCTGATCATCGCGTGCCCGTGCGCCTTGGGGCTGGCCACGCCGATGTCCATCATGGTCGGCGTGGGACGCGGGGCGCAGGCCGGCGTGCTGATCAAGAATGCCGAAACCTTGCAGCTCTTGGAGCGGATCACGGTGCTCATCGTGGATAAGACCGGTACGCTGACCGAGGGCAAGCCATCGCTGGTTTCAGCGATCCCTCTGCCGCCGCATGACACCGATGCGTTGTTGCGGCACGCCGCAAGCCTGGAACGGCATAGCGAACATCCCCTCGCTCAAGCCATCGTTGCCGGAGCCCAAACCCGTGGCATTTCCTTGATGGAGGGCGCAGAGTTCCGGTCGGTCACCGGTCTTGGTGTGACCGGGACGATCGGCGGGCATCGTG
>PCVX01000069.1:3337-15121 GCA_002796105.1 Candidatus Omnitrophica bacterium CG11_big_fil_rev_8_21_14_0_20_63_9 | reverse complement strand
AACAGCTGATGGCCACGCTGGGCGCGTCCCTTGCGCAGATCTTCCCTCAGGTGGAGTCGTTGCGGCGCCAGGCCCAGACGGTTATGTTCGTCGCTATCGATGGGGTGGTGGCAGGCCTCCTCGGAGTGGCGGATCCTATCAAGCACTCAACGCCGGAAGCCATCGATCTGTTGCGGCGCGAGGGGGTTCATGTGGTGATGGTGACGGGTGACAACCAGCTCACCGCCCATGCCGTTGCGGATCAGCTCGGGCTTGAAGACGTACGGGCCGGTATCGCGCCTGAACATAAGGGTGCCATCGTGAAGGCATTTCAGGCGCAAGGGGCGCTGGTCGCGATGGCGGGCGATGGCATCAACGATGCGCCGGCGCTGGCAACCGCCGATGTGGGCATCGCCATGGGGACCGGGACGGATGTGGCCATGGAAAGCGCCGGGGTCACCTTGGTCAAGGGCGACCTGCGAGGCATCGCCCGCGCCCGCCGCTTGAGCCGCGCGACCATGCGCAATATCCGGCAGAATCTGTTCTTCGCCTTTATCTACAATGCGCTGGGCGTGCCGGTTGCAGCCGGCATCCTGTACCCGTGGACCGGCTTGCTGCTCAACCCCATGATCGCCGGGGCGGCGATGAGCTTCAGCTCGGTGTCCGTGATCGGCAATGCCTTGCGGCTTCGACATGCGCGGCTCTAGACAGCCGAGAATTACGACCGGAGGCGCGGGGTTGCGGAAGGCGGTGCGCCTCGTGGCGATCCTGAACCTGGCGTATTTCGGGATCGAATTCGCGGTCGCGCTCGCGATCGAGTCGGTCTCGCTGTTCGCCGACAGCATCGACTTTTTGGAAGACGCCTCGGTGAACTTCCTGATCCTCGTCGCGCTGGGGTGGAGTGCGGTGCGACGCGCGCGCGTGGGCATGGCGCTGGCCGGTATTTTGCTCATCCCGGGAATTGCCACGCTGTGGACCGCGTGGCGGAAGTTCTCGCTGCCGGTACCGCCGGATCCTCTGCCGCTGGCGCTTGCAGGCGCCGGGGCGCTCGTCGTGAATCTTACCTGTGCGCTGCTGCTGACCCGCCATCGTCGGCGCGCCGGCAGCTTAAGCCGCGCAGCATTCCTTTCAGCGCGCAACGACGTGTTGGCCAACATCGCCATCATCGGCGCTGGACTCGTCACGGTGTACGTCCAATCCGCGTGGCCCGATCTGATCGTGGGGCTGGGAATCGCGCTGATGAACGCGCGCGCGGCGAAGGAGATCTACGCGACGGCGCGCGAAGAGCACCGTACAGCCCTTCCGTAATCAGCTTATTTAGGATAGACTAGCGCACAAACCAATGCCTCCACCGCGACCGTATACTACCCGCAATCCCGTCGTCGACAACGCCATCGCCAGCCTCGTCAAATCCTTCGGCGACGAATTCGACCAGCGGCTCCTGGCGGAAACGATCGTCTCGATCTACCGCCTTGGCCAGGATGAGGCCTCGACCGGAGACCTGAAGCTCGTCAATACGGCGCTCAAAGAGCTGCGCTACGCCTTCAAGATATTCCGTCCGTACCGGCACCTGCGCAAAGTGGCGATGTTCGGCTCCGCCCGCGTCTCGAGCCGCCACCCGGCGTACGCGATGGCCAAAACCTTTGGGCGGCTCATGGTGGACGCCGGCTGGACGGTCATCACCGGCGCGGCCAGCGGCATCATGCGTGCGGGCCATGAAGGGGCCGGGCGCATCGCCAGCTTCGGGCTGAACATCCGGCTGCCCTTCGAGCAGGAAGCTAATCCGGTCATCGCCGGCGACACCAAGCTGGTCAACTTCAAGTACTTCTTCACGCGCAAGCTCCTCTTCATCAAGGAATCCCATGCCACCGCGCTCTTTCCCGGAGGCTTCGGCACGCTGGATGAAGGGTTCGAGTCGCTGACGCTGGTCCAGACGGGGAAGTCCGACCCGCGCCCCATCGTGTTCGTGGACACGCCGCGCGGCACGTTCTGGGACCCCATGCTGCGGTTCTTCGAGCAGCAGCTCATCCATGGGGGCATGATTTCCGCGTCCGACCGCGCGATCTACCAGATCGCCCGCTCGCCCGAGGAAGCCGCCGAGCACGTGCTGGGCTTCTACCGCGTGTACCACTCGCAGCGGTACGTCGGCGATTACCTGGTGCTGCGGCTCCACCGGGCGCTTGACGCCGCCTCGCTGCGCCGGCTGAACCAGGAGTTCCGCGACATCCTCCGCGCCGGCACCGCCATCCGGCAGGGCGGGGCGCTTCCACAGGAGTCGGACGAGCCCAAGCTCCAGGACCTGCCGCGCCTGATCTTGAAGTTCACCCGGAAGGACTTCGGCCGCCTCGTCGGCCTGATCCACCGCATCAACGAATTGGGGTAAGGCAGTTTTTCCTTCCCAAGTCTCCGCGAAGCTCCTACACTAGTATGGAATCCTATGTTGCACGCTGAGTTCGTTCACCTGCATGTGCATACGAATTACTCCCTCCTGGATGGCGCCTGCCGCATCACCCCGCTGGTTAAGCGCGCCGCCGAGCTGAAGTTTCCCGCCATGGCGATGACCGACCATGGCAACCTGTTCGGCGCGGTGGAATTCTACGAAACCTGCACCAAGCATGGGATCAAGCCCATCATCGGCTGCGAGACCTACCTCGCTCCCAAGCACCGCTTGGACCGTTCCGGCACCGGGATCCGCGATTCGAACTCCCACCTGGTGCTCCTCGCCAAAGACGAGCAAGGCTACTCCAATCTGACGCGCCTGGTGACGATCGGCTACCTCGAAGGGTTCTACTACAAGCCGCGCATCGATAAGGAAGTGCTCCTGCAGCACCGCGACGGTCTCATTGCGCTCACCAGCTGTTTGAAGGGCGTGCTCAACGTGCACCTGACGCAGGACCAGTTCGACCTGGCCCGCCGCGAGCTGGACGACCTCATCCACATCCTAGGCAAGGAGAACGTGTACGTCGAGCTGCAAAACCACGGGCTGCCGCTGGAAGACCGGACGCGCCCGCTGCTCAAGCGCCTGGCACAGGATGCCGGGGTCAAGTGCGTCGCCACCAACGACGTGCACTACATCGAGCAATCACACGCCGAGGCGCATGACGCGCTCATGGCGATCCAGACCCAGACGACGATCGACGATCCCCACCGGCTGCGGTATGAACGGCCGGAGTTTTTTCTGAAGTCCGCGGAGCAGATGAAAGCGCTCTTCGAGGAAGAGCCCGAGGCCATCGCCGCGACGCTGGAGGTCGCGGACCGCTGCAACGTCGAGCTGGAATTCAACAAGCTGCACCTGCCGCATTACGAGCCGCCCGAGGGCAAGCCGCAGCACGACTATCTGCGCGAGTTGTGCGCCAACGGGCTGCACGGCCGCTACCCGCAGCAGAGCGACGCGCTCAAGCAGCGGCTCGAGCATGAGCTCTCCGTGATCCAGCAGGCGGGCTACACGAGCTATTTCCTCATCGTCTGGGACTTCGTGCGCTTCGCGAAAGAGCGGGGCATCCCGGTGGGTCCGGGCCGCGGCTCGGCCGCCGGCAGCCTCGTGAGCTATTGCCTGGGGATCACCGACATCGATCCGCTGCGCTATGACTTGCTCTTCGAGCGCTTCCTCAACCCCCAGCGCGTGACCCAGCCGGATATCGACATCGACTTTTGCTACGAGCGGCGCGGCGAGGTCATCGAGTACGTCATCCAGAAGTACGGCAAAACGAGCGTCGCCCAGATCATCACGTTCGGGACGATGCAGGCCAAAGCGGTCGTGCGAGACGTCGCCCGCGTGATGAAGATGTCGTATGCCGAGGCGGACCGGCTCGCCAAGCTGATCCCCAACGAACTCGACATCACGCTCTCGCGCGCGCTGGCCGAAGTGCCGGAGCTCATTCATCTGTACCGCACCAACGAGCAGATCAAGCAGCTCATGGACACCGCGCTGGTCCTCGAAGGCCTCACGCGCCATGCCTCGACGCATGCGGCGGGCATCACGATCGCCGACAAGCCGCTGACCGACTACGCGCCGCTCTTTAAGAGCAACGACGGCTCGATCACGACCGGCTTCGACATGACGTCGCTGGAGCACATCGGGCTGCTGAAGATCGATATGCTGGGGTTGCGCACGCTCACCGTCATCAGCGAAACGGTGAAGCTCGCCGAGCGCCGCCGCGGGGTGTTGATCAATTTGGAGGCGCTGCCGCTGGATGATGCGGCGACCTACCAGCTGCTGGCGCGCGCCGAAACCATGGGCGTGTTCCAACTGGAAAGTTCGGGGATGCGCGATCTGCTCAAGAAGATCAAGCCCTCCCAATTCGAGGACATCATCTCCGTCATCGCCTTGTTCCGGCCGGGCCCGATCGGCTCCGGGATGCTCGATGAGTTCATGAAGCGCAAGCACGGGCAGATCCCCATCAAGTACGAGCATCCGAGGCTTGAGCCGATCCTCAAAACGACCTACGGCGTGATCGTCTACCAGGAACAGGTGATGCGCGTCGCCAGCGACCTGGCCGGTTTCTCCCTCGCCCAAGCCGACCTGCTGCGCCGCGCCATGGGCAAGAAGATCGCCGACGTCATGGAAGCGCAGCGCAAGGCCTTCGTCGATGGCTGCAAGAAGAACGGCATCAGCGACCGCCATGCCAACCGGATCTTCGATCTGATGGAGCACTTCGCGGGCTACGGTTTCAACAAAAGCCATAGCGCCGCCTACGCGATGATCTCCTACCGCACCGCGTATTTGAAGGCGCACTACCCGGTCGAGTTCATGACCGCGCTGCTCACCAGCGAAATGGGCAACACCGACAAGCTCGTGGTCTACCTCGATGAGGGCAAGCGCACCGGGCTGCGGGTGCTGCCGCCTGACGTGAACGAGAGCCAGTCAGCCTTTACCGCGGTGGATGACCGGTCGATCCGCTGCGGGCTGGGCGTGATCAAAAACGTCGGGCTCGGGGCGATCGACTCCATCATCGCAGCGCGCGAAAGCCTGGGCCGGTTCCAGAGCATTGAGGCGGTGTGCCGCGACGTGGACTTGCGCCTGGTGAACCGTAAGGTGTGCGAAAGCCTGATCAAGGCCGGGGCCTGCGACAGCATGGGGTTGTCGCGGGCCGCCTTGCTGGCTAACCTTGACCAGGCGATGGAGGAGGCCACGACCATCCAGAAAGACCGCGTACGCGGCCAGATGACGCTTTTTGATGAGCTGGCCGCGGCCTCAGCGCCTGATCCGGCTGCCGCTCCCTCGCCGGCAAACCGGCTGCGCGACTGGCCGGAAAGCCAGAAGTTGGCGTTTGAGAAAGCGCTGCTGGGCTTCTACGTTTCGGGCCATCCGCTGGCGCGGTATGAGACCACGATCAAGACGTTGGGCACGACCACCTCGCAACAGCTTCTCCATGTGGAGGAAGGGGCGATTGTGACGGTGGGCGGGATGCTCACAAAGATCAAGCTGACCACCACCAAAAAGACCAATGAGCAAATGGCGGTCTGCATGCTGGAAGACCTGGAGGGCGATGTCGAGGTGCTGATCTTTCCCAACAGCTTTTCGCAGCTCGCACCCCAACTAAAGCCCAATGCGGTGGTGTTCGTCGAGGGAAGAATCATGATCCGGGAGGACCGGCCCCGCTTGATCGCGCAGCAGATCGTGCCCATTGAGCAGGGCGCGAGCAAGCTCGCCCAGGCGATGGAGCTGGTGCTGCAGCGGCATGGCGAAAAGGATCTGCTCGAGCAGCTCAAGGGGTTGCTGGCGCGTTTTCCCGGGGCGGTGCCGATCTACCTGCGCCTTGAGACCCCGGACCAGCCTGCGATGCGCCTGCGACTGCCTGAGCAGTTCAAAGTCGAGCCGCGCCAAGAACTTCTGGAAGAGCTCCACCGCCTGCTGGGCGAGTCGTCGGTGACGATCAAGCGGCAGCCGCCAAAACCTGCCGCGGCCTTCCAGCCTCGTTCAGGAATTCATTGACAAGTTCGCCGCATCTATGTTAATTTAGCTCTTCCTATGGCACTGACTAAGAAGGACTTAGTGCTCATGGTGGCGAAGGACACCGGGGTCACCCAGGTGGATGTGAAGCGGGTGATCCAGCGGTGCCTCGACCATCTTGTCGGCAGCCTCAAGGAAGGGAAGACCGTCGAGCTGCGCAATTTCGGCGTGTTCAAGGTGCGGCAGCGGGCGCCCAGGCGGGGTCGCAACCCGAAAACTGGGCAGGAAGTTCCGGTGCCCCCCAAGCGCGTTGTGGTCTTTAAGCCTGGCCTTCTCATGCGCCAGGACATCAAATAATCCCTCGATCCCTCCCACCCATCCGCCAGGCAGTCTCCTGGAGTCCGCCCGGTCACGTGGAGTGGAACTGACGCTCATGGCGCTGCAGTCACTGCGCGGCACAACCGATTTGCTGGGCGAGACGGTCCATCAGTGGAGCCGCGTGGAGCACACCGCCCGCCGGCTTGCCAAGCTCTACGGATATAGCGAGATTCGCACACCCCTCATTGAAGACGCCGCGCTGTTCCTGCGCTCGGTGGGCGAAACGACCGATATCATCCAGAAAGAGATGTTCCGTTTCGAGGACCGGGGAGGGCACGAGATCGTGCTCCGGCCGGAAGGCACCGCCTCGATCGTCCGGGCCTACCTGGAGCACCATCTCGACAAGAACCAAGGCTTTGCCAAACTGTTCTATCTGGGGCCGATGTTCCGCGCCGAGCGGCCGCAGGCCGGCCGTTTCCGCCAGTTCCACCAATATGGGGCGGAAGCCATCGGATCCTCCAGCCCGTGGGTCGATGTCGAGGCCATCACGCTGTGCGTGGAAATCCTGCGCGGTTGCGGCGTGGCCAGCACCGACGTCTGGCTCTCCAGCATGGGCTGCCGGGACGACCAGCGGCGATCCGCCGAAGCGCTGCGCAAGCGGCTGCGGCCGCACCTCGGCAAGCTGTGCAAGGAGTGCCAGGCGCGCTTTGAGAAGAACGTCTTTCGGGTGCTGGACTGCAAAAATCCCGCGTGCCACGAGATCGCCTGGGACTTCAAGGGCTCCCCCTTTCTCCTGTGTGACGCTTGCACCGCGCATTTCAATGACGTGCGGCAGGGCTTGAAGGGCGCCGGTATCGCGTATGACGACACCAAGACGTTTGCGCGCGGCTTGGATTATTACACTCGCACAGTCTTCGAAGTCCGCGCCAAGGGTCTTGGCGCGCAGGATGCGGTGGCGGCCGGTGGGCGGTATGACCATCTGGTGGAAGAGCTAGGCGGCCCCTCGGTCGGCGCGTTCGGCTTTGCCGCGGGGATCGAGCGCGTCCTCATGGCGGCTTCAGGAGACGTCAAACCAGCTGATGCCGCGGCCAGCCGCCGCGGCGTGTATCTGGCGATCGCACAGCCCGACTTGACCGGTGAAGGGTTCCGGCTGATCCAAACGCTTCGCAGCCGGGGCGTGCCCGCCACGATGGATTACGACAGCAAGAGCCTCAAGGCCCAGTTGCGCGAAGCGGACAAGTCCGGCTGCCAGTTTGTCGCGGTGTTGGGCGCGAAGGAACTCCAGGAACAGACGATCACGATCAAGGACTTAGGACAGGGCAGCCAGCGGACCGTGCGCCTCGCCTCCTTCGCGGAGGAGATAGCCGGACCCGCCAAGGCGTCATGCCACTCCTCATAAGGATACGTCCACGATGATGCGAACGCATGGATGCGGCGAGCTGACGGAATCGCTCATCGGTCAAACCGTGACGTTGTGCGGCTGGCTTCACCGACGGCGCGACCATGGGGGGCTGAGCTTTTTCGATTTGCGGGACCGCTCCGGCCTGGCCCAGGTCGTGTTTAACGCCAAGTCGAAGCCTGAGCTGCACCAGCAGGCTAAAGGCTTCGGGCCTGAGTACGTGCTGCGCATCACCGGCAACGTGCGGGCCCGGCCCAAAGGGTCGGAAAACCCGAAGCTGCCCTCGGGCATGGTGGAAGTGCAAGCCGCCGAAGCGGTCGTCTTGAACCCTGCCACACCACCGCCGTTTGAAGTGGACGACCAGCTTGAAGTTTCCGAAGAGGTCCGGCTCCAGTGGCGCTACATTGACTTGCGCCGGCCGTCCAGCCAACACAAATTGATTCTTCGCCATAAAATCGTGCACCGCATGCGCACAACGCTCAGCGAGCTCGGCTTCCTTGAAATCGAAACCCCTATCCTCACCAAGTCCACGCCGGAAGGCGCGCGCGACTATCTCGTGCCCTCGCGCGTCAACCCTGGCCGGTTCTTCGCACTGCCGCAATCGCCGCAACTCTTCAAGCAGCTCCTCATGGTGGCGGGGATGGAACGCTACTTCCAGGTCGCCCGCTGCTTCCGCGATGAAGACCTGCGCGCGGACCGGCAGCCGGAATTCACGCAATTGGACCTTGAAATGTCGTTCGTGGACCAGGAAGATGTGTTAGGCGTCATTGAAGAAGTCATTCGCCGCGTGTTTGTGGATGAGCTGAAGATTCCGCTGACCACGCCGTTTCCGCGCATCACGCACCACGAGGCGAAGACGAAATACCAAAGCGATAAGCCGGACCTGCGCACGCCCGAGCAGCCCTGGGCGTTTTGCTGGGTCGTCGATTTTCCGCTCTTCCAGTGGGATGACCAGGCCAAGCGCTGGAACGCCGAGCACCACCCGTTCACCTCGCCGCATCCTGACGACGCGGCGATGCTGTCAAGCGAGCCGGGCAAGGTCAGGGCACGCGCGTATGACCTCGTGCTCAACGGCATGGAGCTTGGCTCGGGCAGCATCCGGATCCACAACGCACAGATGCAGCGTGCGGTCTTCTCGGTGCTGGGTCTGGATGAGCAGACCGTCCGCGAGCGGTTCGGTTTCCTGCTGCGGGCGTTTGCGTACGGCGCACCACCCCACGGCGGGTTCGCGGTCGGCATCGACCGGCTCGTGGCGCTGGCCACGCACGCGACGTCCATTCGCGACGTCATCGCATTTCCGAAGACACAGAAGGCAGTGGACCTGGTGACCGACGCGCCGTCCACCGTCACGGACGCTCAACTCAAAGAACTGGGCATTGCGGTACTCACACCGCGCAAATAACCACAGGGGGACGGGATGAGGGGAGCCACACGGATCGTCTGGGGCTTATTGGGGTTGGTCATCATCAGCGGCTGCCGCACCGCCGCGCGGGTCATCGAGATGCCCCGGGTCGATTTGGCGCTGGAAAGCGGTAATCGCGGCTACCTGGCCGGCACGCCGCCCTCGCCCAGCGACCAGAGGACCACGCGCCAGATGATGGGCGCCGATGTCGAGATCCCCAGTTTCTACAAGGCGAAGCCCTCCGGCAGAAAGGTGGGCCTGGAGGATGTGCTCTCCCGCGAGTCTGAGCCGTCCGATACCGAGGAAATGGCCGCCGCTCCGATGGCCGGGCCGGCACTCTTCGACGCCTATACGGTCCAAAAGGGCGACACGCTCTGGTCCATTGCCGCGAAGCCTGAGGTCTACGGCAACGCCAACCACTGGCGTAGGATTTTCGAGGCGAACCGCGAGCTGCTCAAGAGCCCTGACCGCGTGCGCGTGGGCATGACGCTCAAGATTCCCCGCGGCTCGGGCGGCGAGGAGTTTCCGGCTGACGAAGACGAAGGGATGACGTTCAAGAAGTAAGCCTCATGCCAGAGCAATCCGTCACGATCCGCAACGACCAGGAGATGCTGGCCCTCTTCGGCAAGCATGACCAGCACCTGCGCAAGATCGAGCATGCGCTGGGCGTGTCGGTCGTGGCGCGGGCGGGCGAAGTCAAAATCAACGGCCCGGAGGTCAATCTCGGCAAGGCCGCCCGGCTGTTTGACGATCTGCTCGTCATCGTGCGATCCGGCTCGCCGCTGCATAAGGAAGACGTCGAGTACGCGCTGCGGGCGATCAACGACCCCCGTCTGATCCAGCTGCGCCAAATGTACCAGGAGCGCATCGACGTGCCTTCCAAGCGGCGCTTCGTGCTGCCGCGCACGCCCGGCCAGAAAGCATACGTCGATGCGATGCGCAGCCATGACATCGTGTTTGCCGTTGGTCCTGCGGGAACGGGGAAGAGCTATCTCGCGATGGCCATGGCGGTGGAGAACCTGACGAAGGGCGAAGTGTCCCGCATCATCCTGACCCGCCCGGCGGTCGAAGCCGGGGAGCGGCTCGGGTATCTGCCGGGCGACCTGGCCGAGAAGATCAACCCCTACCTGCGCCCGCTGTACGACGCGCTCTATGAGATGATGGAGATCGATATGGTCCAGCGCTATATCGATCGGGGCATCATCGAAGTGGCCCCTCTGGCGTTCATGCGCGGTCGAACGCTCAATGACGCGTTCATTGTCCTCGACGAAGCCCAGAATACCACCGGTGAGCAAATGAAGATGTTTCTCACGCGCTTAGGGTTCGACTCCAAAGCAGTGATCACCGGCGACGTGACCCAGGTTGACTTGCCGACAGAGAAGATCTCCGGCCTCATTCAGGTCCAGGGGCTCCTTGCGAAGGTCCCAGGGATTAAATTTATTCCGTTCAGTGCGCAGGACGTCGTGCGCCACGAGCTGGTGCAGGCCATTATCCAGGCGTATGAGCAGGGCAACCACCGTTCGGCTTAACGTGGTAAACGCCCAGCGGCGGCTGCCGGTGCCTGTGCGCGCGCTCGCCCGCTTTGCGCAGCGATCGGCGCGGCGGTTAGGCATCCGTGTTGGCGGCACAATCGCGATCACGTTCATCGACGCCGCGCGCATGCGCCAGCTCAACCGGCGGTTTCTCCGGCATGACCGCCCGACTGACGTGCTCAGTTTCCGCTACGAGGAAGGGGAGCCGCTGGTCGGCGAGATCCTGATCGCGCCGGCGGCGGCGCGGGCCTACGCCGCCGAGCATGGGCTGGCGTACCGCGAGGAGCTGGCGCGTTACGTGGCGCACGGCCTGTTGCACTGGCTCGGCCACGACGATCGCACGCGCGCGCAGCAGCAGCGGATGCGCCGCCTCGAAAACGACTTGCTGTCAGCCCGCGCCGGCCAATGAGCCTGCACACAACCGACGTCATCGTGCTTCGCCGCTACCTGTACCGCGAGACCAGCGTCATCGTTAGTCTGCTGAGCGACCGGTACGGCAAGTTCCGCGGCCTGGTGAAAGGATTGCGCACGTACCCGAACCGGCATCACAGCGCGATGGAGCCGATGACGGTCAACCGCATCGTGTTCTACGACACGCGCACCAGCCAGCTGCACCTCATCAGCCAATGCGATCTCCTCTCGCCGCTCTCATCGATCCAGCAGGATCTGGACACCGCCCGCGCCGCCGCCCGCTGTGTGGAGCTCACCGACGTGGTCATGCCGCTTGAACAGCCGCACCCGTTGGTCTACGGACTGCTGAAGGATACGCTGGAGCGCCTAGCACTCAGCGCCGGGCAGGTCCGGACGATCGACATGCACTTCACCGTGCGGTTGCTGCGCCTGGCCGGGTTCCAACCGCAGGTGGATTCCTGCACCGGCTGCAACCGCGAGCTGGACCGGGAAGGGTACTGGAGCGCGCGCCAGGGCGGCCTCTTGTGCCCGGCGTGCCTGCACCAGGATCCACGCGCGCCCCGGGCCGACGCAGAGCTCTTGGACACCTTGCACGCGCTCTCGCACACCAACCAGCCGCCGGCACTCGCCGAGCACGTGATCACCGGGCTGCGCCAGCGTCTTGAAGAATTTCTCAGGTGGCGGCTTGACCGCCCCTTGAAAACCGTGCTCGCCTGACCATGCAGCTCCAACGGCTCATTCGCACGCTCGACACGTTCTGGGAGAAGCGCGACTGCGCCATCGTCCAGCCCTACGATATGGCGATGGGCGCGGGCACCTTCCACCCAGCCACCTTTTTCGGGGCGCTCGG